>JANQJE010000252.1 GCA_028281795.1 Cohaesibacteraceae bacterium | reverse complement strand
GGTCAAGATGATATCGACGCTTTGTTCGACTGATCTTCAGAGACAGGTTGCAGAACAGCGGCCCATTGAAAAAACCTCGGGCATCCGCCCGAGGTTTTTTCATTTGGAGCCAACAGAACCAGGTTACCAACTCAAGCGCGCCATCCAGCCTTTGGCGGGATAAGGCGATGCGTCCAGGAACGCTGCCACGCGTTTGCCATTGGGCATGGTTGTCGGGCCGAACTCGCCGGCATGAATGCCGCCGGTCAGGAAAACGCAGTCAAAACCCTGATCATGGGCGCCGCGCAGGTCCGTCCGCAGAGAATCGCCCAATCCAAGCACCTGCCCAAGGCGCGGCCTGCCGGCCAGATCCAGCGCAGCCTCATAGATCGGCGCAAACGGCTTGCCGAGAATGATCGTCTTGCCGCCCAGTTCTTCATACAGGTCCGCCAGCGCGCCGGCGCAGTAGATCAAACGGTCACCGACCTCGACCACCTTGTCGGGGTTGGCGCAGATCATGGGAATCTGGCGGGCTGCCAACGTTTCGAGACGTTCGCGATAGTCGTCCGGTGTTTCGGTCGAGTCATCGATCAGCCCCGAACACAAGCAGACATCGGCCGATGCATCGTCGGTGAACGCGATGGGCAGTCCCTCGACCAGAGGCCGATCCTTTTCAGGGCCGATATGAGTGACCCTGGCGTCGCGATAGGTGGTGGCCAGCAGGTTTCGGGTGACATCGCCAGACGTTACGAGGTTGTCATAAGCCGTATCCGGCACACCAAGGCCCCTGAGCTGGTCGCGCACCGGCGGGTTCGGACGGGGGGCATTTGAAATCAGGATCACCTGAAGGCCAGCATGGCGCGCTTCGCTCAATGCCTCGACAGCGCTGGGCCAAGCCGCGATACCGTTGTGCAAAACACCCCAGATGTCGGAGAAAACAACCGTATAGTTCGGCGCAAGACTGGAAATGCCACGCAGCGGCAGTGTTTTGGTGCTCATTGTGGGTTTTGGCAACTTTCCGTTTGTCCAGTCGGGGTTTGGACCCTAGGCGGTCCGGCTCAATGCCCCCGCGGAGGTGCTCGGACGTGCTGCCGTTCGCGACGATGATTTTGCCGTTGCCGCCTTCTTAGAGGCTGGTTTCTTTGTGCTCGATGATGTGTTGGCTGTCGATGGCGGAGCAACCACCTCAGGCGTCAGTGACCGTACAAAAGCCCGCCGCCTTGCCGGCTTGGTGTCGCCCAGGGGTTCAGCGGACACCTGCGTTTCGTCCGCTTCACCGGTGTTGGCTAACTCGTCGACAGACTCGACCGGTTCGACGGCCTGCTTGGACTTGTCGTTCAGTGCAGCCTCGTTGAGGTCAAACACATCGGCGTGTGGCGTTACATCGACCACGCGCGCCCGGGCAAAAAGGTTACCCTGGCCGTATTTCAGCTTGCATTCGAGAAGTTCAACAAGCTGCGCTTCGCTTTCCACCTGATCAACGATCAAATCCATGCCATTGCGGACGGCAAGATCGGACAGGTCTTCAGGATGGATGTCACTTTTCGAACCCGCATCGCTGCCCAGGAAAAGCGACGCCGGTGCCTTGGCATAGCGAAAGCCATAACGGGAAAGCTCAAACAGGTCGGTGCGGGCGTCTTCCAATTGGGTAACGCTCATGCGGAAGCCGAGATCGGCCAGCGTGTTGAGAAGCTCAAAGTCGATAGGGCTGAATTCCCGCACGTCTTTTTGGGCGATTTCAATGATAAAACGGTCAGCATAATCTTTGTTGTCGCCCAACCTCTTGACCAGCCAGTCGGCGAAACGCGACTGCATGATCGCGGCACCGCTGATCGGCACGAAAACCATGGACGCCGACTCGCGCGCGGCGAACTTTTGAGCCAACGCCAGTGCGCGCAACACGATGCCCTTGCTATAGACGTCGCTGACACCAGCAGCTTCAACCGCAGGCACCGCATGGCGCGCTTCCAGGGTACCGGCGCCTTCCAACTGCAGATTGAAAATGGTCGCATAGGCGCGGGCTCGCCGCAGCGGCAACGTAACGATAGATTGAAGAGCGACCTCAATGCGGTCATTTTCGACAGCCGATGCGACACGCTTCAAAAGCGCCCGCGAGCGCTCTTCTTCACGCGCTGCAGCTTCCTTCCTGGCGCGTTCCTCTGCCTCCTGTCTGGCCTGAAGTTCTTCAGCTTTCTGCTTCGCGGCCTCAGCGGTCTTCTGCCGGGCTTTCTCTTCGGCGTCTTTCTCCAAATGTGTTTCGGTTGCCCCGGAATGAGCTTTTTGCTTGGCCGCCTGGACAGCCTTTTCAAAGCTGGCGCTTATGGAGGGGGCAGGCGTCTGTTTGATGGGCGGCGATCCAACTGCGCGCGCCTGCGGAGTTTGCGTATTGCCTTGACGCAATGCTCTTGAGGCCAGACCCTTCATCTGTTCTTCGACCGTGACCAGGCGATGGTCGGCATCAGCAACTGTCTCCGTCACCTGAGACAGCAGTGCACCAACGGCCTGCAGGTCCCTGTGAACCGGTGCAACACCCGCATCGACGGCCTGCTGCGTGTCCGTCTCAAGCGACACCAGCCGTGAACGGATCATGTCGATTTCGTTGAACGCGTCCTGCAGGGCGTGGTCGCTCATCTCCATCTGCTCACGGAATGCTTTTTGATCGGCAGAGCGCGATACCGCCTGATCCAGCGTCGCCAAAGCGAAAAAGATGATCGCGGCAAACGTCACACCAAGCTCCAGAGGAACTGGCGTCAATCGATAGAGCATCGCTGCGACGCTGAGCGCGATCACAGAGATGGCAACATAGATCAGGGCAACGTTGGGCCGCATGCAAACTCCACCCGGTGATCAAAACGCCTTTACCGCACGCACGCGAATCAACCCGGTGCATGATCGCAGTCGCGACTATGCCCCAACTTTGCAGTCATGAAGAAGCCACATTTCCACACTCGCCCACAGATTACGGAGCGTTAAGTCCATTATTTGTTGTGGCAGGCCCATCATCGCGCTCAACGAGGCGCAGTGAATGCCGGTCGAAAGCAAGGGCGGCGGCGTGCAGCTCCTATAAGACTTTTCCGGTGTCAGGCGCCTGCTGCCGCACCATCGCTCTCCAGCGCTCCGTCAACCAGATGGATGCGCCGGTCCATGCGGGCCGCCAGATCCATATCATGGGTGACCGCCAGGATCGTCCGGCCAGATATATCGACGAGATTCTGCAGGATGCCGAACACCTGCTCGGTTGCCTTGGAATCCAGTGAGCCCGTCGGCTCGTCTGCCAGAATGAGCGCCGGATCATTGGCCAGCGCCCGCGCCACGGCCACACGCTGCCGCTGGCCGCCCGAAAGCTGGTCAGGCCGCTTGTCGATGTGACCTTCCAGCCCCAGAGACGCAAGAAGGTCTCCAGCCCTCTCGTGTTGGGCACGCGCTGGGAGCTTGGCCAGACGACGCATGGGCAGCATCACATTTTCCCGGGCCGTAAACTCGGGCAGCAGGAAATGAAACTGAAAGATGAAGCCGAGCTCCTGCAACCGGATACGGGCACGCTCATCGCTGGTCATGTCGTGGGTTGCTTCGCCCTTCACGAGCACATCGCCTGCTGTTGGAAGATCAAGCAATCCAAGCAGATAAAGCAGGGAGGATTTGCCCGACCCCGACGGTCCGGTGATGGCGACGAACTCTCCAGGTCCCACCGTCATCGAGACATTGTCGACCAAGGTCACCTTGATGGTTTCATCGAGGATGCGCGTTGCGTTTTTTGCTTCCAGCAAAGCCATCAGGTGGCCCCGCGAATGATATCCACCGGGTTGAGGCTTGAGGCCTTGCTGGCTGGCATGTAGGCAGCAAAAACGGCTGAGCCGAGAGCGATGCCGATCGCGATGGAGTAGTGAATCACCGAAAATGTCATACGAATCGTGATCGGATCGTCACTTTCGGGATTCACAAATTCGATCTGACCAAGCGCGACCGTCAGAAGAGCACCAAGAACTGCACCCAGCGCAGACCCGCCAATGCCCATGGCCAAACCTTCCATCACGAACAGTCGGCGCATATCCCTCTCATAAAAGCCGAGCGATTTCATGATGGCGATGTCGCGGGTCTTCTCATGTGTAATGGTGGAGATGATGTTGTAGATGCCGAAACCGGCCACCAACAGGATCGCCGCCACGACCGTGTACATGATGACGTCGCGCACGATGAAGCTCTCCAGGATAGCCTGATTGGCTTCCTGCCAGGACACCGATTTGTAGCCGAACTGTGCCTCCAGCCAGCTGGCAACCACAGGCGCCGAATCCGGATCGTTCAACGCGATGCGAATGTCGTTGACCGCGTTCGGTCGTCCGGCAAACACCTGTGCGGTGGACAGGTGCAGATAACCTGTCGAACTGTCGGCGGTGTTGTTGCCGGAGTTGAAGATGCCCACCAACCGGTAGCGGTGGACATCGCCCGACGGGGACACAACCGTTATCGGATCGCCCAGTTTGGCGTTAATGGAGCGCACCAAATTGTCTCCAAGCACGACAGCATCAGCCCGGTTGTTGAGGTCCGTCAGCAACCCCTCCGTCATGTCACCGCCGATCTTGGAAACGCTCAGCTCGTGCTCGGGCACAACGCCTGACAAGGAAACGCCGGTATCACGACCGGCATATCGTATGACACCTTGGGTGGTCAGAGCTTCAGACACATTGCCGTCAACGACGGCACGGATGGCGCTGGTCATTGCCACCGGGTTGCGAATGCCGCGGGGGTCATCGCGAGGGCTCAGATTCTCGATCTGCGCATCGGCGAAGACATCCTGGGCAGGCTGGCGCTGCGCCTCGCGGCGTTCATCGGAGATCTGCACATTGGGAATAGCATTGATGAGCTGGTCGACAAAGTCTTCCTGGCTGCCATGAAGAAGCGCTGCCATGGCAATGGAGAATCCGACACCGAGCGACACTCCGGCAATGGCGACCAGCGTCTGCCGCCCCCGTGCCACAACATGCGTGATGGCCAAATCCAAAAGGAGAAGCCAGCCGCCCATCAGAGGTTGGTGGCCCGAACGGACGCTCCGTCCACCATGCCTTCAGGAATGGGCGCGATGACCTGTGCCTCATCATCAAGGCCGCTGATCACCTCCACAGAGGCAATGCCGCGCAAACCCGGCTCAACACTGGTCTCCAAGGCTTCACGCCCGTCAAGCACGAACACCGTACCGGCATCGGTGAGAGCCGTGGACGGAATCAGCAACCGGTCTTCACGGTTTTCGATCACGAGGTTCACATCGACACTCATGCCGATGAACAGGGGTGTGTCTTCGGGCAGTGCCAGGCGTACCCGGTAGGTTTTAAGTACACTGTCGCCCTTGGGCGTGATGCTGGAAAGTGTGGCGTCCAAAACCCGATCGGGAAAGGCGTCCGCGCGCAGCAGAGCCTGCTGTCCCACCTCGATCAGCGGGATATCTTCCTCGTTGATCTCAGCGGTAATTTCCAGAGGTCGAGGCTGACCGACCGTGAACAGCACGTCGCCCGATTGCGCGACCTCCCCAACATCGGCGTCCAGGCGAAGTATCTGGCCCCCTATCGGAGCGGTGATGCGGTACCGGGAGAGCACTTCGCGCTGCGCAGCAACAGCCGCCTCAGCTCCCGCCAGTTCGCTAGCCGCTCGATCGAATTCCTGGCGCGATCCGACGCCGCGCTCAAGCAGGTTGGTCGCTCGCTCGACCTGTTGGGTCAGCAGACCTGCTCTTGCTTCCAGTTCACGAAGCCGGGCACGTGTCTCGCTGTCGTCGAGTTCGACGATCACGTCACCAGCAGCCACGGTTTCCCCTTCACAAGTGCAATGGGCGACGATGCGCTGGGCAACGATGGAGGTGACATCAGCGCTGATTGCGGCTTCGACCACACCGGATGCATAAACAATGTGGGCGATGTCGCCACGCACCGGCTGCGCCACACTGACCGGCATCGGCCGGTTGGCAAACAGGAAATAGCCGCCGCCGGCAGCGACGAGCACGACAACAGCAATGATAAGCTTGCGCATTCAGGTCGCGGGGTAAACCCGCCTTTCACCAAGGTTGGATGGGCTCTGAACGTAAGAGGTGATCTGCGCG
Organism: Cohaesibacteraceae bacterium; assembly: GCA_028281795.1. Classification (GTDB taxonomy): domain Bacteria; phylum Pseudomonadota; class Alphaproteobacteria; order Rhizobiales; family MH13; genus MH13. The sequence continues at coordinate 5,617 of JANQJE010000252.1, read as the reverse complement.
TTTTGAACTACGCAGAAACGCTTAACCTATGGCCTGCAAGGTCTTTTTCAGTCCACTGAATGTCTGATCGATCTCGCTTTCTGTGAATGTGAGCGGCGGCGACAAGGCAACGGTGTCGCCCGTCACGCGGATCATCATATCCTGTTTGTAGAACGCCTCATTCATGGCCGCGAAAGCGCGGGCTGTCGGCTTGCCTTCAACGGGGTCGAGATCGATGCCTGCAACAATCCCGCAGGTGCGGATATCCTGCACCAGATCAAGGTCGGCCAGATAGCTGTGTGCGGCGTCGGCAAACATCGGTTCCAGCTTGGCCGCCTGTTCATAGAGCCCCTCATCGCGATAGATGTTGAGGGTGGCAAGGGCGGCGGCACACGCAAGCGGATGACCGGAATAGGTGTAACCGTGGAAGAGCTCGATCATCCCTTCGGGGGAGTTGTCCATGAAAGCGTTGTAGATATCGGCGGAGGCAATGACACCACCCATCGGCACGGTGCCTGAGGTGATGCCCTTGGCGAAGACGATCATATCCGGTATCACGCCGTAGCGCTGGGCGGCAAAGGCATTGCCCAGACGGCCAAAGGCGGAAATCACCTCATCGAAAATCAACAGAATGCCATGCTGCAAGGTAATTTCGCGCAGGCGTTTCAGGTACCCCTTCGGCGGCGGCAAGACACCGGTGGAGCCGGCCATCGGCTCAACGATCACCGCTGAAATGGTGTCCGCGCCATGCAGCGCGACGATGCTTTCCAACTCGTCAGCCAAATGCACACCCCAGTCCGGCTCGCCTTTGGTGAAGGCCTGCTCAGACCGGTTGTAGGTATGCGGCAGGTGGTCCACACCGGTCAGCATCGAACCGAAGAACTTGCGGTTGTTGACGATACCGCCGACGGAAATGCCGCCAAATCCGGAACCGTGATAGCCACGCTCGCGTCCGATCAAGCGGCTCCGGCTGCCCTCCCCCTTCATGCGGTGATAGGCAAGCGCGATCTTCAGCGCTGTGTCCACCCCCTCCGAACCTGAGTTGGCGAAGAATACATGATCAAGCCCGTCCGGCGCCTCGGATGCGATGCGTGAGGCGAGCTCAAAGGCAATCGGATGGCCGAACTGGAAGGTCGGCGCGAAGTCCAGGCTTGCCGCCTGTTTCTGAATCGCGTCCACCACCGGCTCGCGGCAGTGACCGGCATTGCAGCACCAAAGACCGGCTGTGCCGTCCAGGATCGCCCGGCCTTCGGGCGTGTAATAATGATTGTCTTTGGCGCCAGTGATCATGCGCGGCGCAGCCTTGAAGGATCTGTTTGCGCTGTAGGGCATCCAGAACGCTTCCAGGTCGTTCGGAGCGGACAATGGCGTATGGCCGGCAGCGGGATGGTTCGCATCGGAATGATCAAGCATCCTGGTTCCCCTTTTTTGACGCAAACGGGTGGCGGCATGACGCAACGCGCTCTATAGCGTTTGAACCCGCAAGCTTTGACTGTTTGGTCAAAACCTTATGCCACCTTTCCACGCGCGCAAAGGGGCAATTCGCAACCGGTTGAAGGCGTCCATGATGGCCCAGACGGCGACACCACCTGTGCCTTTTGCCCTTGCGTCAATGCAGCGCCGTGCGATGGGTTACATGCTGATCGCAATTGCGATCCTGACGCTGATGGACGCTGGGATCAAGCTGATGACGGGAACGTTCGGCACAGCGCAGATCCTGGTGATGCGCTACAGCGCCGGGTTTCTGTTCGCTCTGATCTTGTTCATCGGCCTGCTGGCGATGGGGCGTGTCGGGTTGCCAAGCTGGCGGAGCCTTCTGCGCAGCTTCCAGCGATCCGTGTTGGTCGTCATTGTTGCCGGTTGTTTCTTCTACGCCCTCTCGGTGATCCCGCTGGCCGAGGCGACGGCCATCGCCTTCACGGCACCGCTCTACATTGCGCTGCTCGGTTGGCTCATCCTGAAAGAACCGGTGGACGGGCGCACCTGGGTTGCCATCCTCATCGGTCTGACCGGCGTTGGGGTCATCTCGTCCGGCGCCTTCGGTGACGGGTTCTCAGGGGCTCTTTCAGGGTATATCGCGGCGGCTGTCGCATCCTTTGCCTATGCTGCCGCTCTGGTGTTGACCCGCCTGCACGCGGCGAGCGACCCGGTGCCAACGATGATCCTTCTACAAACCGGGTTTTCGGCTCTGCTCGCCTTACCCTTTCTGGCGCTGACCGTTCTGGGGCTGCCGCTCGATGGCCGCCCATTCGTTATGCTCGACAGCGGATGGCTCTGGCTGACTCTTGGCGTCGGGTTTCTGGGAACCTGCGGCCATCTTTGCATGGCCTATGCGTTCAAACACGCGCATGCGGCAAAACTCGGCCCGTTGGAATACACAAGCCTGCTGTGGGCTGCGTTTTACGGTTTCTTCCTGTTCGCAGAAGTTCCCGGTCTGCGTCTTATCATCGGCAGCGGTTTGATCGTCATCGGAACATGGATCGTCATGCGCAAGGACAAAGACACCGGAACGGCGATTGAAGCAGTCTGACCGTGATGTCTCGCCCCAAGTTGTCAGGACTGACCGTCAGAGCGGAACGTGACGAGGACCATCAGACGATCCGCGATCTGACCTATGCGGCCTTCAAACCGATGGCCTACAGCGATGACACAGAAGCCGAGATGATTGACGGCTTGCGATCTGCCGGGGCTTTGACGCCTTCGCTGGTCGCCGAGTTGAATGGCGAGCTTGTCGGTCATGTCGCGTTCTCGCCTATCACGGTGAACGACGAAGCCTGCAACTGGTTTGTCCTCGGGCCTGTCGCCGCCCGGACGGATCTGCAACGCCGCGGCATAGGCAGTACGCTGATCCATAACGGTCTCGCCCGCCTGAAAGCCGGCAAGGCTGATGGATGCGTTGTTGTCGGTGACCCGGATTATTATCAGCGGTTCGGATTTCGAAACGACGCCCGCCTGACCTACGCCAAGGCACCGGCACGCAACTTCATGATCCTGACCTTTCAGGCGGCGGTGCCTCAGGGCGAAGTGCATTTTCACCCGGCCTTTGGTGAAGAAGCCTAAGTGGTGGTCTCTAGACTAATAGCGACGCCGCCAGATGTAGCGCGCCCAACAGCCCCGTCAGACCGATCAGACTCCAGGAACTGAGGGTGTTGAATTCGTTGGCCTGGTGGTTGCGAAACAGCCAATGCAGTCCGACATGGACGATGGCAAAGCAGGACAGGCACAGCGCGAAAAGCCCATCAGACCCTTCCCTGGACATCCAAACAATGACGAAGAACAGCGGTACATGAAGCCAGATGAAAGACTGCTCGCCAATCGCTTCCGGGGCCGCTCGAAGCAGGGGGAGAATCCGCCACTCGTGACGTTTCACGGCGTCCAACTCATGGGTGAAAAATGCGGCGACCATGGCCCAGTAGAACAGGTCCGTCATAGCTATCTTCCAGGACTGGAGTGTATCGATGGTGGCCATGTCTCTATCGGCATTCCAAGATGCCGCCTACAGCCATGATCGAGAGGGTGCGCATGCCCCAAGGAGCCAGTGCCAGTATTGAACGGGTCCTTCAAAGGGTCGAGAGCCTTGATGCTACATCCGATCGTCCAGTCGTTGTGGCCATTGACGGGCGCAGCGGCACAGGCAAGTCGACCTTCGCCGCCGGTCTTGCCAGGTCTTTGACGGCCTCGCTGATCGAGGGTGATGATTTCTACGCGGGCGGCACCGTGTTGCATGATCTGAGCGATGAAGCCCTGGCTGCCTTATGCATCGACTGGCGGCTGCAAAGGCGCGTTCTGAGCACACTCAAGTCCGGCAGACAGGCGCACTATCACCCGTTCGACTGGGAGGCATTCGACGGGTCACTGGCGGCCCATGCCGTCACCATCGCCCCCTCGCCTATCCTTCTGCTGGAAGGTGTTTACGCGGGCAGACCGGAACTGCGTGATCTGGTGGATTTCTCAATCCTTCTCACCCTGCCGGAAAGTGAGAGGGTTGAACGGGTTCTCAAACGGGAAGGTGCTGTCTCTGCATGGGAAGAACAATGGTGGCGCGCCGAAGCCTGGTACTTTAAGCATCAGGCGCCAGCAAACATTTTCGATATGGTCCTCAGCACATCATCGCTCCGCTGATCCCCGGCGATCAAGCGGGCCGTTTGCCGTGAACGGGCGGCATCCGGGAGCAGCTAAAATTCTGTTGCACCGATCCTTGACACGCGTCGCAGGCGTCCTTATCTCCACGGCGCGTTAGCACTCCTTTCCAGTGAGTGCTAATTTGCGTTTCAGGTGGGCTTCATAGCCCGCCGTTCGAAATCAAACTCCCATGAAGCGACCCGTCGAGGGTCGCGCGTAAACCAAGGATGAGGACACATGGCATTCCGTCCCTTGCATGATCGTGTGGTGGTGCGTCGCATCGACTCCGACGAAAAAACCGCTGGCGGGATCATCATTCCCGACACCGCAAAAGAAAAGCCGCAGGAAGGCGAAATCGTCTCCGTTGGTCCCGGCGCACGTGATGATGCCGGCAAGGTTCAGCCGCTCGATGTGAAAGCTGGCGACCGCGTGCTCTTCGGCAAATGGTCTGGCACCGAAGTGAAGATCGACGGCGAAGACCTGCTGATCATGAAGGAAAGCGACATCATGGGTGTGGTCGCCTAACGCGGCACCCGCTCACATCTCGCTCCAACCATCTCCAACAAGGATTGAAAACCCATGGCTGCTAAAGAAGTAAGCTTCGGCCGTTCGGCGCGCGAGCGCATGCTGGACGGCGTCAACACCCTCGCCGACGCCGTGAAGGTGACCCTTGGCCCGAAAGGCCGCAACGTCGTTCTCGACAAGTCGTTCGGCGCTCCGCGCATCACCAAAGATGGTGTGACCGTCGCCAAAGAAATCGAACTGGAAGACAAGTTCGAGAACATGGGCGCACAGATGCTGCGCGAAGTTGCTGCCAAAACAAATGACATTGCCGGTGACGGCACCACGACGGCAACTGTTCTTGCGCAGTCCATCGTGCAGGAAGGCCACAAGGCTGTTGCCGCCGGCATGAACCCGATGGACCTGAAGCGCGGTATCGACACCGCCGTTGCCGAAGTGGCCAAGGATCTTCTGGCCAAAGCCACCAAGATCAACACCTCTGAGGAAGTTGCTCAGGTCGGCACCATTTCCGCCAACGGCGAAAAAGAAATCGGTCAAATGATTTCCGACGCCATGCAGAAAGTCGGCAATGAAGGCGTGATCACGGTTGAAGAGGCCAAGACGGCTGAGACCGAACTGGAAGTCGTGGAAGGCATGCAGTTCGATCGCGGCTACCTTTCGCCTTACTTCGTGACCAACCCGGACAAGATGACCGCTGATCTGGACGATCCGTACATCCTGCTGCACGAGAAGAAACTGTCTTCACTGCAGGCGATGCTGCCGGTTCTTGAGTCCGTGGTTCAGTCCTCCCGTCCGCTGCTGATCATCGCAGAAGACGTGGAAGGCGAAGCGCTGGCCACCCTCGTGGTCAACAAGCTGCGCGGTGGCCTGAAGATCGCCGCCGTGAAAGCTCCTGGTTTCGGCGATCGCCGCAAAGCGATGCTTGAAGATATCGCCGTCCTCACCGGTGGCCAGGTCATCTCCGAAGACCTCGGCATCAAGCTGGAAAACGTCA
>JANQJE010000274.1 GCA_028281795.1 Cohaesibacteraceae bacterium | reverse complement strand
TGCAGGGGTACTCTATGGCCTCGACAAGGGCTTTCGTCCCTTCACCTACTTCCAGCTTCTCCTGCCCATGTTCGCTGCTGCCATCCTCGGGGGGATCGGCCAACCCATCGGCGCAGTGGTTGGCGGCTTTGTGATCGCTTTCTCCGAAGTGGCATTGACCTACGCCTACCGCCGCGTGTTCGAGTATCTCGGGCCGGAAGGCTGGGACCCTTCCAATCTCTACCAATTGCTTGAAACCGAGTACAAATTCGCGGTCTCCTTCATTATCCTCGTCATCGTGCTGCTTGTACGACCGACGGGAATTTTCAGGGGGCGCATCGTATGAGCCAGCCAACCAGGGTCGCAGCCGCCCAACCCACCATTTGGCAGAACCCGGCTTTGTTGTTTGCCATCATGGCCGCGCTGCTGATCGCTACAGGATTTGGGCAAAGCTGGTTGCTGGCACTCACCATCCTGCAGTTGTGCATGATCTCGGCCATCATGACCCTCGGCGTGAACGTCCAGTGGGGCTATGCTGGTCTTTTCAATGCCGGCACCATGGGGTTCGTCGCACTTGGCGGCATGGCGGCCGTCCTGGTTGCGCATGATCCGGTACCCGAAGCCTGGGCGGCCGGCGGCGCAGGCATTGCTCTTTCGGCCGTCGTTATTGGCGGCACCATCGCGGCCGTTCTTCTGGTGCGCGCCAAGCTTAAAGGTCTGGCGCGCATGCTCGCGACCGTGGCCGTCCTCGTTGCCGGGTACATTCTGTTCGGCCAGGCCTTCGGCCCTGCAACGGATGCCATTGAGGCGGTCAATCCGGCCCAGACCGGATTCCTGGGCGGCATGGGCTTCTTGATCCTTTTCGGCTGGCTTCTGGGGGGACTGCTTGCGGCTGGTGCTGCCTGGATCATCGGCAAGATCGCCATTGGACTGCGCTCTGATTATCTCGCCATTGCCACACTCGGCATTGCCGAAATCATTCTGGCGATCATCAAGAATGAAGACTGGCTGACCCGGGGCGTAAAGAACGTGACCGGACTGCCCCGCTACCCGGTTCCTTACGAGGTAGACCTTCAGACCGATCCGGCCTTTATCGAGCTTGCGACAAGTTGGGGCATGGAACCGAACACACTTGCAGGCATCACGGTGAAACTTGCCTTTATCGGCCTGTTCGCCATCGTGCTCGTAACGCTTGTCTATCTGGCTGAACGGGCGCTGCAATCGCCTTGGGGCCGCATGATGCGCGCCATTCGCGATCGGCCCGATGCCGCCGCTGCCATGGGCAAAGATGTGAAACGCCGCCACCTGCAGGCCTTCGTCATAGGATCGGCCATTTGCGGCATCGCCGGGGCGATGCTTGTAACGGTGGACGGCCAGTTCACCCCCGGTTCCTACCAACCGCTTCGTTTCACTTTTCTTGTGCTCGTGATGGTCGTTGTCGGTGGCTCGGGTAACAATCTCGGCTCCGTGCTTGGCGGCTTCCTGATCTGGTTCGTCTGGGTCCAATCCGAAGCTGCCGGATTTGCCCTGGTGGAAGCTGTGTCGACCCTCCTGGCAGAGGACAGCCCCTTGCGCGGCCATCTCACCCAGGCGGCGCCTCACCTGCGGCCGGTGCTTATGGGGTTGATTTTGGTGCTGGCTCTACGCTTTGCACCGAGAGGACTCATTCCTGAGCGGTAGGCCTTACGATCTGCACCGGCATATGAGCTGTGATCAGGACCATAACCGATGACTGAGAACGTTCTGTTCCTCGCATCAAAGCTCTTTGCTTTTCTCATTCGCCCGGAAAACTGGATTGCGATCGCGCTGGTACTGACCCTCCTGGCACTGCTGACCAGGCGCGTGAAAACAGCAACATCCATCATTGGTGTTCTTCTCGCTGGATTCCTCTTTCTGGGCCTCGTCCCTATTGCCGATGGATGGCTGCAAAGTCTGGAAGCGCGCTACCCGGCTGAACCGGTTATCGAGGCGCCGGCAGTCATTGTGATCCTTGGTGGTGCGGAGGCAAGCGGGCCAAGCCTGTCCTGGGGCACTCCCAACCTGAACGAAGCCGCAGACCGCGTCGTAAGCGGCATACGTCTTGCGCACCGGTTTCCCGAAATCCCAATCCTTTTCACCGGCGGCAACAACAGCATCACAGGTGATCCATCGCTCGACGGCAGTCTGGGCGTGGTCCAAACGATCCTGACCGAAACGGGCGTCGACCGGGAAAGGCTGATCCTCGGAGATGCCGCAAGAACCACAGCCGAGCATCCGGCAGAAATCCGGGCCCTCCTGGGTGTCCATGATGTCAGCTATGGACCAATGGTTCTCGTCACAAGTGCCTTTCACATGCCACGGGCTTTGGCGGTGATGTGTTCCAGCGGCTTTACCAACATCATCCCCTACCCGACCGACTTCAGGACAACACGGGATATGAACCCTGGTTTTCGACTTCACTGGAACCCTTTGGGCCAGGTCCACACTCTCCGCACAGTGCTTCACGAATGGGCAGGCACAGCAGTCTACAAGGCGACCGGGCAGATCACCGACCCTTTGCCGTCGGACTGCCCACAAGGACAAACCGCGCGATAGAACACTGTCACAGAGCGCATCGGCACCCTATGTCCGCCTGATGACCAAACTGTCACATCTTCCCGACCGCGCCCTGTCCGTGCGCCAGCCTTGGGCGTGGGCAATCATCCACGGCGGCAAGATCATCGAAAACCGGTCGCTCGGTTCGATCCGTGCGGGACGAATGGACTGTCGCCGCATCGCGATCCATGCCGCCAAAAGCATGAGTGAAAAGGAGTATCGCTGGGGTGTGCACAAGCTACAGGAGCATGGTGTCCGATGCCCCTTGCCCGCAGACCTGCCACGCAGCGCAATCATAGGCAGCGTCGATGTAGTAGACATCATCTCGCAGAGCGCCAGCCCCTGGTTCGGCTCGCGTCCGGGCAATCACGGACTGGTCCTGGAAAGCCCGGAACCATGCGATCCTATTCCCGCCCAAGGAGCTCTCGGCTACTTCGCCTGGAAACCCGCAGGTGATCTGGCACCACTTGCGCCGTGGATGAAAAGGTACAGCGCAACCAGTCTGTTCGACGATCTGCCGATGCGCTTCAAGGAGCCGCCAGCCAAACCCTTTGGCTCGCCGAAACCTCGCTAAGGCAGCCGTCGAAACCGCAAGCCCAGATCCAAAAGGTGGGCAACCAGCGCCGCCAAAAGTGCCCCGGCGATCCATGTCCATGGACCATCGGTGAGAGCAAAACGCAGCGCCAGCATCAAAGCGGCGCCGGAGAGCAGCGTTGGCAAGACCCTGCTGAAGCGCGGGGCCGACGGAAGGAAGCGCGGCAGAAGGAAAAGAAGCAGCGCTTCGAGAAAAACGAGCACAAGGATCGCATCGATCAGAGTACCGGATCGCAGAAGGTCAGCCATGTGCCGTGCGGCGCTACAGCGCTAACCCTGGGGCTTCGGCGCGGTACTGGCCTGCTCGCGCGGGCCGGGTGAAACAAGACCGAACAGATGCGCCAGATCCTTGAAGAAGATACGCATATGCGCCATCGGGTCGGCCCTCACCAGCTTCTTGTTCATGTAGGCCTGCCAGGTGAGGCGCTGCACATCCGGATCCTCGCAGATGGAGACGAACCGCTCGCGGCGCTTGTCGCTTGAGTACCAGAAATGCTGCATGATGCCCAAAATCCAGAAGACACGGCCATGCGCCTTCATGAAGTTGCGGCGGGCGCCGGCAAGAGCGCGGGCATCGCCGGTTTCGAGGAAACGCGATGTAGCCAGGGCAGCAAGACGACCGCCTTCCATAGCATAGTAGATGCCCTCCCCGGACGCCGGCGCAACGATCCCGGCCGCGTCACCGGCCACCAGAACGTTGCGTTTGTCATCCCACTTTTTCAGCGGCTTCAAAGGGATCGGCGCACCTTCACGGCGCACTGTCTCGCACCCATCAAGGCCTGAGACTTCGCGTAACGTCTTGGTCGCGCCACGCAGGGAAAACCCCTTATTGGCGCTGCCCACGCCGATGCTGGTGTGCGGCCCATGCGGAAAAACCCAGCCGTAAAAGTCAGGCGACACACGGCCCTGATAGTAGACGTCGCAACGGGTCGGCGCGAAGTCAGCCTTCTGATCCTCCGCCTCGGGCGATTTCACGATCTCATGGTAGGCAAACACACACGGCACGCGGTCAGCGTTTTTCACCGCTTGCTTCGCAACAGCCGAACGCGCTCCGTCGGCACCGATCAGTGCCATGGTGCGAACAGTCTCAAGCGGAGTTTCCGGGTCAGCATCTTTGGATCGGAAATGCACCGTTACACTGCCATCGGTATTGCGCGAGAAATGATCGAAGGTGCCATAAAGCCGCGTTGCGCCGTGAGATACGGCACGCTCGCGCAACCATTCGTCGAAATGCTCTCGATCGACCATACCGACATAGCCGCCATCGATCGGCATCGGGACCTGACGGCCTGACGGTGCCACCATCAGTGCTGACTTGATGCGGGCGACCAACTGCTCGTCGGGTATGTCAAAGTCTTCAACACAACGCGGTGGAATGGCTCCTCCACAGGGTTTGATGCGCCCGTCCTTATCCATGAGCAGAACATTCCAGCCCTCTTTGGCCAGTTCCGTTGCCGCCGTGGCGCCGCACGGCCCTCCGCCGACAACGACAGCGTCATAACACTGGGCAAGCGGACGGGAGGGTGCATAAGGCGCGTGCAAGGTAACAGCAGGTTCGCTTTGCATGATCTTAAGGGCCTCCGACGCCCGACAGATAACCATCGCCGGCAACCGCCAGCCGATTGCGTTTTTCAGACAGGTGATCCATGCCGATACGCGCAGCGAGGATCGCTGAAATCAGGAACACAATGCCTTCCAGCGTGAAGACAGTTGTGTAAGAAAATGCGACCGATCCGGTGATAGCGCGCGTGATATCGATGCCCATCGTACCGACGAGCCCGCCCAGCCCAAAGGCAATGGCCTGCGCCGCACCCCACAAGCCCATACGCACGCCTTCACGGTTTTTGCCACCCTGCGATGCCAGGCTCATCATCGACCCGATAGCCGCAACCGCAAACGCCCCGTTGGCAAGACCCAGAGCAAAAACGTTGGCTTCAAGCGGCCAAACCTCGGGGAACCGGCTCGAGGCGGCCAGAGCAAAGAGCGCCAGACCGGAGGCCACACAGCCACCGACCGTCCAGGCCTGAAGCGAGCCGAAGCGCCTGCCTTTGAAACCCATACCGGCAAGCGCCACGATGATCATGCCCACCAGAACGCCGCCATGCTGCGTACCGGCGAGTTGGGTCGAAGCGCCCGGCGTGAATCCGAAGACTGCGCCGGCAAACGGCTCCAGGATGAGATCCTGCGTGGAATAGGCAAGCATGGAAGCGAAAACGAAGATCGAGAAATTGCGCGCTTTCGGCTCATTCCAGACTTCGGCCATCACATCGCGAAAGGCCGGCTTGGGCGCCTCGTTCCCATCGCGTGCTGCCGGTTCTCTCTGTGTCTGCGCTTTGCCTTCAATGCCAAGGACCGCGACCAGTGTCAGCAGAAAGGCAAGGGCGCTCACCACGGACGTGACCACAACCAAGCGTGAAATAGAGAACGGGTCCAATTGCCCGCCCGCAATCGCCGCCGTCAAGATAAACCCGATGATCATCATGACCCAGACGATGGTAGCCGCAGGTGCCCGCCGGTCAGGCCGAACGCGAATGGCCAACAAGGTCAGCAGGGACGTCCCCGACGCGCCGACGCCTACACCGATGGCGACGAAGGCAACCACTGCTGCCAGAATACCGAGGCCGGTATGGCTGGCCATGAGGGCAACCGACAGAGCGGCTCCAACACCGCCAAGAGCCAGTACGCCCATCCCGCCAATGATCCAGGGCGTGCGCCGCCCACCCATGTCCGCGCCATAGCCCCAGCGTGGACGCGACAACTGAACAGCATAATGAATGCCGACGAGAACACCCGGAAGCATGGCCGGAAGCATCAACTCGACCACCATGACGCGGTTCAGCGTCGAGGTGGTCAGAATGACGATGGCGCCCAATGCGGTCTGAACGAGACCAAGACGGATGATGCCGATCCACCCGAGATACGGTGTTGCCTGCGCGGTCATAGCCCGCCTCCCAGAGTTGATTCAGCCAGGATGAGCCCACGAACGGCAAAAGCGCTGACCATCATGCCAGAGACGTAAAGTGTGGTGCCGGTGGCATTGTAGATCGCAGCGTTCTTGTAGGGCCGGGCAAGCAGGCTCTCGGTGTTGAGCAGGTAGCGCGCCATCAATCCGATCTGCGCGACCAACAACACACCAATGGTCAAGGCAAAAAACGGTTCGCCCCAGACAAACAACAAGCCGATCACGACGATCTGTGGCAACGTCATCACCCAGCAGGCAAGCTTCGCCGCTCCCGCAGCACCCAGTTGCACCGGCAACGAGCGAACGCCCATCTGCTTGTCGCCTTCAATCGCCTTGAAATCGTTCAGCGTCATGATGCCATGCGCGCCAATGCTATAAAGCAAGGCCAGGATCACGATACGGAAATCCGGAAAAGCCGCCATCAGAGCAGCCGCGCCGGTGAACCAGGCAAGTCCCTCATAGCACAGGCCAACGGCCGCATTGCCCCACCAGCCATTCTCTTTGAGCCGGAATGGGGGAGCGCTGTAGGCCCAGGCCAGAGCCAATCCGATAACGGTCGCGACAACGACCCATACGCCAAGGAACGAGGCGACGAGCAGAGACAGCGCAGACCAGAGGATGGCAATGTACAGCCCCCACTGTCCGGGGATGCGCCCTGACGGGATCGGCCTGTTCGGCTCGTTGATGGCATCGACATGACGGTCGTACCAGTCATTGATCGCCTGACTCATCCCGCAGACAAGCGGGCCTGCCAGCACAATACCAAGAAGAACGAAAGCCCAAGACGCCCTGACCGAAACGCCTGACGATATCACCCCGCAGGTGAAGGCCCACATGGGTGCAAACCATGTGACAGGCTTGAGCAACTCCAGCACAGCGGCTGGATCGAGCCTCGTCGGCGCAGGCAGAGTCAGGCTGGACCGCTTCATGCAAAAACGATAGGCGCGGCCCTACTTGGTGTCAATTTTAATTGACGCTTTTTGATGTCAACTAAGGTGTAGCACGTGCTTGTGCCGATGCCTTCAGCCTGCGCCGTTGTCGCTGGTGAGGTCACCAAGGCCGAAACGATGCATTTTGGCATAAAGGCTTTGCCGTGAAACGCCGAGCATCTGCGCCGCCGAGGCGCGGTTGTCGCCGGTCAGCTTCAGCGCTGCTTCGATGCACAACCGTTCGACCACGTCGGTTGTCTCGCGGACCACTTCTTTCAGAGGCATGTGGCCGATCAAATCGGTCAGTTGCTCGGCCGATTGTGCGGGAAAACCGCTGATCGGCGTTTCCTCCGACTGCTGGCGCAACGAGCGCCGGACGATTAGCCCGTAAAGCATGCCGTTGTCCGAGGGCACTGAAACAGCCGTAATCTCAACGTCTTCGGCCGACCCCAATGCGCCGCGTAAAACCGTGGGAAACCTGCGGACCAATCCATGGTCACGTACGTTGGACAGGAGCACATTGGCATCAACACTGGAGCGTTCGAACCAGGTGTCGATCGCCACGTTCTGAATCTGCTCGAAGCTGGCAGCTTGAACCAGTTCAAGGAAGGCAGCATTTGCGCTTTGCACCCGACGCTGATCATCAACGACCACAAAGCCTTCAGGCAGCCGTTCGATAACGCCCATCACCCCTGCTGATTCACCGATTGAAACGGGCAATGAATCATTGGCCCGCGGGATAAGGCGCACAAGGATGTACGAAACGTCAGCTTGGCGGAAGAGCGACGCTTTGAGCTCCAGCCCCATGCTTTGTTCCACGGTATCGGTTGCGACGGCATCGGCGCGGCCGACGGACTGCGCCGTGGTCAAGAGCGAGCGAACGGCATCCCTGTCTTTGGAACCGAACACATGCGTTGCGCGACGCCCGACGATCTTTGCGACTGGAACATCCAATAGCTCAGCCGCCACAGGATTGGCATCTGTCACGGTCATCGTTGCGGCATCGACGATCAGAACGGCTTCACCGACAATCTGAAAGAGAAGCCGGTAACATGCTTCAGCCTGGCGCAGGCGGGTGTATTCGCGCTCCATGGATATCTGCGTGTTCACAAGGCGCTGCTGAAGACGCGCCAACCCGCGCATGTCCCGCCCGAACAACACGATGCGATTCTGCTCACCGAGGCGAACCGCCATACAACTCATCGGGATCGAATCACCGCTTTCGCCAACGAAGTTGATCTCACGGCGACGTGAAACAAGCCCCGAACCAAGCTCGCCAAACGTTGTCTCGATCTTGGCACGACTGTCCTCGGCAACACAGACACCGAGCGGTTGGCCGATCCAGCTGTCGATACCCTCTCCGGTCAACTCCGCGCCGGAGTAGGCCATATCGAGGACACCGCCATCAATGTCCAGAATAAGCGCCAAATCAGCGGCTGCCGAGAGAAGGCTGGCCGCTGCGTTGGCGTCCATAGACCCAAGATGACCATCGGCATCATTAAACGCTCGGGCGACATTGGGGCTAAGCAAAGCGTTCACGGTTTTTGCGCAAATCCATCGGGGGAAGGATCCTGTTGATCAATGGAAAGATTGCTGGGGCGGCATACGGGATATCATGCGCTCTATTTGATCCAGCCCTTCGCGCCCGTCACGGGCAATCAAGTCTGCGTCCAACATGCGCGTCGACATATTGGCGCGCTGAATACCATAACCTCCGACAATGACCATCAACGTGGGGTTGAGCGACTCCTGTCTGCACGCTTTTACTAAGGTTTTACAGGCTTGCAAGTCGTCCGGACTGCCCACGGAAAGGCCCATAACGCTATAGCGCGTGGTTCGTACGGCATTCAGCACCGAATCGGCATCGCCCTGATCCGGAGTGCGTACTGTCCAGCCGGCACGCCGGAAAAGCTCTTTGACGATGAGAAGCCCAAAAACATGCTGATTGCCTGGCATCGGCGCCAAAAGAACCGTGCGGTCACGGTCCGGCGCGCTCGGAAGCGATGTCGAAGGCCCTGAACAGTGCAAAATGACATGTTCCAGAGAGGACAGGCCGATCGTCACATCACAGAAACTACAATCGTCGCGCAGCCACATATCTCCAAGCTCTCGCGCAACCGGCGCGCACAAATCAAGAAGCAAATCAGGCACCGAATACCCTCTTGCAACCTGGGCATCGATAAATCGCGCAGCAAGCGCACCATCATGGGCAATCAGAAGCTCGGCGAAAGCCACAACATCCTCATGCGAGACGACAAGATCTGTAGCGTCCGGCCAATCGGTCTTGCCTGATCGCCTGGTGTCCCCCGAGGCTACGCCTTCAGCAGTCGCACGCTCGACATCGGCCTGCTCGCGTACCATGTGCTGATGCGCAAGCAGAAGACGCGGAATAATTTCCCCTTCAATGGTATGGACAAGGCCGCTGTCCAGGTGCGCCGCCTCTTTCGTTTCGTCCTGCTTACCACGTCTGGATAAAAGCGGGCTTCGACCTAACCCGCCCCATCCAACAAGCTTTGCCGTTAAAGACGCCGCCAAACCGGATTGTGTCCCGCCCGAAGGTGTCCCTCCCTGCCCGGCGAGCGCCGATGGCACTCCCGCAGCAGTCTTCACCCACTTTGCCATGCCGCTTCTCCCGATCGGCTCAGAGCGCCGCATTTGCCTTGTGCGAACACACCGTCGCGGCGAAAGCCCGGTGTGTGCGGCACATCGAAAAGGCCGGTGCCGCCGGATCGCTGGTAGATACGCCGTTGCCAATTCCCCAAGACGCACACCCCTCGGCGCGCCCACTACCACAACGGGCAATCGCTTGCTTTTGCAAGCCGGGCCAATTCTACCACCGGACCCGTCAAAAAGAGCCTACGGCAAACCACTCATCAGGCCAACTTTATTTTTTCCAAACTGGAATAAATGAACAATATTGTGACCGTAAGCGTTAGCCCCAAGGTGACCTAGAGCGGTTTTTACCGCCCCATACCTCTAATAAAAAAGCCAATGTGTCAATTTTTTTTGACGTTCAGTCTAATTGACATAACAGTTTCTCCACTCCTAGATTGTGCACAAAGACCCGCTGTCAGGCGGGACCAGAACAGGGCACACATTCGGGAGAGCTGCGGCACCTCATGACATGGCGAACTGGCCCAGATTCATCAGGTGCATCGCGCGCAGAATCTGCGCCGAGCCCTGCTCGTTCGCGTCTTTATACGCATGAAGAGCGAGCCCGCCGCGACGCCACCGTCTGGACACTTGTTCAAGGCGTATTGGCTCCAGCACAATTCCTTGTTTTTCTTGTAAGTTTGGCGCTCGTCGCCAGGTATCTCGTCACCAGCGAGGGCTTTGCGTTGGCCACATGGTCGGTGGTGATCAAAACGCTCGTGCTCTACACGATCATGATCACCGGAGCGATCTGGGAAAAGGTTGTTTTCGGGCGTTATCTCTTCGCCCCTGCCTTCTTCTGGGAAGACGTGTTTTCCATGCTCGTTCTTGCCCTGCACACGGCCTATCTCGTGGCCGTTTTCTCCGGCCTTTTGGATGCGCAAGGCCAGATGTTCCTCGCACTCGCAGCCTACTTTGCCTATGTCATCAACGCCGCGCAGTTTGTTTGGAAGCTGCGCATGGCCAGGCTTGAAGGAACGCTCGACTCACCACCTGCCTTCTCAATGGAGGCAGCCAAATGAACGAGCTGTCCCCAATTGAGACCGGCCAAGCCGCTGGTTGTCTGGAGCGGCCGATCCTCCGCGAGCGCGGTCAGCGGGAGGTGTTCTGTGGGCTGACCGGGATCATCTGGCTGCATCGGAAAATCCAGGATGCCTTCTTTCTGATTGTCGGTTCGCGCACCTGTGCGCATCTGATGCAGTCTGCCGCCGGTGTCATGATCTTTGCCGAGCCGCGTTTCGGCACAGCCATCATGGAAGAGAAAGATCTCGCTGGGCTTACCGATGCCAATGAAGAACTCGACCGCGTCGTGGCACGGCTTCTGGAGCGTCGGCCCGATATCAAACTCCTGTTCCTGGTCGGCTCATGCCCCTCTGAAGTGATAAAGCTCGATCTCGCCCGCGCCGCCGAGCGCCTTTCCGCTGACCATTCGCCAAACGTGCGCATTCTCAACTACTCCGGTTCAGGGATCGAAACGACCTTCACCGAAGGAGAAGACGCCTGCCTTGCATCGCTGGTGCCCAGCCTTCCAGACGCCGATGACAGCGCTACCGATCAATTGTTGGTGGTCGGCGCGCTCGCCGATGTGGTGGAGGACCAGTTCACCCGGCTTTTCCACGCCTTGGGTATTGAGAATGTTAGCTTCCTTCCCGCCCGCAACGCCGGGACCATGCCATTTGTCGGACCGGGCACCCGCTTCCTGCTTGCCCAACCGTTCCTGACCGAGACCAGCCGCGCACTCGTCCGGCGTGGCGCAGTCCATCTACCTGCTCCTTTCCCACTCGGTGCGCGTGGCACAACAGCATGGCTGAGAGCTGCTGCGGAGAGCTTTGGCGTTAATGAAAGCCTGTTCGATGAAATCACCGGACCAGCGGAAGCGCGCGCCAACAAAGCTTTGACGCATTACCGCGAGGAACTGACCGGTAAGAGCGTCTTTTTCTTCCCCGACTCGCAGCTGGAAATTCCGCTTGCTCGTTTCCTTTGGCAGGAACTTTCCATGCGGCCGCTGGAAGTCGGTACACCGTTCCTCAACAAGTCCCTGATGGCACCAGAACTGGACGCGCTGCCGGAAGACGTTCTGGTGAGTGAAGGTCAGGACGTCGACAGGCAACTTGACCGCTGCCACGCCCAGCACCCCGACATCACCGTTTGCGGCCTTGGTCTGGCGAACCCGCTCGAAGTTGAGGGCATGACGACGAAATGGTCGATCGAGCTCGTTTTCACGCCGATCCAGGGATACGAGCAGGCTGGCGATCTCGCCGAACTCTTTGCCCGTCCGCTCGTCCGGCGCACCCGGCTGGAGGTCTAGGCGATGCAGCTCACCGTCTGGACTTATGAAGGCCCGCCGCATGTGGGAGCGATGCGAATCGCAACCGGCATGAAGGGACTGCATTACGTTCTGCACGCCCCGCAGGGTGACACCTACGCCGATCTGCTCTTCACCATGATCGAGCGGCGCAAAGAGCGCCCGCCTGTTACTTACACGACCTTCCAGGCCCGCGATCTCGGCAAGGATACCGCCGAGCTGTTCCAAACCGCTGCACGCGATGCTTATGACCGCTTCAAACCGCAAGCGATGATCGTTGGTGCAAGCTGTACGGCAGAGCTGATCCAGGACGACCCCGGAGGCCTCGCAAAAGCTATGGACCTGCCGATCCCGACCATTCCCCTGGAACTGCCGTCTTACTCCAAAAAGGAGAACTGGGGCGCCTCGGAAACCTTCTACCAACTGGTACGCGGCATCGCTGGCGCACATGCCCCCGCACCGGGCACGGAGCGTGCACCACGACCCGACGGACAGCACCCGTCAGCCAACATCCTCGGCCCGACGGCGCTCGGTTTCCGCCATCGCGATGACGTTACGGAGATCACCTGTTTGCTGGACCGCCTGGGGGTCGACATCAACGTCGTCGCACCGCTCGATTGCACGCCGCAGCAGCTGGCAAATCTAGGCAACGCCGATTTCAATGTGGTGCTTTACCCGGAAATCGCACACACCGCTGCCGGGTGGCTGAAACGCACCTTCGGCCAGCCGATGACGAAAACGGTCCCGATAGGTTACGGCGCCACCTGTGCGTTCGTACGTGAGGTCGCAGAGCTGATCGGCCGTGACCCCGATGCCATGTTGGAAGGAGAACAGAGCCGCCTTCCCTGGTACTCGCGGTCGATCGACTCCACCTATCTGACAGGCAAGCGCGTCTTCGTGTTCGGTGACGCCACACACGCTCTTGCGGCTGCAAAAGTCGCCGAAACAGAGATGGGGTTCAAGGTTGTCGGCTTGGGCACCTATACGCGCGAGTTCGCCCGTGACATCCGAGCCGCCGCCAAGGACTACGGCGTCGAGGCTCTCATCACCGACGACTATCTGGAGGTCGAACAGGCCATCGTCGACGCCACGCCCGAGCTCGTGCTCGGCACACAGATGGAGCGGCACATCGCCAAACGTCTGGGCATCGGCTGTGCCGTGATTTCCGCTCCGGTCCATGTGCAGGACTTCCCGGCGCGCTACTCACCTCAGATGGGTTTTGAGGGTGCCAATGTTCTCTTCGACACATGGGTGCACCCTCTGGTCATGGGTCTGGAGGAGCATCTGCTTGGCATGTTCCGTGACGACTTTGAGTTTTCCGACGCGAACGGTCCGTCGCACCATGGCCATGCGCCCCGGCAGGCAGCACCAGTGGCAAACGCCGAAACGCAGCCAACCCGCCCTTTGGACGAAACGCCCGCCGAAAGCCCGCTTGTCGATAGCCGCACGGCCTGGACGGCGGAAGCGGAAAAAGAACTGAAAAAAATTCCCTTCTTCGTGCGCGGAAAGGCGCGCCGCAACACCGAGACTTTCGCCGCCGACCACGGTCTGGCGCAAATCACTCTGGAGACGCTCTACGATGCTAAAGCTCACTTCGGCCGCTGACGGTACACCGGTGAGGGTGGTGATCGTCACGCTGGACAATCATTTGTCCGGCGCGGTGGAGCGCGCCCAGAAGATGCTGCTCCGGGAAATGCCGGGCATCACGATAAAACTGCACGCGACCAGCGAATGGTCCGACAACCCGCAAGCTCTGGAAGATTGCAAGGACGATATAGCGACAGGCGACATCATCCTTGCCACCATGCTGTTTCTGGAAGATCAGATCCGCGCCATTCTCCCGGCACTCCAGGCCCGGCGGGATCGCTGCGATGCCATGATCGGGATGATGTCGGCAGGCGAAGTGGTCAAACTGACCCGCGTCGGTCAATTCGCCATGGACGGCAAACAGACCGGCGTTGTGGCGCTGCTCAAACGGTTGCGCGGTTCCAGCAAGAAATCCGGCGAGACCAGCTCCGGCGCCAAGCAGATGGCAATGCTCAAGCGTTTGCCAAAGATCTTACGCTTCATTCCAGGCACCGCCCAGGACGTGCGCGCTTACTTCCTGACACTACAATACTGGCTCTCGGGCTCGGATGAGAACGTCGCCAACATGGTGCGCTATCTGGTGAGCCGCTACGCCTCCGGCCCGCGGGAAAATCTGCGCGACGCGGTGCAAGCCGAGATGCCGGCATCCTATCCGGATGTAGGGATCTATCACCCGGACCTGCCGACACGCGTCACCGAATCCGACGCGGGCTTGCCGACACCTGCCAAGTCGCACGGCACGGTCGGACTCATCCTGATGCGCTCCTATCTCCTGGCCGGAAACACCGCGCACTATGATGGTGTGATCGCAGCGCTTGAAGCACGTGGCCTGAAAGTCATACCTGTGTTTGCCAGTGGGCTCGATGCACGGCCGGCAGCAGAGAAATACTTCGTCAAGGACGGCCGGCCTATCGTCGATGCCATGCTGTCGCTGACAGGCTTCTCGCTGGTCGGCGGCCCCGCCTACAACGATGCCAAAGCGGCTGAAGAGATGCTGGCGGGGCTCGATGTGCCGTATCTTGCCGCCCATGCGATTGAATTCCAGACCCTGCAGGAATGGGCGCGGTCACACCGTGGTCTGATGCCGGTGGAATCCACCATTATGGTGGCGATCCCCGAACTTGACGGGGCAACCGAGCCGACCGTGTTTGGCGGACGCGTCGACCCCGCGGGAGATCCATGCACCGGCTGCCCGAAGGCCTGCAACTTCTGCGATCCCAGTTTTGCCAAGCTGATGCAGGTCTGCTCCGAGCGTGCGGAGCGTCTGGCCGAGCGGGTCGATCAATTGATTGCGTTGCGCCGCTCTGACCGCGAAGACCGCAAAGTCGGCATCGTTCTTTTCAACTTCCCGCCCAATGGCGGCAACACAGGCACAGCGGCCTACCTGTCCGTTTTCCGCTCGCTTTGGAATGTGCTCAAAGGCCTGAAAGACGAAGGCTATGACGTCGACATGCCGGAAAGCGTTGACGAGCTGCGCGACGCGATCATCGCCGGCAACGCTGCCCAATTTGGCGCGCATGCCAATGTGCATGCACGCATTCCCGTCGATGATCATGTCCGGCGCGAACCATACCTGAAAGACCTTGAAGAGGTTTGGGGCCCTGCGCCCGGACGCCAACAAACCGATGGCCAGTCGCTGTTTGTCCTTGGCGCACAGTTCGGCAACATCTTTGTCGGCGTGCAACCGGCTTTCGGCTATGAAGGCGACCCGATGCGCCTGCTGTTCGAGCAGGGTTTTGCTCCGACCCATGCTTTCTCAGCGTTTTATCGCTGGATGCGAGAAGACTTCGGCGCCGAAGCGCTATTGCACTTCGGCACCCACGGTGCCTTGGAGTTCATGCCCGGTAAACAGACCGGCATGTCCGGTTCCTGTTGGCCGGATCGGCTCATTGGCGATGTACCCAACTATTATCTCTATGCCTCCAACAACCCGTCCGAAGGCATGATCGCAAAGCGGCGGGCTGCAGCCACGCTGATCAGTTACCTGACACCGCCCCTCGCCCACGCGGGACTTTACAAGGGTCTCAATGAACTCAAGGCCTCAATCGAGCGGTGGAGGGGTTTGGACGACACGATCACCGATGAAGCGGCGAACCTCGCATCCCTGATCCAAACTCAGGCAGCCGAGCTTGATCTCTGCAATGAAGCTCCCGCCTGGGGTCCGGCAACCATCGGCGAGATCGCCAAGCTACAGGACGCTGTTCTGGAACTGGAATACACGCTCATCCCACATGGCCTGCATGTCGTCGGCGAGCCAATGAGCGAACCGGAGCGCGCCGACATGATCCAGGCGATTGCAGAGTCGGCACACGGCGTGACTCTCAACCGGGAGGATGCGCTGGCCATCGTCATGGGAACGGATCCATCACAAGAGCTGGGTGTCGAGACGCTCAACGCTCTGGCCAAGACCGACAAGCTGCTGGCCGAAGACCACGAACTGAAAGCCATCATCCACGCTCTCGACGGCGGCTTTATCAACCCTGCGCCGGGGGGCGATGTGGTGCGCACACCGGACGTTTTGCCGACCGGGCGCAACATTCACGGCTTCGATCCGTTCCGCATTCCCTCCACCTTCGCCATGCAGGATGGCGCCAGACAGGCCGAGCGGCTTCTTACACGCTATCGGGAAGAGACCGGCGTCCTACCTGCATCGATAGCCCTGGTTCTTTGGGGCACGGACAATCTGAAAACCGAAGGCGGTACCATCGCCCAGGGCCTGGCGCTTATGGGTGCCGCACCGCGCTTTGACAGCTATGGACGCTTGTGCGGTGCGCAACTGACACCACTGGAAGATCTCGGCCGCCCGCGTGTTGATGTGGTGATGACTCTGTCGGGCATCTTCCGCGATCTTCTGCCCCTGCAAACGAAGGTGCTGGCCGAGGCGGCGCTTCTGGCAGCCGAAGCCGACGAACCGCTCGATCAAAACCCGATCCGGGCCCATGCTCTCGCTTATGCCCAAAAGCATGGATGTGACCTGGAAACGGCTGCACTGCGGGTCTTCTCCAATGCCGATGGCGCCTACGGCTCAAACGTCAACAATCTGGTGGAATCCGGCGCTTGGGACGAGGAAGACGAGCTGGCTGAAACCTACGAACGCCGCAAGAGCTTTGCGTATGGTGCATCGGGCAAACCGGTGCAGCAGTCGGCACTGTTGCAATCCATGCTCGCCGACGTCGACGTGGCATATCAGAACCTGGATTCCGTCGAACTCGGCGTAACCACCATCGATCATTATTTCGACACGCTTGGCGGCATCAGCCGCGCCGCGACTCGTGCACGGAAGGGAGCCGGCCTGGACAAGGCGGTCCCGGTCTATATCGGCGATCAGACCCGCGGTGAGGGCAAGGTGCGCAGCCTGTCGGAACAGGTGGCACTTGAAACCCGCACCCGCATGCTCAACCCCAAATGGTACGAAGGCATGCTCCAGCACGGCTACGAAGGTGTGCGGCAGATCGAAGAGCATGTGACCAACACGATGGGCTGGTCGGCAACGACCGGCCAGGTGCAGCCTTGGGTCTACCAGCAACTCACTGAGACCTACGTCCTTGATCCTGAAATGCGCCGCCGTCTGGCGGAGCTGAACCCCACGGCATCCGCCCGTCTGGCCGGCCGCCTTCTGGAAGCGCATGAGCGCGACTACTGGCAGCCCGACGACGATATTCTCGACGCCCTGCGCGACGCGGGCGACGAGCTGGAAGACCGTCTGGAGGGCATTGGTCTAAGCGCAAACGATACACACCGCGTCGGTCTGGAGGCAGCAGAATGAACATCGTGACCCCACCGCCAATCGGCACCAAGACAACGCTTCTTGACCGCGCGCCGAAAGGCTTCGTGGCCAAAGGGGAAGACGGCGAAGGCTCCGTTCAGGTCAAAATGGACCCGGCCATGACCATCGATACCGCCAAGGTCTTCGCCGTTTATGGCAAAGGCGGGATCGGCAAGTCGACGACATCGTCCAACCTTTCAGTGGCCTTCTCCAAGCTGGGCAAACGCGTCCTGCAGATCGGCTGCGATCCCAAGCATGATTCCACCTTCACATTGACCAAGAGCCTGGTCCCGACGGTCATCGACGTGCTGGAACAGGTCGATTTTCATGCCGAAGAACTGCGGGTCGAAGACTTCGTCTACGAGGGTTACAACGGCGTGATGTGCGTGGAGGCCGGAGGCCCGCCCGCCGGTACGGGGTGTGGTGGCTATGTGGTCGGTCAGACCGTGAAGCTTCTGAAAGAGCATCACCTCCTGGAAGACACAGACGTGGTGATCTTCGACGTTTTGGGCGATGTGGTCTGCGGCGGATTTGCAGCGCCCCTACAGCATGCCGAAAAGGCGTTGATCGTCACGGCCAACGACTTCGATTCAATCTTCGCCATGAACCGCATTGTCGCGGCCATCAAGGCAAAGTCGAAGAACTACGATGTCCGTGTAGGCGGCGTCATTGCCAACCGCTCCAAAGCAACCGACGAGATCGACAGGTTCAACGAAGTCGTTGGACTGGAGCGCGTGGCGCATCTGCCGGATCTCGATGCCATTCGCCGCTCGCGGCTGAAAAAACGCACGCTGTTTGAGATGGACGAAACACCGGAAGTGGAGGCGGTTCAGCAGGAGTATCTGCGCCTTGCTGCCAGCCTTCTGGTGTCCGACACCGTCTGCGACCCCTCACCGATGAAGGATCGCGATATCTTTGATTTTCTGGGGTTCGATTGATGGCCAACACGACCCAGACGGCAGAAACGTATCAGGCACGGCGCGGCGAAATCGAAGCCTATTTCGACCGCACAGCGGCCAAGACGTGGGAACGCCTGACGTCCGATGCGCCTGTCTCCGGGATCCGCGCCACCGTACGCGCCGGTCGTGATTCCATGCGCGCGACTCTGCTTTCTTGGTTGCCGGACGACATGACCGGCCAGCGGCTATTGGATGCCGGCTGCGGCACAGGAGCTCTCGCGGTGGAAGCCGCCAAACGCGGCGCGGATGTTGTGGCCGTCGATCTTTCACCCAGGCTTGTCGACGTGGCGCGCCGGCGCATGCCTGCCGGTCTGACCGGTTCCATCACCTGGCATGCCGGCGACATGCTCAACGCATCTTTTGGGCGGTTCGACCATGTCGTCGCCATGGACTCGGTGATTCACTACGAAGCCGACGACAAGGTCTCTGCTCTTGCAGGCCTGGCAGAGCGGGCCGACAGACAGGTTCTCTTCACATTCGCGCCGAAGACCCCACTGCTTGGCGCCATGCACGCCGTCGGCAAGCTGTTTCCTCGTGGCGACAGATCCCCGGCCATCGTCCCGATCAGCGAGATCAAGCTGGGGCGTATGATCAAAGAGCGTCTTCCGGATTTCGCCGTTGGCGAAACGCAGCGCATCGCCTCCGGCTTCTACACGTCACAAGCCATACAGATTGTGCGCAAGGGGGCAAAAGCGTGAAACGTCGCCGCCTCTCTCTCGCGCATCAGTGGACCCAGATTGGGCCACGCTTTCTGCCTTTTGCAGATGCCGCCAGCGATGAGCTTCCATTAGGTCGACTCCTGCGGCTTGCGTTGTTTCAGATTTCCGTCGGTATGGCGGTCACACTGATCACAGGCACGCTGAACCGTGTGATGATCCTCGAGCTTTCCGTCCCGGCCTGGCTGGTCTCGGTCATGGTGGCACTGCCGCTTCTCTTCGCGCCATTCCGCGCCCTGGTCGGCCACAAGTCGGACACCCACCGATCTTTCCTCGGTTGGCGGCGCGTACCCTACATCTGGATGGGGTCACTGGCTCAATTTGGTGGCCTTGCCATCATGCCGTTTGCCATCCTTTTGATGAGCGAAGGCGGCGGTCCGCTCTATTCAGGGCACATTGCGACGGGCGCTGCCTTTCTGCTGATCGGTATCGGTTTGCACACGACACAAACGGCTGGCCTTGCGCTGGCCACCGACATCGCTCCTGCCGACACCCGCCCGCGGGTGGTCGCACTGCTCTATGTGATGCTGCTGATTGGCATGGTAGCCAGTGCCCTGGCGTTTAGCTGGCTGCTCGCAGACTTCGACAACGTCAGACTCATCCGGGTGATTCAGGGCGCGGCCGTCGTGACCATGGTGCTCAATGTCGTCGCGCTCTGGAAACAGGAAGCGCGCGACCCGGCAAGCACGTCGCATGACATTGCCCAGCCGAGCTTTCAGGAAG
>JANQJE010000264.1 GCA_028281795.1 Cohaesibacteraceae bacterium | reverse complement strand
GGAACCCTTTCACGTGTGTGGTCGGTGCCAACCCAGCTGGGATCGTTACCATGGTCAGCCGTGAGAATCAGCAGATCGCCATCCTGCATCGCGTCTGTGAAGCGCGGCAGGAGCCTGTCAAACCGTTCCAGCGCATCGGCATAACCGGGCACATTCCGGCGGTGACCGAACTCGCTGTCGAACTCGACGAAATTGGCAAACACAAGGTCTCCGTCCCGGGCAGCCCTTTCGCCTTCCAGGGTGCCCATCAGCACGTCGAACAGCCCTTCGATACCTGGGCCTTTACGGACTTCGGAAATGCCGTGCATAGCAAAAATATCGCCCAGCTTTCCCAGCGCGATAACCCGGTTGCCGGCGTCCTGAACGCGATTCAGCACGGTTGGTTCGGGCGGCGGTATGGCATAGTCCTTGCGGTTGGAGGTGCGTTTGAATGTTTCAACGCTCTCACCGACAAAGGGTCGCGCGATCACACGGCCAATGGTCAACGGGTCGACGAGCTTGCGCGCGACTTTGCAGATCTCATAGAGCCGCTCAAGGCCGAAATGGGTCTCGTGGGCTGCGATCTGGAAGACAGAATCTGCCGAAGTGTAGACGATCGGTTTGCCGGAGCGGATATGGTCCATGCCATGCTCGGCGATCACAACCGTGCCCGAGCCGTGCTCGTTGCAAAGCGTGCCTGGAAGGTCTGCCTGTTCAACGAATGCCCGCATCAGATCGTCGGGAAAGGTCGGTTTGGTATCGGGGAAGTAGCCCCATTCAAACGGCACGGGCGTGCCGGCGATTTCCCAGTGGCCGGAAGGCGTGTCCTTGCCTTTGGACACTTCGGTTGCCGCTGCATATCGACCGGTAACGCTATCCGTATCGAGATCGGTCGGCAGGACACCCGATGCCAGTTCGACAGCTTTGCCAAGTCCAAGCCTGGTCAGATTTGGCAGCTTTAGCGACCCCGAGCGTAGACCGGCCTTGTCGCCCTTGCCAGCCGCGCACTGCTCGGCGATATGGCCAACCGTGTTGGCGCCGGTGTCCGGATGTTCGTCGTTGAAGTAACGGTCGGCGTCCGGCGCGCCTCCAATGCCGACACTGTCCAGAACAACGAGGAAGACGCGCGCCATTATGCATCTCCTGTCGGCGCGAGCCGACGGTAGATCGACGAGCGACTGGCGGGCTTGTCGCCAAGCGTGACAGCTGCCGTTACCCGGCGAATGGCTTCATCGGCCTGGTCTTCGGTCCGTGCCAGAACGCGGGCGAGCGGATCGCCCTTGGAGATCTTCGTACCGACATCAGTGATGTGGGTAAGGCCGACGGCGTGATCGATGGGGTCCGCCGGGTTGGTCCGCCCACCGCCCAGTGCAACGACGGCAAGGCCAATCTGGCGCGTGTCCATCGTGGTCACGTAACCGCTGGCTGGCGCCGGGACATCCCGCGTGACCGGTGTTGCCGGCAGATGCGTCCTGTACGAGTCGACGAAGTCGGACGGCCCGCCGAGCAGGGTCACCATCTCGCCAAACGTGTCAGCGGCCCGGCCGGAATCGAGCGCTTCGGCAACCTTCTCCATACTGTCGGTTTCATCCGCGAGACCGCCCAACACCAGCATGTCGGCGCACAGTGCAAGCGTGATCTCGCGCACCCTTGGGTCCTGCGCCTGTCCGATCAGGAACTCAACGGCTGTGGCCACCTCCACCGCGTTGCCAGCGGCGTGGCCCAGCACCTCGTTCATATCCGTGAGAAGGGCGGAGGTCTTGGTGCCAGCGCCGTTCGCCACAGCCACAAGACTCTCGGCCAGCGCCTCGGACTGTTCATGGGTCGGCATGAACGCGCCGGAGCCCGACTTCACATCGAGAACGAGGCCATCGAGACCGGCGGCAAGTTTCTTTGATAGGATCGAGGCTGTGATGAGGTCGATGCTCTCGACCGTAGCCGTCACATCGCGGATGCCGTAAAAACGCTTGTCAGCCGGAGCAAGGCTAGCCGTCTGGCCGATGATGGCGCAGCCACAGGCTTCGGTCACTTTGCGGAACAGGACATTGTCCGGCTGCGTGGTGTAGCCGGGAATGGAGTCCATCTTGTCGAGCGTCCCGCCGGTATGTCCCAGACCCCGCCCGGAAATCATCGGCACATAGCCACCGCAGGCCGCCACGATGGGGGCGAGCATGAGCGAGAGATTGTCACCCACGCCGCCAGTGGAGTGTTTGTCCAACGCCGGGCCGTCGAGATGCGACCAGTCAAGCACATCGCCACTGTCACGCATGGCCAATGTCAGCGCTACACGCTCGTCCATTTCCATGCCGCGGAAGAAGACCGCCATGGCAAAGGAGGAAATCTGCGCATCGGTTACGGCGCCGTTGGTCATCCCGCCAACGAGAAAGGCGATCTCATCGCCAGACAGGGCGCCGCCATCGCGCTTCTTGGTAATCAGTTCTTGGGGCAGGTAGGCCATAGGCGAGTGTGTCAGCCTGCGGCCATATCTGCAACGACAGCGCGCAACAGCTTGGTCAGTTGCGGGACGATGGTGGCACCGACATCCTTGGTTTCGTGATGCGACAAGGCATCGCCCGTCATGCCCGCTCCGAGATTGGTGATGGAGGAAATCGCCATCACCTTCAGCCCATGAAAGCGGGCAAGTATCGTCTCGGGAACCGTCGACATGCCCACCGCATCCATGCCAAGTGTGCGTGCCATGCGGATCTCCGCGGGTGTCTCGAACGACGGCCCCAGAAACCAGCCATAGACGCCTTCGCGCAGGGTCACGCCTTCGGCCTTTGCCAGTTCCATGGCGCGGCTGCGCCAGACCGGGTCGTAGGCATCGACCATGTTGGCAAAACGCTGATCGCCTTCGACGCCGATCAGCGGGTTGCGGCCGGACAAATTGATATGATCGCTGATCAGCATCAGCGAACCCGGGCCCATGTTTTCATGCAGACTGCCAGCCGCGTTGGTGAGGATAAGGTTTTCAACACCCAAGCCCTTCAGCGTGGCCAGAGGTTTGGCCATGGCATCGGCTTCCCCGGTTTCATAGGCATGGACCCGGCCGGCAAGGACGGCGACTTCGACGCCCGCCAGCCTGCCAATCACCAGTTCTGCGGCGTGCGATGACACGGTCGAATGGGGAAAACCGGGCAATTCGGTGTAGGGCAACCGGGTTGCGCTCTCGATCTCGTCAACGAGACCGCCAAGGCCCGACCCCAGGATCAGGCCAAGCTTTGGCGCGGCATTGGGCAGGCGGGCGCGGATAACGGAAACTGCGTCAGACATGCGCACTACTCTTGCAGATTGAAGGCATGAGGCAAGAGCGCGCCGACCGTCGTTTCGAGCATTACCTCATGCGGCGTGACGATGATAACCGGCACTGACGCTTTGGAGAATTCGGCGATACGCTGACGGCAACCGCCGCACGGCGAAGCCAGACCCCAGGGGTCGTCTTCTGGCTGTGTGTCGGCTTTGCCGCCGGCCACCGCCACACCCCTGATGGTGCGGGCACCGCCGAGGGCCATGGCCGCGATGGCCCCGGCCTCGGCACATGTACCTTGCGGGTAGGCGGCGTTTTCGACGTTGCACCCCGGATAGATGGCACCATCGTCCGCCAACACGGCTGCGCCGACACGGTAATGGGAGTACTTGGCATAGGCCGTTTCGCGGGCTGAGCGGGCAGCCTCGATCAGCCTGGCCTTTTCATCGTCCGTCATGGTTCAGCGTTCCTTCACATAGGGAACGCCACCAGCCTTGGGAGGATCGGCACGACCGATGAAACCGGCCAGCAGAACGACGGTCAGAATGTAAGGCAGCGCCTGGATGATCTGCACCGGCACCTCGCCGATGACGGGGAAAGCGTAACCCTGCAAACGGATGCCCAGCGCGTCGAGAAACCCGAAGAGCAGACACGCGTAGAGCACCGGGACCGGTCTCCATTTGGCGAAAATAAGCGCGGCCAGCGCTATGAAACCTTTGCCCGCCGACATGTTCGGAACGAAGCTCGCCGACTGGGCGGTCGACAGATAGGCCCCGGCAAAGCCGCAGAGGACGCCGCAAATGATGACCGCCTGATACCGCATCAGGGTAACCGAGATGCCTGCCGTATCAACAGCCGCCGGGTTTTCGCCCACCGCGCGCAGGCGCAGTCCGAAGCGCGTACGGAACACGACAAACCATGTGACCGCCACCGTCAGGAAGCCGATGTAAACCAGAAGATTGTGACCTGAGATCAGCTCAAAATAAATCGGACCGATGATGGGAACATCACGGAGGGCCTCAGCCCCCGGCCAGTTGATGGGGATGAAACGCGCATCGTCATCGAGCCCTGGCGTACGCCCACCGCGCTGGAAGTAGGCATGGCCGATGAGTGCCGTGAGGCCAGCGGCAAGGAAGTTTATCGCGACGCCCGCCACGATCTGATTGCCACGGGCGGTGATGCAGGCAAAACCGTGCACCAGGGCCAAAAACACCGAGATGCCGATCCCAGCCAACAGGCCAAGCCAGACACTGCCGGTGAGCACGCCGACGGCGGCGGCGGCGAAGGCGGCCGCCAACATCTTGCCTTCAAGACCGATGTCGAAGACACCCGAGCGCTCCGAATAGAGACCCGCTAATGCCGCAAAGAGCAACGGCATGGAGAGCCGGACGGTGGAGTCGAGCAGAAGGATGAAATTTCCGAACATATCCACGTGCTCTACTCCGCCGCCTGTGGCGCATCATTGCCACGCTTGCGAGCATCGCGCATCGCATCGAATATCCGAACAATCGCCGGACGGAAGAGACCTTCCAAAGCGCCCGCAAACAATATGACCAGACCCTGAATGGCGATGATCATATCGCGCGTGATGGAGGGCATCGAGAAGGCCAGTTCCGCGCCGCCCTGATAGAGCGCTCCAAAGAGAAGCGCAGCGAGCACGATGCCGACCGGGTGTGCCCGGCCCATGAGAGCGACGGCTATACCGACGAAGCCGGCGCCGCCGGCAAACTCGAGGATCAGACGGCCATGGACGCCCATGATCTCGTTGAGCGCCATCATGCCGGCCAGACCGCCCGAGATGGCCATAGCGATCATGATCAGGCGCGGCGGACGCATACCGGCATAGACCGCAGCGGTGGGGTTCTGGCCAAGCGTGCGCATGCGATAGCCAAGGCGCGTGCGCCAGATGAACACCCATACGGCAAAGGCCATGATCAGGGCCAGAAAGAGGGAAATGTTCGTCTGAGCGCCGCCGAGATTGCCACCGAACCATTCAAACAACCAGTCGATGCGCGGGATGCGGCCTCCCTCTTCGAATGTGCGTGATTCCGGCGCCATGGAGCCCGGCTGACGCAATACGTTGACCAGCATGTAGGTCATCAGAGCGGCAGCGATGAAGTTGAACATAATCGTCGTGATGACGATGTGGCTGCCGCGTTTGGCTTGCAGATAGCCGGGCACAAAAGCCCAGAAGGCACCGAAGGCGGCACCCGCCATCAAGGCGAAGGGCGCCGTGATCCACCAGGGAACGAACCGGTCGAGCAGCAGACAGACAATGGCGACACCGAGCCCGGCGACATAGGCCTGCCCTTCACCGCCGATGTTGAAAAGCCCGGCATGGAACGCAACAGCCACTGCAAGCCCAGTGAAGATGAAATTCGTGGCGTAATACAGTGTGAAACCGAAACCCTCGCCATAGCCGAAGGCACCGAAGAGCATCAGTTCCACCGCTTCAAGCGGGTTCTCGCCAACTGCGATCACCACCAGACCGGCGACCAGAAAGGCTGCGGCGAGGTTGAGCAGCGGGATCAGACCGTAATCGACCCAGCGGGGAAGTTCGCCTCTACTCATCGGATGTCCGGCTCATCCTTTGCCCCTCCGCTCCAGGTAACCCTGTTCGATGAGATGTAAACGCAGAAATTCAGCAAAACCAACTTCGCGACGATCCGCATCCGCGCACTCCCATACCGGGCCGCCATCGACGCAGACTTCGTAGTCGAAATCACTTGCGACATTGAGGTCCGCAATGGTGGCGAGCGCAGCTTCACCGTCGCCCAGGCGTGCCCGCACGGCAGCCCAACCGGCCAAACGGCCTGGTTGGTCGGTCATAACCGATGGTTCGTCGAAGCGCTGCAGTTCCATCCGATAGGCATCACGAACTTCCGTGCTGTCGGAGATATCGACCGATACCCCGTTCACCAGCTTGTAAAAAAGCGATGGTGGAGCGGAGCAGGCGTAGCAATCGAACGTGTAAAGAAACGACTGGTCGACGACACGGATCTCGGCAAGGCCATCGCCGTCGACGTCCACCAGTCCATAACCGCCATCGAACAGGCCGAACTCTTCCACGGCCCAGGCCCCGCCCGGCTGAACGGCGGCAATCTGAATACGGTCGCAGCAATGCGCACCACCGGTAAAACTGGTGGCAATAACCTCCGGCTCAGGGCTTGACGGATCGATGTCGACCAGCCGCACGGTAACCGGCAGGAAACTGAAGAAACTCGGCTCGCCCTCGAACCTGATTAGATCGCCTGCATCATCACGAACGGAAAACACAGGGATCGTCGTTTCGTCAGCGGAGTTGGCCTCGCCGACCACCTCAACGGTTATGCCCGCAAGCGTCAAAATGTTCGGGCCGGTGTCACGCATGTCCTCCAACATGATCCCGAACACGGGATCAGGCTGCGGCTGCTGTGCAACGCGTGGTCCCTTCTGGGCCAGGGCGCTCCCTGCCAGAGCGGCGGAGAGGAGCGCGCACACAACAGGACCGGCGAGTTGCTTCATTCGGCCGCCTCTGCGCCGGCGGCACCATCGATGCCGGCCATCATCAGCCCGATTTCGTTCTCGTCCGTCTGATCGGGCAGGCGCTCACCAACGATCTCACCGCCGCACATGACAAGGATACGGTCGGAAAGGCCAAAGATCTCATCAAGCTCGACTGAAACCAGAAGCACGGCTTTGCCGGCATCGCGCATCGCGATCAACTGTTTATGGATGAACTCGATCGCGCCGATATCGACCCCGCGCGTCGGCTGCCCGACAAGCAGTACGTCGGGGTCCTGCTCCATTTCCCGGGCGATAACGATCTTCTGCTGGTTGCCGCCTGAAAAATTGGCCGTCTTCAGGCGGCAGTTGGGTGGCCTGATGTCGTATTTTTCGATCTGAGCCTTCGCGTGGTTGCGCACCGCGTCAACGTCCAGAACGACCGCGCCACCGATATCGTCCTGGTCGTGGTAGCCGAGAACGGAGTTCTCGTTTTCCTCGAAATTCTTCACCAGCCCCATGCGCAGGCGGTCTTCCGGCACATGGCCAAGACCCATATGCCGCGCTTCGGCCGGGTCGCCGGTATGCGACAGTGTTTGGCCGTTGATGACCACCGATCCGGAGGCGGGCGGCACAATGCCGGAAACGGCCTCCAGAAGCTCCGACTGACCGTTGCCCGAGACGCCGGCGATACCGACAATCTCACCCCGGCGCACGACAAAGGATACGTTCTTCACCCGGTCGACACCAAACTTGTCGCGCACGGTGAGGTTCTTCACCTCCAGGGCCGTCTCGGTGGGATTCGGCGGCCCCTTCTCCACTTCGAGCAAAACACGCCGGCCAACCATCTGCTCGGCAATCTCCGAGGGGCTGGTTTTCGCCGTCTGCAGGGTTGCGACCATCGCGCCGCGGCGCATAACCGAAACCTCATCGGTCACAGCCATGATTTCGCGCAGCTTGTGGGTGATCAGCAAAATCGTTTTGCCCTGATCGCGCAACTGACGCAGAATCTTGAAGAGATTGTCCGCCTCTTCAGGCGTCAGCACGCCGGTCGGCTCATCGAGGATCAGGATTTCCGCGCCACGATAAAGCGCTTTGAGAATCTCCACCCGCTGTTGCAAGCCTACAGACAGCTCGGACACAATCGCATCGGGGTCGACGGTCAAACCATATTCATCGCTGAGATGCTTCAGATCCTTGCGCACCTTCTCGCGCCCGGCCTGCAGCATGGCTGCACCTTCCGCGCCGAGCATCACGTTTTCAATGACGGTGAAATTGTCGACCAGCATGAAATGCTGATGGACCATGCCGATGCCATGGGCGATGGCATCGTTGGAGGAGTGGATGGAAACTTTTTGCCCACCGACAAAGATGTCACCTTGATCGGCTTCATAGAAGCCGTAGAGGATAGACATGAGGGTGGACTTACCGGCACCGTTTTCGCCGACGATCCCGTGGATCGACTGGCGGGCAACCTTCAGGTCGATGTGTTTGTTGGCGTGGACAGCGCCAAAGCGCTTGTCGATACCGCGCAACTCAATCGCCAAGGGGCCTGAGGTGGGCGTCGCGTCAGACGCAGCAGTCGGTGTTGCTGTCACGGCTTGGTACCCTGCCGATTTAGGACACAATAAGTAAAATGGCCGGCTCCAGAGTGTGAAGCCGGCCATTTTCGCAGACCTTACGAGTCGGTTGCCGGGCAGGTGTTGTCGCCCATGTAGTCATGAACGACGACATCACCAGCGATAATCGCGGCTTTAGCTGCGTCGACGGCGGCCCGCATCTCATCGGTGATCAGCGCTTCGTTGTTTTCATCCAACGCCCAGTCCACGCCGCCTTCGGCAAGACCGAGCACTTCGAAGCCGTTGGTCCAGTCACCGTTCTGCGCATCGTTGAAGGCGTCAGCCACTGCGACGTCGACACGTTTGAGCATGGAGGTGAGGACGGACCCTGGCTGCAAACCATTCTGGTTGGAGTCCACGCCGATACCCAGAATGCCGGCATCGGCGGCAGCCTGAAGCACACCGATACCGGTGCCACCAGCCGCATGGAACACGACGTCCGCGCCAGCCGACACATGACTTTGGGTGATCTCGCCACCGCGCACCGGATCGTTCCAGGCCGCGCCCGTTGTACCGGTCATAGCCGTCAGGACTTCCGCATCCGGCGCGACCGATAGAACACCTTCAGCATAACCGCAGGCGAAACGACGGATTAGTGGGATGTCCATACCGCCAACGAAGCCGACAGTATCGGACTCAGAGGCAAGCGCCGCCAGAACGCCCACCAGGTAAGACCCTTCATGTTCCTTGAAGACGATGGAACGGACATTCGGCTGTTCGACAACCATGTCGACAATTGCAAAACGCGTGTCGGGGAACTCCTGGCTCACGGCTTCCACGGCCGAGCCATGGGAAAACCCGATGGCGATGATCGGGTCGTGACCGCGGCGGGCAAAGTTGCGCAGAGCCTGCTCGCGCTGCGAGTCGTTCTGAATTTCAAAATCGACAAACTCGATGCCGGTTTCTTCCTGGAAAGCCTGCGCGCCGACATAGGCTGCCTGATTGAAGCTTTCATCGAAGCGGCCGCCAAGGTCATAGACCACGGCCGGGCTGATATCCTCAGCGATGGCTGTGCCGGTGAGCAACACGCCAAGCGCAGCGGTCGCGAACAGTTGTTTGATCATGCAATTCACCTCCGTTGAAATCCTG
>JANQJE010000258.1 GCA_028281795.1 Cohaesibacteraceae bacterium | reverse complement strand
GTCGAAACTTCTCCGATCAACACATCCGCGCCCTCACCCCAGAAGGCGTGCCAGACACCTGGCAACAGGGTCACGCTCTCACCCGGATCAAGTTTCAACAACCCGCCGGCCTGAACTGTGCGCATCTGACCGTCCACGGGAACCGAAACCGGGTTCGTTGGATGGATGCCGCCTTCTTCGTCGGGCGCGAACAGCTCCAGTACCAGTTTCCCCCCACCCCGGTTGATGATGTCCTCCGCCTTAATGACATGACGGTGCATCGGCGCGACCTGATTCTTCTTGGAAATCATGATTTTTTCGGCATAAACCATGCCGCCGCCTGCCTTGAGGTCGCCCAGAAGACCGTTGCGAACCGTGAACAGGAAAAGACCGGTGTTGTCGAAATCGCCGGTACCATAATCGGTGATGTCCCACCCCATACGCCGATCCACGATCATACCACCGCCCGGCGCACGGGCATCCGCCACCATTTCTTCGGGCGACCAATAGGCAAACGGCGGCAGTGTGTAGGAAAAAGATTTGAAAAAGGCATCACCCTCTTCGAGGATGGCATTGACCTGCGAGCGCTGCATGGCGATATCCGGCTTTGACTTTGGACAGATGGGCCTGCTTGTTTAGCTGGCCTATCGCACCGGTCAATTCCCTGACATCATCTGACAACCGCCAAGCAGCGATCAATGGAGCGCAAGTTCTCCATCAACACGTCGCCATACGCGTGGCTCGATCAGGCGCTGATGGGTGTACTGAACCGAGTGCAGCGGTCCATCGAGCTGGGTTTTCCAGAAATCGAGAAATCCGAACAGACGCGGAAAATCAGGAGCAAGATCATACTCCTGCCAGATGAAGGTTTGCAGGACACTCGGATGGTCCGGCATACGATAAAGGATGTTGGCTGTCGTCAGGCCATACCCTTTGAGCATCAAAGCCATGTCCGTATGGCCTTCACCGCCGTCTGTCGCCTCGTCGATGCTGTTCATCCCAAGCTCCATCTTCAACGTCATTGCCACGATGAAAGCGTCGGCTCTCATGGTTAACAAGTGATGAAGAAGACAGAGATCAGATCTATTTATGGCGCTTGTTCAGTATGTTAGCAGCCTGCGACGACGAGTGATAACACGTCATCGCCCTGACTTGAGGCTCACAATGTCGTAACGGTTCTGCAGCCGGTAGGCCCGCGGTGCGATACCGTGATGGGCTTTGAACTGCGCATAAAAATGACTCAGATTGTTATGGCCAACCTCCAACGCAATCTCAACGATCGGATCATCCGTCGATACCAGAAGGCGGGCTGCAAGCGTCATCCGAGCTTCGGCAACGAGCGCGGAAGGTGGCTTTCCAATGTGCCGGGAACAGACCCGCGCCACGTGCGACGGATTCAATCCGGAGACAGCAACGAAACCTTTCACGCCGATACGCAGAACATCAGGCCTCGACAGCGCACGGCAACTTTCCGCCAACCAGGCCGGACCTGTTTCCGCGCCCAACGGCAACGGATCATCTCGAAGAAGCAAACCAAGAACGGCCAAGAGGAATGCATCCAGCGCAAGCTGCCCGCGTCCCGACGCATCCAGGCGATGCGCCCAGATGTTCAATGCACGCGTCTGCGCAACATAAAGTTGCCTTTGAACCGGCAAAACACCTGACGCCCAGAAGGCCCGGGCACCCAGCGCCGGACCATAGCGGTTGCCGATATGGTCGATGGTTTCCCGCCGAAACGCGATGTTGGTGATCCTTGCATCGCCGCCTTTGGCCTGCAGCGCGTGTGCGTCATCAGGCCGAATGAAGCAAACGGCACCCGCGCCCAGGGTCGCCGTCCGGCCATTGGCATAATGAGCCAGGCGACCGGTGTTGATCCAAAACATCTCGTAGAAGTCATGCGCGTGCAGCGGAGATCGGGAGCCTGACACACACGTGCTACGGGCGAAATGAAAGGTTTCACCGGCTGAAAGATAATCTGAAAGATGCAGTCGCGGGACGGCCATACATCAAAATACCACAACAAATAGCCGCAATATGGGAAGAAACATCATCCTAAGCGACATACCGTCAAGTCAAGATGTCAGACAGTGACGCCAATCAATGGAGCCGCGATCATGCTGAACCCCCATCAAGACCTGTCGTTTCGGCCCATCATGAACCCTGAGCCCAAGACGCTCTCACGGGATCAGATCGCGCACTACAACCGTGACGGCTATGTCACCGGCCTTGATGCTTTTGACGCGGAAGGCGCCGCCGAAAACCGCGCTTACTTCGACAGCCTGCTGGCCCAGGCGGGTTCGGACGGCGGGTACGCGGTAAACTGTTTCCAGGCCCGTTTAAAAGGCGTCTGGGATCTATGCACCAACCCCATACTGCTCGATCATGTGGAAGACATCGTCGGAGCGAACATTATCTGCTGGGCATCGCATTTCTTCGCCAAGCTGCCTGGAGATCGCAGAACCGTGCCCTGGCATCAGGATGCCAGTTTCTGGCACCTGTCGCCTGCCAGAACTGTCACTGTATGGCTCGCTATCGACGATACCGATGAGGAGAACGCCGCCATGCGGTTTATCCCGAGGACTCACGACAAGGGCGAACTGGAATGGCGGGCGGCAGGCGATGGCAACGTTCTCGACAAGGAACTGATTGATGCTGACCAAATGGGCACGCCCATTTCCAACACGCTCAAAGCCGGTCAGTTCTCGCTTCACGCCGACATGCTCGCCCATGGATCACTGCCCAACACCTCTCAGCGGCGACGATGCGGGTTGACCATCCGCTACTGCCCACCGGACGTTGCAATCACCGACGCAGATTGGGAAAAAGGCATCGAAGCCATCATCTGTCGGGGCGAAGATACGACCGGCCGTTGGCGCCATCACGCCCGTCCGACGTCCGACATGTTCGATCCGAAAAAAGGGCCCCGCAACATTGGTGGCAACTGACCCATCGCCTCACAGCTTGGATAACAGCATGCCGCCCATCACCATAGCGGCCGCCAGCACGCGGGTAAGCGAAATGTCTTGCGGTTCGATTCCGAAAAGCCCGAACGTATCAATGACCATGGACGCAATCAGTTGGCCAAACACGACCGCAGCAACGACCGTCACAACGCCGATCTTTGGTACGCTCCATAGGGCAGCGAGAACATAGGTTGTTCCCAACGCGCCTCCGATCCACGCCCACCAGGGCAGTGGTGAAAGATCAGGGATAACAAAGCCCTGTCCACGCACAGCCAGGGAGATGAACCAGCAGCCGAGAAGGATCACGAATCCAACGAAGAAAGATATGGTTGCCGCCAACAGAGGATCGGCTAGAGTTCTGTTGAGCGTAGCGTTAATCGGCGCTTGCGTGGCGATCGATATACCCCCGACAATCACCGAGCCGACAGCCAAAGCAAGAATCAAGGGGGTAGGTTCGGTCGACATGGCACCACTTTCTTATCGCTTGGGAAGAAGCTGCTTGCATACGAATTCACTACAAGCCAACATCACGTCTCCAATGCGTTATCACGACCCAAGGACCCCTGCACCATGCAAATAAGATGGTACGGCCAAGCCGCGTTTCGCCTCGAAGCGGAAGACGGCACATCGGTCATCACCGACCCATACACGCCAGACCTGTTGGGCTATGCGCCCATCAAGGACAGCGCCGACCTTGTCATCATTTCCTCCGAGGACGATCAGGCCCATTGCCGCGCGGATCTTATCCCTGGCGATCCTGCCGTGATCAACGCGCTGGATCTTGCGCTGGACGACAAGGTCACCACGTCGGCGGGTGTAACAGTGCGTGCGATTGAAGCGGCCGAATGGGTGAACCACCCACGCGGGGTTCCAGGTCAGAACGGCATGTACCGCTTCGAGCTAGACGGCCTCAAAATCGCGCATATGGGGGATGTAGGCAATCCGCTCAATGACCAGCAAATGGCCTTCTTCGAGGATGTCGATGTGCTGCTCGCCTTGGCCGGCGGCTACCTCACCATCGAGCTGCCTGACCTCGATACAATGATCAAGCGCATGAAGCCCAAGCTTGTGATCCCCATGCATTTCCGCACGCTTACCTACAAACCGCGCAACACCATGTGGATCGAAAGCTTTCTGTCTTACTATGACGACGCACAGGTGGACTTCGCCCTCGATCACACCACCAAGATCGGCAAGGCGGACATACCTTCGGAAACCCGTGTTCTGGTGATGGACTACATGCGCTAGGATTCCGCTCATGGAGTCGATCTCAGCATTTGTTCTTGCTGCTTTGGCCCTGACCGGTAGCCCTGGCCCGAACACGCTCAGCGTTGCCGCTGTTGGTGCATCCTTTGGACGCATGCGTGGCCTTGGATACATGATCGGCCTGAACGTCGGCATGCTCGCCGTCATTACCATTGTCGGGACCGGTGTTGCAGGCGTGATCCTGGCGTTGCCTGGATTCGCGCCCATCGTGACCGTCCTTGCAGGCGGCTATTTCCTGTATCTTGCTTACCGCATCGCCACCGCGTCACCGCTCCCTGCAACCGACCAACAGGACTCATCCCAGGCACCACGCTGGTATGAAGGCGCGGGCCTGTCGCTGGTCAATCCCAAGGCCTATGCCGCGATGACAGCGCTGTTTTCCGGGCATGTCATTCTTCAGGCTGATCCCCTTGCGGACACGCTGGCGAAAGCAGGGCTGGTGATCAGCACGATCGTTGTCGTCAACCTTGTGTGGCTCACTGTCGGAGCGGCGATGACGCGTCATTTGCAGGATCGACGCACCTCCCGGATCGTCAACATCGTGTTCGCGGTGTTGCTTTTGCTGTCGGTTGGCTACGCAATCCTGGGATAAAAACGAGCATTACCGCCCATTTTTCGAGCACGCTTGCATTCGTATTCAATATCGACTTATCCTAGCGACAACATAGGTTTCAAAACGTGCGACGGGTCATAGAAAGCCGCGGCGTAAAACGAAAACCACGGTTCAACGGGAGGATACCATGAACCATTTGAAAGCCAGTCTTCTGGTCGGCACGGCTATGGCTGTTGCGTTTACCGGAAGCGTTGTCGCGCAAGACGTTCCGCGCGAAGACACGGTCATCTTCGATATCGACCGCACCATCCGCGATCCGGAGAACTTCAACCCCTTCACCCCAGGTGTGAAGCGCCAGCACGGCGCCCATCAAACCATGTGGGAACCGCTCTTCATCCTCAATTACGAGTCCGGCGAAATCGAACCATGGCTCGCCACCGGTTTCTCCTCCAACGATGCTCAGGACGAATGGACCGTGACCCTGCGCGATGGCGTTACCTGGTCGGATGGCGAGGCATTCAACGCCGACGACGTCATCTTCTCGGTGCAGATGGCACTCGACAATGAAAGTCTGTCCGAGCGCGAACCGGCAACCATTCGCGCGCAGGTCGCAGGCGTTGAAAAGGTCGACGACCTGACAGTGACGTTCACGCTCAACTCTTCCAACCCGCGCTTCATTCTGGAGAACTTCTCCAACCGAATCTTCGGTTCCTTCCTTATCATGCCGGAGCATGTCTGGACCGGAGAAGATCCGTCGACATTCGCATTCAACCCACCAGTTGGAACGGGCCCGTACACACTGAACTCGATTGCAACCAACCGCGCGATCTGGGATCGCAATGATGACTGGTGGGGTGCGCAATCAGGATTCATGGACTTGCCTGAACCGCTCCGGGTGATCTTCTTGGAGTCCGGCGGCGAAGAGAACCGCGCCCAGCTCATGGTGTCCAACCAGATGGATGCCGCCCAGGCGGTGACGCTCGGTACATTCGAGGCCATGGGCTTCCAGAACGACAACATCATCGCCTGGTTCGATGACCTGCCTTATGCCTGGCCGGACCCTTGCGCGCGTCAGATGGAGTTCAACACCACAGTTGCGCCGTGGGACAATGCCGATATGCGTCGTGCCGTGGAGATGATCATCGATCGCAACCAGATTGTGAACATCGCTTATGAAGGCACGACACAGCCGTCGCGGTCCATGTTCGTGCAGTATGGCGCAATGGACCCGTTCATCGACGCAATTGAAGCAGCCGGTCATGGCTTCACCGCAGACGCTGACGTGGAAGCTGCACAGGCCATCATCGAGGCCGCAGGTTACACCCTCGGCTCCGATGGTCTTTACGAGCTGAATGGCGAAGACCTGACGGCCAACATCCATGTGAATTCGGCCTCGCCAGAATACACCCGCACCATCGACGTGATCGTCGAACAGTTGAACCGCGCCGGCATCTCGGCCCGCGCCGTACCGGTCGAAAACTCCGTGTTCTGGGGCGAGGTTCTGCCGTTGGGCGGCTATGACATGAGCTACTCCTGGCTCTCCTGCGGCTCGGTCAACGAGCCCTGGGCATCGATGAACCGCTACACCAATGCGACCATCGCACCGATCGGTGAGCGCGCGCCGGGCTTCAACAACACCGGCCGCTGGAACACCGACGCCACAGCCGCGTACACCGAAATCGTGCAGCAGATGGGCACGATGGCCATAGGCGATCCGGCCATTCCGGCTATGGTGGCCGAAGCCCATGGCTATCTGGCCGACGAAGTTCCGTTCGTCCCGCTCGTGCAGGCGGCGAAACTGTTGCCGTTCAACACGACCTATTGGACCGGATGGCCAACGGCGGAAAACAACTACAACCACCCGGCCTTCTGGTGGGGATCGGCCCACCAGATCATCCACAATCTGGAGCGTGCTCAGTAGAGCACTGAAGTTCAGAGGGCGGGACGCGGCAACGCGCCCCGCCCTTTTTGCATCATCCGCATCGAAAGACGGATGACGTCAAACACCAAACAGGGGGATGGGTTCATGGGCGGGATTCCACGCGATTACATCATCAACCGAGCAATCACGTTCGTCCTGACGGTCTGGATCGCCGCCACACTGATCTGGATCATCCCGCGTCTCTCGCCCGTCGATCCCGCCGAGGTCATGCTTGGCCGTATGGCGTCGGGTGGAGCGTTCGTGGAAGGCTCAGACCAGATCCTGGAGCAACTACGCGAGCGCTTCGGTCTCAACGAACCGCTCTGGGTTCAGTACCTGCTTTATCTGAGGTCGATCATCACGTTCGACTTCGGCCTGTCGGCGGCAAGCTTCCCGACGCCCGTCTCATCGTTGATCGCCGTGGCCTTGCCATGGACCATCGGCTTGATGCTGCTCTCCGTGATCATCACCTTCATCATCGGCAATGCGCTGGGTGCCTTCATGGTCTGGGAGCGAACACCACGCATCTGGAAGGTTGTGATACCGACCCTGATGATCTTCACCTCTGTTCCTCCGATCCTGTCGGGACTGCTGCTCATGTGGGTGTTTGCGGTCCAACTGAGAGCCTTGCCCCTCACCGGCAGTTACGGGCTGGACGTGGTGCCTGAATGGTCACTCGATTTCGCCATGAGTGTTGTCGAGCACGGCACGCTGCCAGCGCTTTCCATCATTCTGGTGACATTCGGCTTTTGGACGCTCGGCATGCGCGGCCTGATGATCACCGTGCAGGGCGAGGATTATGTGAATCTTGCAAAGGCCAAAGGGCTGAGGCCCCGCTACATCCTTTACAAATACATGGTGCGCAATGCGATCCTGCCGCAGGTCACGGCCTTT
The DNA here is from genome assembly GCA_028281795.1 of Cohaesibacteraceae bacterium. Taxonomy (GTDB): domain Bacteria; phylum Pseudomonadota; class Alphaproteobacteria; order Rhizobiales; family MH13; genus MH13. Next base: position 7,858 of record JANQJE010000258.1, on the reverse strand, counting down.
GCCCTGAAGATCGGCCTGCTTGTCTCCGGTCAAATCCTGGTGGAGCGCATCTTCTCCTACAACGGCATGGGCAAGCTGCTTTACGATGCGATCCTTGATCAGGACTTCGCGGTCATTCAGGGCGTCAGCTTCATCATCATCCTGATGACCGCCGTCAGCGTGCTGCTTGTCGATCTGCTGTATCCACTCATCGATCCGAGAATACGCCAGTCGGCAGAGAGGGTCGCGTGATGACAGACACAACCCAATCCTCCAATCAAACAGGCCCGACAGTCGACAGCGCAGCAGCAGGCGTCGTCGACACCTCCATGGCGTCGGGCCGCTTCAACCGCTTCGACAATCCCTGGCTCAACCCGAAACTCATCTGGGGTGTCTGTATCCTTGGCGGCATTCTGCTGCTTGGGGTGATCGGCCAGTTCATCTGGAACACCGAACTGGTCTTCACAGGTTCAACACCGCTGAAGCTACCACCCTTTGGCTTTGAGAACCTCCGCCGTCAGGAAGGTCTTGCGGAGTTTCCGCTCGGCACCGATGGGGCGGGGCGAGACCTTCTGGCCCTGCTCATTGTCGGCACGCCCAATACGCTGATGATCGGGGCGGTCGCCTCACTGATCGGTATGTCCACCGGCATTTTTCTTGGTTTCTCGGCAGGTTTCATCGGCGGCCGCGTCGACGACGTCATCCGCATCTTCTCCGACGTGATGATCACCATCCCGCCGCTGCTCATCCTTGTCGTGTTCCAATCGGCCTTTGGCGATGTCTCGCTGTTCATGATGGCAGTGCTCATCGCCGGGTTCATGTGGCAATCGCCGACGCGCCTGATCCGCGCCCAAGTGCTCTCGATGCGCGAATCCGGTTACGTGAAAATGGCTCAGCTTTCCGGTGCATCGACCATGCACATCATGTTCCGAGAAATGATGCCGAACCTCATCCCCTATCTGTTCGGATCGTTCATCGCCAATGTGACGACAGCCATCGTGACGGCTGTCGGGTTGGAAGTGCTGGGCCTCGGTCCGCAGCGCATCCCGACGCTCGGACGCATCATCTACGACGCGATCAACTCCGGCGCCTTGATCCAGAATCTCTGGTGGTGGTGGGGCCTGCCGACGGCGCTCCTGGCCATCATGTTCATTGCGCTCTTACTGGTGAACCTGGGCCTCGATGAAGTCTCGAACCCACGCCTGCGGAAGATGTGAGGAACGGCACGATGATAGTCGAAAACACAGGCAAAGTCGTCCTCACCCTGAAGGATGTTTCCATCGACTTTCCGACATCCGGCGGACTGGTCCACGCGGTGCGTGGTCTGTCGCTGGCAATTCACGAAGGGCGGCGGGTCGGCTTCATCGGCGAGTCCGGTTCCGGCAAAACCACCACTGCGCTGGCCGTCATGCAGATGCTGGCCGCGCCGGGTTTCGTCTCGAACGGCGAGATCCAGCTTGGCGACACCGACATTCTCAAGCTCAATGAAGAAGAAATGCGCAAAACGCGTCTCAGGCGCGTCAGCTATATTCCGCAAGGGGCAATGAACTCGCTCAACCCGGTCATGCGGATCGAGAACCAGATCTGGGATGCCATCATCGCGCATGAAGGCAACGTGCCTAAAGCCGAGCTCAAACGCCGGTCGGACAGCTGTCTGGAAAGCGTCGGCCTGCCGGCCCGGACCGGCAGGCTTTACCCCCACGAACTGTCGGGCGGTATGAAACAGCGCGTCTGTATCGCGCTCGGCGTCTCGCTGAATCCTGAACTGATCATTGCCGACGAGCCGACCTCGGCCCTCGATGTGGTGACACAGCGCCACGTGATGCAGACCCTGAAAGAGGTGCAATCGAAGATTGGGTCAGGCCTCATCCTGATCGGCCACGACATGGGTCTGATGGCCCAGTCGGTCGACGAGCTGGCCGTCCTCAAAGATGGCGAGCTTGTCGAGCACGGCACGGTCAGGCAGATCATCGAGAACCCGAAACACCCTTACACCAAGCAGCTGATTTCCTCCGTACCGCTGGTGGGCGGCGACAGCTTTCTCGATGACAGCATCGGCGCTCCCCCCGTCAACCGGTCGGCGGGCAGTGAACCGTTGCTGGAGTTCGACAACGTTTCCAAAACCTATGGCGACGTGACCGCTCTGCATCCGATGTCGTTCAGTCTGGACGGCGAGGTGCCGAAGATCATTTCCATCGTCGGACAGTCCGGCTCCGGTAAATCGACCATGGGTGGCATGATGCTTGGCTTCACACCGCCCAGCACAGGCCGGGTGATGTTCGAGGGAGCAGACATCAACCGCATGAATCCGTCGGCAAGCCTTGAGTTTCGCAAGAACGTCCAGGCCGTTTTCCAGGACCCCTACGCCTGCTTCAATCCGTTTTACCGCGTTGACCATGCACTGAAGTTTCCCTTCAAGCGCTTCGGTCTGTCCCAATCGGAAAATCATACCGAAGAGAAGATGTTCGAGGCCTGTACGGCCGTCGGTCTCGATCCCAGTCAGGTACTGCGCCGCTATCCCCATCAGCTATCGGGAGGCCAGCGTCAGAGACTTATCGTGGCACGCGCACTCATGCTGTCGCCCAAGCTTCTGATTGCCGACGAGCCGGTATCCATGGTGGATGCGTCTCTGCGCGCAACGATCTTGAAGAACATCTACGATCTGAAGGACCAGTACGGCATTTCGATCCTCTACATCACACATGATCTGGCAACCGCCTATCATGTCTCAGACTATGTGATCGTCCTGTACCATGGTCACATCGCAGAGGCCGGCCCACCCAAAGAGGTGATTGGCAACCCGCAACATCCCTACACACAGCTCCTGATCGACTCGATCCCCTGGCCGGACGTCAACCGTTCATGGGGCACATCGGCGTCTGCCGACGAAGACACCAGGACGCTGGCCGAACTGTCCAGAAACACGCAGACCGTGTTCCGTGGCGCCGTGCCGGGTTTTGACCTGACCATCCCGGGGAGATTGGAGAACGCCGCTTAACCAGCAGCCGATCTTGGGCTGGACAGCATCGTCGACGCATGATGCTCTTGCCAGCATAATCCGCTGATTTGGCACGGTTTTGGAACAGTCCAGACTGCGCTGACTTCTCTTTGAACCAACAACGGACGTTTGATTCACCGATCTCTTTGCCCCGGTCCGGGCAGGCCCAAAACCAATGAAACACAACATCTACTGGACGGTCGAGAAAATCGCCGCCCGTCTCGCGCTCATTGCGCCCCTGGTCTATCGGCGTCGCCAGCCGATCATGCCCTTCCGCTACAAGGCACTGGACAGCCCGCTGAGCGAAGCACCGGTGCAACCGGGCATCGCGACGGACGATTGGGACGTGATCCTGTTCGACAGCTACTGGGGCACCTGGGCAACGGATTTCGTTTTGCGCACACGGCTGTCCATCCCGCCGGGCTGGGGTCACAACGGGGGTTCCGGCTATCCGCTGGCTCTTCACCTACCGCTCGGCGTGGCCGGCGACATCTTCACCCACCCCGAAGCCCTCGCCTACATAGACGGCCAGGCGGAGGCATCCGTTGACCGCCACCATCATGAACTGTTCCTGCCGGACCGGATAAATGATGGAAAGGAACATGACATTGCGCTGCACGGCTGGACGGGCCTTTCCGGCTGGCCGCCAAACCCGAATGCCAAAGACAAGCTGTTCATGCGTGGATGCTCGCTGGTCGAGATCGATCCACCGACGCGCACCTTCCACCGGCTTGCCCGAACCGCGCTTGATGTGGTGGGGCAGCAACCGGAAACCTCCACGGCACGCAACGAGATTCTGAAAAGCCTCGACGCGGCTTTCAAGGTTCTCGACACGCGCGACCCTATAGGCGGCGAGCGGTTTTATGCGTCCGTAGCGGGGGCGCTAAGCACACTGGAAGAAGGCCTGAAACGGGGTGGCAATGCGCTTGACGTCGACATCATTGCCGTCGGGCATGCCCATCTTGATCTCGCCTACCTCTGGACGGTCGACCAGTCCCGCCGCAAATGCGGGCGCACCTTCTCAAATGTGCTGAAGATGATGGACACCTACCCTGACTATCACTTCTCGCAATCCCAGCCTCTGCAGTATCAATTCACCAAGGAAGACTATCCGGCCATTCACGAGGGCATCTGCGGCCGCATCGAAGAGGGCCGCTGGGAAGTGCTCGGCGGCATGTGGGTGGAACCGGACTGCGTTATCACCGGCGCCGAAGCGCTGGCCAGGCAGATCGTCTATGGCCGTCTCTACTTCCGTCAGGAGTTCGGCCCTGACGCTGAAACACCCGTCCTCTGGTTGCCCGACACATTCGGATTCACATGGTCCCTGCCCCAGTTGATGAAGGAAGCCGGGCTGAGATGGTTCGTCACCAACAAGTTGAACTGGAACCAGTACAACCAGATGCCGCACCAACTCATGTGGTGGCAGGGTTTGGACGGCTCCAAAGTGATGGCCCATTTCCTGACGACACCGCGCAAAGTGCAGTATCTCCCGCATGCGACAACCTACAAGGCTGAACTGTCGGCCGATGAAGTGTTCGGGACCTGGGAGAATTTCCAGCAGAAGCCGTCTCACAACGAACTGATCATCGCTTACGGCTACGGCGATGGCGGTGGTGGCCCGACGCGCGAACTGATTGAGACCTTACACGCCTATGATGAAATGCGCGGTGCACCGCGTTTGCGTCCGGGGACCGTGCGCGAGTTCTTCGAAAACGCGGAGAACGACCCGGCCGTTTCCGATGTGCCGACCTGGAACAACGAGTTCTATCTTGAGCTTCATCGCGGCACGCTGACCAGTCAGGCCCGTGCCAAGTGGCACAACCGCAAATGCGAAGTGATGCTGCACCAGGCCGAATTCATCGGTGCATTGGCCAAGCTGGCAACAGGCCACCCCTATCAGTCAGAAACGCTGCGCAAGGCATGGGAGTTGGTGCTGCTCAATCAGTTTCACGACATCCTGCCGGGATCATCGATCACCGAGGTCTACGACCAGACGATGGCCGACTATACCAACGTCCGGCAAATGGTCTCCGCCGCACGCGAAGCAGCGATCGAAGCACTGGCGGAGTCCATGCCGGCCGAAACGACGACGCTTGTCGTCAACGCACAGCCGTTCGGCGGTGGGCGGACCGGCTTTCTGGCCGAAGAGATCGGCACCGGCCTGATGGATCTGCGCGACGAACGCAGCTTGCTCACTCAAGCGGTGGAGGGCGGCACGCTGATCGAAACCCCGATCATCGAGCCTTACTCGGTCATCGCGCTCGGACCATCGGACGCGCCGGCCAACGCCCGGACGGGCCTGAACGCGGAACTGACCGAGTCAGGCGCCGTCCTTGAAAACTTCGACTTGAAGGTAGTCTTCGATCTGAACGGCGAGATTGCCTCCATCTATGACAAACGGGCCATGCGGGAGGTCCTGGAAGAAGGCAGGACAGGCAATCGCCTGCTGGCGTTCGAAGACCGGCCCGTGATGTGGGACGCCTGGGACATCGACATCTACTATGAAGACCGCTGCGATGTGATCGACGCACTCGACTCCATGGTGGTGGTGGAAACCGGTCCGCTCCGCGCCACCATTGAAATCAAGCGCAGTTTCCGCAGTTCCACGATCACCCAGCGGATTTCGCTCGACCATCGCTCCAAGCGTGTTGATTTCGACACCGTCATCGACTGGAACGAAACCCACACCCTGTTGAAGGTCGCTTTCCCGGTCGCGATCCTGTCACCCGTCGCCACTTACGACATCCAGTTCGGCAACATGGAACGCACGACCCACCGCAACACCAGTTGGGACTACGCCCATTTCGAAAGCGCCGCGCAGAAATGGGCCGACCTGTCAGAAGGCAATTACGGGGTCGCGCTGCTGAACGACTGCAAATACGGCTATGACATCCATCACAACGTTCTACGGCTTTCGCTGCTCAAAAGCGCGACCATGCCTGATCCCATCGCCGATCAGGGCTTCCATCACATGACCTATGCGCTCTTGCCGCATGAAGGTGACTGGAGAAGCGATGTGCCGCGTGCGGCCTATGATCTCAATAATCCGCTGATCGTTCCCCGCGTGGACAAGGCCGCTGGTCGCACACCCTGGCGGCATTTTGCTATGCCACACAAATCCAACCTCATCATCGAGACCATCAAACAGGCCGAAGATGGCAATGGCATCATCATGCGGCTTTACGAAAACAACCGCGAACGCGGCCCGGTGACGGTCCAGTTCGGTTTTGACGTGGCGGCTGTGCTTCGCTGCAACCTGCTGGAAGACGTGCGCGAACCTGTGCCCGTGCGCCACAATCATATCGAACTCGATGTGAAGCCTTATCAGATCATCACGTTGCGGGTGATCCCGGCACTCACAGGCGGCGGCGTACCGCTCGAACTGCTCAAGCAGCAGTCGCTGATGCAGGAGCCAGACCAAGAACCTCCCGCTGAAGCCCTATCCGATTGACCAGATGCGCACCTATTGGAAGCGACGATGTCGCTGCAGGTGACGGCGCATTGCATACATGAAGCATGCGCGGTGTCTCACGGATCAGGAAATCGTGCACGAGCGCGCCATCCTTCATCACCGCTTGCGCGCGAATGCCGGCCGGGTACGGCTCAAGATCCTCAAGCGCAAGTGACGGCGCGTATTTCCGGCAGAGCGCAAGATAGCGCTTTTTGGAAAGTGAGTTGCGGAACTCTCTGATGCCCGAAAAAAGATTGGCGCCCATCACCCTCCAGAAGCCCGGGAAGCGAAGCATCGACGCGATATCGCCAAAGTCGACGGAGCCTTTGCTGTAACCTTCGCGCGCAAAACCCAGAACGGCGTTTGGCCCGACAGTCACAGACCCGTCGATCATACGCGTCAGATGGACGCCAAGAAACGGCAGAGCCGGATCGGGAATGGGATAGATAAGGTGTTTGATAATGTCGTTATGCCGGGCATTCAGACGATAGTATTCGCCGCGAAACGGCACGATCTGAAAATCGACATCGAACCCTGCCATCCTGGCCAGACGGTCGGCCTGCAGGCCGCCGCAAACGACCAGTTGGGCCGCTTCAAAGATACCCTTGGTCGTTGCAACTGACACAAGGTCTGGCCCCTCGGCGATGGCCGTCACGGCACAGTCGAGTTCGATTGTCCCGCCGGCCTCTTCCAGTTCGCGGGCCATCGCGTGGGCCATCGCGCTGTAGTCGACAATGCCGGTAACGCGCACGAAGAGAGCACCAAGCCCAGTGATGTTCGGTTCACGGTCCTCAAGCTCTTCAGCGCTCAGACGTTCCGGGTCTAGGCCATTGGCACGACATCGCTCTTCCAGCGCATCCATCCGCTCCAGTTCAACCGGTGTCGTCGCAACCAGAAGCTTGCCGCACTGCTCAAAAGGAATCTGATGGCGTGTGCAGAAAGCGATCGTCGCCTCCACACCGGCCCGGCAGAACTTCGCCTTCAGGCTCCCTGGTTCATAGTAAACTCCGGCGTGAATAACGCCGGAGTTGTGTCCCGTCTGATGAACGGCAAGCCGACGTTCCTTCTCCAACACCCGCACGGATGCATCGGGGTAGGAAAGCGCCAATTGCATGGCCGTCGAGAGGCCGACAATGCCACCACCGACAACAAGAAAGTCGGTCTTCACCGGCTCACCACTCTCCGGTGTTTGCCATGGAGGCCCAGGGTTCCTGGGCAGGCAATGGATCGCCGTTTTGAAGCAGTTCGATCGAAATGCCGTCCGGTGAACGCACAAAGGCCATGTTACCATCGCGCGGCGGCCGGTTGATCGTCACACCGCCATCCTGAAGTTTCTTGCACAGCGCATAGATGTCGTCGACCACGTAAGCCAGATGACCGAAGTTCCGCCCGCCGGAATAGCTCTCGGTTGAGCCATCCTCCGCCGGAAG
>JANQJE010000231.1 GCA_028281795.1 Cohaesibacteraceae bacterium | reverse complement strand
TGGAATTTTCAAGAAACTTGGCACTTTCAAGAGGTCTGTCAGAAGACGTCTCAGCCTTTGGCGGCCGCAGCAACTTCGGCGGCGAAGTCCGCTTCTTCTTTTTCAATGCCTTCGCCAAGCTTGAACAGGGAGAAAGCCGTCATGCTGATCGGCGCGCCGACATCGCCTTCGGCGTCTTTGATCGCTTGTGCCACGGTCACATCGGGGTTCATGACGAAGGACTGATTCAAAAGAACGCTTTCCTCGAAGAACTTGCGGATGCGGCCTTCGACCATCTTTTCGATGATGTTTTCCGGCTTTCCGGACTCGCGGGCCTGTTCGGAGAACACATGGCGTTCACGCTCGACAACCGCCGGGTCCATATCGTCAACGGACAGGGACAGCGGCGACGTGGCGGCAATGTGCATGGCGATCTGACGACCGATGCCGGCAAGCGCATCTGCGTTGCCCGATGACTCCAGCGCGACAAGAACACCGATCTTGCCCAGCCCAGGTGCGACGGAGGAGTGCACATAGCTTGCCACAACCCCCTCGCTGACCGACAGCTTGGCAACACGGCGCAGGTTCATGTTCTCGCCGATCGTGGCAACGGCATCCTTGATGCTGTCTTCAACCGACTTTTCGCCGCCGTCCAGTTTGGCAGCAAGAACGGCATCGACCGATGAATCGGAACCGGTCGCCGTTTTGGCGACGTTCATGACGAGGCCCTGGAACTGCTCGTTGCGGGCAACGAAGTCCGTTTCGGAGTTCAGCTCGATCATGGCACCCTGTCTGCCCTCGGCGACAAGGCCGACAAGCCCTTCAGCGGCAACACGGCTTGCTTTCTTAGCGGCACGGGCCAAGCCTTTGGTGCGCAGATAGTCAACAGCCGCTTCCATATCGCCATCGGTTTCGACGAGAGCGGCCTTGCAGTCCATCATGCCTGCGCCAGTTGTTTCGCGCAGTTCTTTTACGGCAGCTGCTGTGATTGCGGCCATTGATTGGGTCTCCTATTCCATCGTGGTGATGCTCCGGATCTTCGATCCGCGTGCGCTCATGGGTTGAGGTGCGCCATAAGCGCAGCATCACATGTTTGCGTTGCGCAGGTCTTGCCAGACCATCCATGACATAGTGGTGTCAGGGTGCCGTCATCGCCCGCGTTTTCAGGAAAGTGGGTGGGCTGCATGTATGGGGATGCAGCCCACGCCATACAAGGGCGTCAGGCGCTCGGCGTTTCGGCGCTTTTTTCGTCTTCAGCCGGCGCTTCGGCAACGGCCTCTGCAGGTGCCTCGGTGGCAGCAGCCTTGGCTGTCTTCTTTTTGGCCGGGGCCTTCTTGGCGGGAGCCTTCTTGGCTGTCGTTTTCTTGGCGGGCGCTTTGGCCGCCTCTTCAGCCGGGGCGTCTGCGGCTTCTTCAACCGGGGTTTCCGATGGTGCTTCAACTGCCGGTGCTTCGGCGGTTGTTTCAGCAACAGCTTCTACCGGCGCTTCTTCTTCAAGCACGGGTTCGACCGGGGCTTCCTCTGCTGCGCCCAGATCAACGCCCATACCGGTCTTGTTGCGTGAGATACCATCCAACGCAGCGCGCGAAACAAGGTCGCAGAACAGGGCAACAGAGCGTCCTGCATCGTCATTGCCCGGGATCGGGAAGGTGATACCGTCGGGGTTACAGTTGGTATCGACGACGGCAACCACCGGAATACCCAAACGGTTGGCTTCCTTGATGGCGATCGCCTCTTTGTTGGTGTCGATCACGAACATCATAGACGGAAGGCCAGGCATGTTCTTGATACCACCAAGCGCACGTTCCAGCTTGTCGCGTTCGCGGGTCCGCAGAAGGCGCTCTTTCTTGGTGAGGCCCGATTCCGGATTGGCCAGAACCTCCTCAAGGTGCTTCAGACGTTTGATCGAATTGGAGATCGTGTTCCAGTTCGTCATCATGCCGCCGAGCCAGCGGGAGTTCACGTAGTACTGGGCACAATTGCGAGCGGCTTCGGCGATCGGCTCGGCTGCCTGACGTTTGGTTCCGACGAACAGAATGCGGCCGCCATCGGCAAGCACATCCGAAACAGCTTGCAGCGCGCGCTGCAGCATCGGTGCGGTCTGACCTAGGTCGAGAATGTGGACGCCATTGCGCTCACCGAAAATGTAGGTCCCCATACGCGGGTTCCAACGGTGGGTCTGGTGGCCAAAATGGGCGCCAGCTTCCAGGAGCTGACGCATGGTGAAGGCAGGAAGTGCCATGCGGAATATCCTCTTTTCCGGTTTAACCTAGCGCACCGTTGGCCTTGCGGAGTGTTCGCTCCGCAGACCACCGGATGGTCGATCAACTGCCATCGACCGGTCGGTGCGTGTGGAATGGATGGGCGCTTAGCCGCTTTTGCGCTGCAACGCAACCCTGTCGCGCGATGCGGAAGGGTTAAACCAACTCAGCGTGTTCCACGCCCTGCAGAGCACGTACCGCGCCCGCCAGCGCAGGTGTAACGGCATAAGAACCGGGAAGAGCCACTTCGATCTCCTGAGCGGCCTCCCCGTCCATGACAATCACGCTGACCTCACCGCGCGGGCCGGGCTTCAGGTGCGCGGCGAGTGAGGCAACGGTGTCCGGTTTGCGTACGAAGACCTGCAAGCGCTGCACGCTGGACTTGGCAACATCGTCGAGCGCTTCAAGCTTGGTGACACGCAGGCGCAGATCGCCTTCGTTCATACGTCCGGCGACGCCCAGCAGAAGCGAACGCCCCGGTTTCACCAGTTCCCTCACCTCCCCGATCTGCTCCTCGTAGGCTGCTACTTCGTAAAGCCCGGAATGATCGGTGAGCTTGATGATCGCCATGGCACGGCCGTCGCGGGTTCGCCGCTCATAGCTGTCCGATACCACACCGGCGAGCCGGGTTGCATGCATCGGACCTTTGCGTTCGCGGCCGTTGTCAGTTGTGGGGGCGGCCGCTTCCTCGTCCTCGCCGGTCGCGCCACGGACATCGGCGATGAACTGGGCATAGGTCTGAACGCGAAGGCGCCGAAGCACCTGCTCATAGTCGTCCAGCGGATGAGCGGAGAAGAAGAAACCGAGCGCGTTCAACTCGTTCTGCAGGCGCTCAGCGAGCGGCCATTCATTACCCTCAAGGACCAAGTCCATCTGTGCGGGTGGCGCATCTCCGAACAGACCACCCTGCCCCGACGAGCGGTCCTCATGACGGCTGGCCGCTTCGGCCATCAACCGGTCGATCGACCGTGTCAGGCGTGCACGGGATGCATGCAGACTGTCGAACACGCCGGCAGCAATCATGTTTTCCATGGAACGCTTGTTGACGATGCGCGGGTTGATACGGGCCACGACATCATCGAGCGAGCTGAAGGGACCATGTGTTTCACGAAGGTCTGCGACATGGTCCGCGACAGCTTCGCCAACGCCTTTTACGGCGCAAAGCGCGTAGTCAATGGCTCCGTCGCGCACCGAAAAACGGGCCAGGCCGTGGTTGATGGACGGCGGATTGACGGCAATGCCGCGTTTGATGGCGTCCTGGCGGAAATCGGCAAGCTTTTCGGTGTTGGTCAGATCGTAGGTCATCAAAGCGGCAAGAAACTCAACCGGGTAGTTCGCTTTCAGGTAGGCCGTCTGATAGGAAACCAGCGCGTAGGCGGCGGCGTGCGACTTGTTGAAGCCGTAGTCGGCGAACTTGGCCACCTTCTCGAAGATGTCGTCCATCAGATTGGGGTCGAGATCGCGTTCCCTGGCGCCCTCTAGGAAGCGGGTTTTCTGTTTGGCCATTTCCGAACGGATCTTCTTGCCCATGGCACGCCGGAGCATATCGGCCTCGCCAAGCGAAAAGCCGGAAAGCACCCGGGCGATCTCCATCACCTGTTCCTGATAGACGATGATGCCGTAGGTTTCCTTGAGCACGGGCTCAAGCAAAGGGTGCATGTAGTCCGGTTCTTCCTGACCGTGCTTGATGGCGGCAAAGCGGGGAATGTTGCTCATGGGGCCGGGACGGAAGAGTGCGACCAGGGCGATGATGTCTTCGAACCTGTCGGGCTTCAGGCTGAGCAGCGTGCGCCGCATGCCCGCCGATTCCACCTGGAACACACCGACCGTGTCCGCTTTGGCATAGAGTTCGTAGGCACCGGGATCCTCCAATGGGATCGTGTCGAGATCGATCTCCACGCCCCGCGCTTTTAGCAGATTGAGCGTTTCCTGAATGATGGAGAGTGTCTTGAGACCGAGGAAATCGAACTTGACCAGACCTGCCGGTTCCACCCACTTCATAGAGTACTGGGTGACCGGCATGGGGGTGCCCGGTTCCCGGTAGATCGGTACCAGTTCATCCAGAGGACGGTCACCGATCACCACTCCGGCTGCATGTGTGGATGCGTGCCGGTAGAGCCCTTCAAGCCGCTGGGCAAGATCGAGAAGCTTGGCGACAATAGGCTCCTCCTGACCGGCCGCCCGTAGTGTGTCGACCTCCTTCAAGGCGCGTTCGAGTGTGTAGGGGTCGGCAGGGTTGGCAGGCACCATCTTGCACAACCGGTCGACCTGGCCGTACGGCATCTCAAGCACCCGGCCGACATCGCGCAGCACCGCGCGAGCCTGCAGGGTTCCGAACGTTATGATCTGCGCCACGCGGTCATCGCCGTAGCGTTCCTGAACGTAGGTGATAACCTCGTCGCGCCGGTCCTGGCAGAAGTCGATGTCGAAATCCGGCATCGAGACGCGTTCAGGATTGAGGAAGCGCTCGAAGAGGAGGCCGAACCGCAGCGGATCGAGATCGGTGATCGTCAATGCCCAGGCCACAACCGAGCCTGCGCCCGAGCCGCGCCCCGGGCCAACCGGTATTTCTTGACGTTTGGCCCACTGAATGAAATCGGCAACGATCAGGAAGTATCCGGGATATTGCATGCGTTCGATGATCGAAAGCTCGAAATCCAGACGGGTGTCATAGTCCTCGCGCGTTGTGCCGGGTGCCAGCCCGTTGACCTCAAGGCGGGCGTCCAGACCCGCTTTGGCCATCCGTATGAGGATCTCATTCTCACTCTCGCTGCTTTGCGCATCGCCGCTGGTTGTGAAGTTGGGCAGCAGCGGGTCTGATGTTGTCGGGCGATACGATACGCGCCGCGCGACCTGGACCGTGTTGACGAGCGCTTCGGGCAGATCGGCAAAGCGCTTGCGCATCTCGTCCTGAGAGGCAAAAGCGTGTTCGGGTGTCAGGCGGCGGCGATCGTCGTCCGCGACCAATCTGCTTTCTGCGATTGCAAGAAGCGCGTCATGCGCCTCGTAATCGTCGGCGGCGGGAAAGAAGTTCTCATTGGTCGCGACCAGTGGCAGTTTCCTGGCATAGGCCAATGCAATCGTGCCCGGTTCGGTCGCTTTCTCCTGCTCCATACCGTGACGTTGCAATTCCATGTAAAGCCGGGCCGGAAAAACGCTCTCAAGCTGTGACAGCCGGGCTTCTGCAAGCGGCTGATCTTCGTCCCAAAGCGCGCAGCCGATGGGGCCGAAGGCACCGCCGCTCAGGCATATGATACCGTCGCTGGCCGCCGACAGTTGATTGATATCGAGGCACGGGCCCCGGCTTGCCACATCCTCGTAGGCAAGAGATGCAAGCGAGAGGAGGTTCTTGAAGCCCCCTTCGTTCATGGCAATCAGCACAATCGACGGCAGTGCGTGGGAGGCATGCCCCTTGCCGTTTTTCGGCGCGGAGAGCTTCCCGGTGTCCGCATCGTCCTGCCCATCGAACAGAACAGGAATCTGAAGGCCTACAATGGGTTGGACACCGGCCTTGGCGGCTTTTTCCGAAAACTCCAATGCGCCGAACAAGTTGTTGGTGTCGCTGATGGCGATGGCGGGCTGGCCATCGGCCTTGGCAAGTTCGATGAGTCTGGGAACCTGGAGCGCGCCTTCAAGCAGAGAATAGGCTGAATGAGAGCGCAGATGCACAAAAGGCATATCTGTTGCTTCGCTCATGCTCATTCACCTCTTCGCAGCCGCTGAAACGTCACGGTACTCAGGAGGTCAAGTGTGCGAAAGTCCGCGTCGGGGTTCGGCGGACTTTTGCACAGCTCAGGGGGAAGCTTTTCGGGGAAGAGGCGTCAGCCGATCATGCCGATGCAGACGACCATCAAGGCGATAACAAGAAGAGCGCAGCTATCTTTCAGGACAAGCATGTTCGACACCTCCATGCAAGAACATGAAGGGAACATAGTTCTATTTTTGTTCTCGTGTCAAGCGAAGCTGCGGAACATGCTAGGCTGCTGATTCTTCCGGTGCTTTTGCCACAACATGTCCATCGTGCAGCGTAATGATCCGATCAGCGCGCGCAGCCAGGGCCATGTTGTGTGTGGCGATGAGGGCCGAAACCCCGGCAGCTCTGACAAGAGCGAGCAGAACTTGGAAGACGTGATCGGATGTGCCGGGGTCGAGATTACCTGTGGGCTCGTCGGCCAACAGCAGGCTGGGTGCATTGGCCATGGCGCGTGCAATAGCAACGCGCTGCTGCTCACCACCGGACAGTTCGGCTGGCCGATGGGTCGCACGCGGCCCGATATGCAGGTAGTTGAGCAATTCCATCGCCCGCTCATGGGCCGTGTCGCGGTCCAGCCCGGCAATGAGCTGTGGCATCATGACGTTCTCAACGGCATCAAATTCCGGCAACAGATGGTGAAACTGATACACGAAGCCTATTTCCCGGCCCCGCAGGGTGGAAAGTGACGTATCGTCCAGGCCTGTGGTGTCGCGGCCATTGATCAAGACTTTGCCGCTGTCGGGGCGATCCAACAATCCGCAGATGTGGAGGAGCGTTGATTTGCCCGCGCCCGACGGAGCGACCATGGCGACAAGCTCACCGGGGTGAACGGCGAAGTTCGTTCCCTTCAGAATGTCCAGACGCGCTTCGCCGGTCTGAAATCCGCGTGAGACGTTGTGCAGTTGCAGCCTTGGCCCATCACTCATAGCGAAGCGCCTCAACGGGATCGAGTTTGGCAGCCCGCCAGGCCGGATAGAGCGTTGCGATCAGAGACAGCGCCAGCGCGATCAGAAGAATGGCTGTGGTCTCAGTCGGGTCCATGTCAGCAGGCAGACGCGACAGATAATAGAGTTCGGGGGAGAACAGTTCGGTACGCGTCATTGCGGATACGAACTGTCTGATGTTTTCCGCGTTGAGACAGATGATCGTGCCGAGGATGAAGCCGCAGACCGTGCCGACAAGGCCGATGCTCGCGCCTGTCATGATGAAAACCCGCATGATCGCGTTGCGGGACGCGCCCATTGTGCGCAGGATCGCAATGTCCCGGCCTTTGTCCTTCACCAGCATGATCATGCCGGACACGACGTTGAGCGCGGCGACCAGAACAATCATGGTAAGGATGAGGAACATCACATTGCGTTCCACCTCCAGCGCGGAAAAGAACGTGAGATTGCGCTGACGCCAGTCGACGCTGAAGAGCGGGCGCTCGGCCGCCGCTTCAATTTCGGCGCGCATCTCGCCGATGCGATCGGGATCTTCCACGTAGACGTCGACGCCCGAGACGCGTTCACCCATGTTGAAGTAGGCCTGCGCCTCGGCAAGCGGCATAAAGACAAATACCAGATCATATTCCGACATGCCGATCTCGAAGATCGCCTGCACCTGATAGGCTTTGATGCGCGGGGTGACGCCGAACGGGGTGACAGACCCGCGCGGTGTCACGATGGTGACGTTGTCGCCAACCGTCACACCGAGCTGGGCGGCGAGCCGCGAGCCGATGATGATCGTGTCGGCGGGTTCGCCAGTAGGCTCTCCAAAGCCGTCGATCGTTCCCGAGCGTAAAGACTGACCCAGCGCAGGCAGTGAGAGAAGATCTGTTTGAGTCAGGCCGCGCACGACGACGCCATTGCTGGCATTGGCGCCAGAAGCAAGCGCCTGCCCCTCGACGAACGGTATGGCGATTTCAACTCCGTCGACGCCGGTTACGCGTGTCTGTACGTCGCGATAATCATCAAACGGGGTGTCGACCGCCTGCAGCACCAGATGCCCATTGATGCCCAGAATCTTGTCCAGAAGTTCAGCGCGGAAACCGTTCATGACGGCCATGACGACAATCAACGTAGCAACGCCCAGCATGATGCCGAGAAAGGAGAATCCGGCGATCACCGAGATGAAGGTCTCACGGCGGCGGGCACGCAGATAGCGCAGCGCGATCATGCGCTCGAAGCGCGAGAACGGCCCGTTTTTCGGCGCGGGTATCGCCGGGTCTTGAGCGTGCACTTCACTCGGATTGGTCAGGCTTACCAAATGCTCTCTCCTTTGCAGGTGAGGTTTGGCACGATTCGCCGGCTGGCCGCGAGGACACCTGCCCTTTCCTTAGTCTGTCAAACCAAGGCCAAAGTGAGGTGAACGCCGACCGGCGATCCTTTTCCTCAGGCCGTCAAAGCTTCGATTGCATCGTCGAGACTCAGCATTGAGCGTTCGCCTGTTCTGCGATCCTTCAACTCGACCTCGCCCTGGGCCAGTCCCTTCGGGCCGACAATGACCTGCTTGGGCAGACCGATCAGGTCCATCTGTGCAAACTTGGCCCCGCCACGTGCATCGGTGTCGTCATAAAGCACATCAAGCCCGATGGCTTGAAGGCGCGCTTCGAGCGTCGCGCAGGCCGCATCGCAATCCGCATCCCCCGGGCGCATGTTGATGATGCCCACATCGAACGGCGCAACGGCTGCAGGCCAGATGATACCGTCTTCATCATGCGAGGCCTCGATGATGGCAGGCACCAGACGGGTCGGGCCGATGCCGTACGACCCCATCTCGACCGGTACGTCTTTTCCGTCCGGACCGGCGACAACCGCGCCCATGGGCTCGGAGTATTTCGTGCCGAAGTAGAAGATATGGCCAACTTCAATGCCGCGTGCGGATACGCGACGTTCTTCCGGTACTGCCGCTTCAAAGGCTGCCTGGTCGTGCATTTCTTCTGTGGCGGCATACGGCACTGTGAAGGGTGCAACCAGATCGGCCAGATCGCCGGTGAAGTCGGTGTCTTCGCCCGGGATTGGAAGATCCAGCATCGCCTTGTCGCAGAACACCTCGCTTTCGCCGGTATCGGCCAGAATGATGAACTCGTGACTGAGATCACCGCCGATGGGCCCCGAATCGGCCTGCATCGGTACGCTCGTCAGGCCCATCCGATGGAACGTGCGCAGGTACGCAACGAACATGCGGTAGTAGGCACGGCGCGAAGCCTCCTTGTCGAGGTCGAACGAATAGGCATCCTTCATCAGGAATTCGCGTGAGCGCATCGTGCCGAAACGCGGGCGAACCTCATCACGCATCTTCCATTGAATATGATAGAGATTGAGAGGCAGGTCTTTGTAAGACCGTATGGATGACCGGAAGATAGCGGTGATCATCTCCTCATTGGTCGGTCCATACAACATCTGCCGGTCATGGCGATCGGCAATGCGCAGCATCTCTTCGCCGTACGCGTCATACCGGCCGGACTCTTTCCAGAGATCCGCAGGCTGGAGCGTTGGCATCAAAACTTCAATGGCCCCTGCCCGGTTCTGCTCTTCCCTGATGATGGCGCAGATTTTGTCGAGAACCCTTTTGCCAAGCGGCAGCCACGAGTAGATACCGGCAGCTTCCTGACGTATCATGCCGGCGCGCAGCATCAACCGGTGCGAGACGATTTCCGCTTCGCGCGGTGTTTCTTTCAATGTCGGCAGGAAATAGCGCGACAAGCGCATGACGGGCCTCTTGCGGATCGGGAACGATATGTCCTGCGCATGTGCCTGAAAGGAGGCACTGCTGGCAAGGCCACATCGGCTTTGCATCAACAGCGCGCTGTGCCGTGAGGACCGGTCAGCAGTTTGAGCGCGGATGCACGATCATTCGTGCACCGCCGCCTTCGGTGTTGAGAACAAGCCCTCGCGGACGCAGACGAAGCCGGGTCTCTTCATCGAAGCCATAGAGTTCCGTTATCTGGACATCTCCGCGTATGTCCGCCGGTAGACCAAGTTGAACGGTGCGATGGGTGGCGTACGGGATGACGACGGGAACACTTTGATCGGTGCAGCCTGAAAGATGATGCCGGTTGCTATAGGTTTCCGCGCTGGCGGTAGCCGGTAGCAGTATCGCACCGGCAGACAGGCAGATCGCGATGGCAAAAAAGATTGGCAGGGTGCGTTTCATACAGCCATTTTAGCATCCGGAAATGCGATTGGCTTGTGGGGATGTGCAATGCGGTAAACAGATCCGGTTTTGGCATTCGACCGCTCGTGATTCTCGACAATGAAAAAGCTTGTCCTCCGTACTATTACGCAGGCTTGGATCGGGTTTTGCGTCAGCTCAGAAAAAGTGTGTCTTTGTTGTGCGGTGCAGCACATTTTTTTCGTGACACCCAACGGGAAAAACGCCTACATAGTGCGCATAAGCGGGGCCAATCCGCACAAATAAATGCCAGTGGCTCAAGTCTCGGGGGGAGACGCGGGGTTAATTGGATTACTGTAGGCAGGATCGCAAGATCCTGCCTTTTTATTTGGTTTTTCAACCCAGTGTTCTGGCTTCTTCATGCGCTTCCGCGATGTCGGAACACGGAAGCCGCTACGTCATCGGGCATGCCGATGACCCCCATTTGAAGAAGACCCTGTAGTGCGTTGATTTTATTGCCCGGGAAGCGGCAGGTCCATAATCGACCAGCCGGAATAGACCATCACCCAATAAATCCCGGCAAACACGATGGTTGCCAAAACCGTGTTGCGGACAACGATGCGGGTAATTGAGGTTTTTTCCGGTGCGCTGGCTGGCGCGCCGGGCACCACGTCACCTGCTTCCGCCTGCGTTCGTACGCCGAAAGGCAGCACCATAAAGAGCGTGACCCACCAGACAATAAAATAGATCGCAACAGCGCTTCCCAGGGACATGGTCAGACCTCTTCCAGTTCGATCAGGGCGCCGTTGAAGTCCTTGGGATGCAGAAACAGAACCGGTTTGCCATGCGCACCGATTTTCGGTTCACCGCTTCCGAGCACCCGTGCCCCGTCTGCTTTGAGCTTATCACGCGCCACCAGGATATCGTCGACCTCGAAACACATGTGATGGATACCGCCTGACGGACTGCGATCCAGGAACGCTTGAATCGGCGAATCCGAACCCAACGGTTCGAGCAGCTCAACCTTGGTGTTGGGCAGTTCGATGAAGACCACCGTCACGCCGTGATCGGGCTCAGCCTGTGGTTCGGAGACGGTCGCGCCGAGTTGATCACGGTAAAGCGCCGTCGCTGCCGCCAGATCCGGTACGGCAATGGCCACATGGTTCAGGCGTCCGATCATCCCGTTGCGTCCTTATCAATCAACAGCACGTGGACATGTACCACAGGTCGCTTGCCCCAGGCTTCACGCACTTTGCCGCGCACGGACTTGCGCAGGGATTCCGAAACGCTGTCGACATCGCGGCGGCGCGCCATCGGCAAGGCCCTGAGCGCCTGGCTCGTGGCGTTGAGTACGAAGCTATCGGCGTCTTCGTCATCCAACTGGTCCGGTAGGCCATCGACGATCACTTCGATATCGCTCACGAGCTTGCCGCTACTCGCCAGGCCAAGCGCAATGGTGATGACACCAACCTCCCCAAGTGTCCGCCGTTCGTAAACGCCGCTGTCGCCGGGAAGGCAGAGGATGTCGCCATCCTTGACGAAGAAACCGGCCTCGATGCCGTCAACGATCTCGGCCCCGTCTTCGCGGATTTCCAGGATGTCGCCATCGTTGACGATCTCTGCCCCGTAACCATGCTCCCTGGCCAGCCTGGCATGTGCCTCCATGTGGCGTGCTTCGCCGTGGACCGGCACCACGGTTGTGGGCTTCAGTGCCGAGTAGAGATGCACCAGTTCACCGCGACGTGGGTGCCCTGAGACGTGAATGGGCGCTTCGGCATCGGTGATGATCTTGATGCCAGTTGCCGCCAGTTTGTTCATGATGCGCAGCACGCCGCGCTCGTTGCCGGGAATGATGCGGGAAGAAAAAACAACCGTGTCTCCGCGCGTCAGAGACAGGTGCGGATGATCGTGATCGGCAACACGCGAAAGGGCCGCCCTCTCCTCCCCCTGCGATCCGGTCAGGAGCACCAGTGCCTTATTGCGGGCGATGCGGTCAAAGCTGCGCATGTCTTCAATGGGCGGCAGGTCAGTGAGGATGCCAAGGTCCACACCTACACCGATAACGCGTTGCAGCGCTCTGCCAGCCAGCACCACCGTTCGGTTTGCCTCGCGTGCGCCGTCCAGGATCGATTTGATGCGGGCCATGTTGGACGAGAACAGGGTGATGCAGATCCGCTGTTCCGCCTCTTTGATCACCTTGGCCAAGGCCTTGCCGACTTCGGCTTCGGTCGGGCTCTGGCCGTCGCGCATGGCATTGGTCGAGTCGCCCATGACCGCATCGATCGGGCCGGCGTCACGGAAAGCCTGAAAGTCTGCCAGAGCCGTCGGCGCCCCGATCAGGGGCTCGGCATCGAGCTTCCAGTCTCCCGTGTGGACGACACGCCGATCGCCGGCTTCGATCAGAAGGGAATGGCTTTCCGGTATCGAATGGGACACCGGAACGGCGGTGATCGTGAAGGGGCCAACCACAAAAGGATCACGCACATGGAACCGTTCCATGGGCATGACGTTGAGCACGTCGTCGGATGGGTTCTTTGCCTCCAGCAGCGCCTGAGCAAAGGTGGTCAGATAGACCGGGACTTGCAGACGGGGCCAAAGCGACAGCAACGCCCCGATGTGATCTTCATGGGCGTGGGTTATGATGATCCCGTCGAGCTTGTCACGGCGCTGCTCGATATAGCTGATGTCCGGTGTGATGAGGTCGATGCCGGGAAAGTCCGGACCGGCAAACGACACGCCGCAGTCCACCATGATGAAGCGGCGGTCCCGCCCTGCTCCATAGCCATAAAGCGCTAGGTTCATGCCGATTTCGCCGACGCCGCCCAGCGGCATGAAAGTGAAAGATGGAGCTTTGCTCATAAGACCTCAGTTTGCCACGCAGCGTGATCCTAACGCGGCTTGATGACGATATCGCCCGTCCGGATGGCGCGCATCGCGCCGGAAGCCAGCCGTACCATCAGGGCGCCATCGGATGCCAGATGGTCGAAAGTTCCTTCGATGGTTTCCGTTCCGCTTTCCACTCTGATCGGGCTACCTATGCCGGTAGCGCGCTGTGTCCATGCCGGAATGATGGCGTGCGGCGCTGTGTCCAACTGGCTCAAATGATCGGCCATGGTCTGGCGCAGGCTTGCAAACACCGCACCGGATGTTGCGGTTGCTCCTTCTCGTGCCAGGGAAGTGACCGTTCGTCCGGCAATATCCGGTTCGTGCTCGATGTTGATGCCAATCCCTATGGCGATGAGCGGCGGGTGACCGGTCTGGCTGCGCTGTTCGATCAGGATGCCCGATGTTTTGGCACCGTCGATCAGAACATCGTTGGGCCATTTGAGGCTGGCAGCTTTCTGACGCTCGAGAGGCAAATGAACGGTGATAGCGTCATGAACGGCCAGCGAAACCGCGAAGGGAAGAAGCGGTACGACCGGCGGTGGCGGCAGCGGCGTCACGAAGGTGGAGTACAGATTACCGGGGGCTGAAACCCATTGGCGATCCATGCGTCCCCGACCCTGGGTCTGCTCATCGGCCGTCAGCCAGAATGGCACGGTCTGGCCGGATGCAGCCATGCTCCACGCTTCGGTGAGCGTGGAACCAACGCTTGCAAGATGAAAATGCGGTGTGTTCGGCATCAAGCGCAGGGTCGCGCCAGTAAGGTGCTAGAAAAGGCTGGCAGCGGCTCGGTCTGCCCAACCGGTGATCGGCCCGGCGACCAACACGAAGAAAATCACGAACAGTCCTGCCGCTGTGGTCACGGTGCGTAGCTCAATCGCCGCCGGAACGAAGCCCTCCACGGGTTCGTCGAAGTACATGATCTTGATGATCCGCAGATAGTAGACCGCACCAACCACACTTGCCAGAACACCGATGACGGCGAGCACATAGAGCTCTGCTTCGATAGCAGCGAGGAACACGAAGTATTTGGCGAAGAACCCGGCAAGCGGTGGAATCCCAGCCAGCGAGAAGAGCAGCATGGCCAGGAAGAACGCCTGCAACGGGTTCGTCTTGGACAGCCCGGACAACTCATCGATCTCTTCGACCATACCGCCCGGGCGGCGCATGGAAAGAATGATGGCGAACGTGCCGAGTGTCATCGCGGCATAGATAGCCATGTAAACGACCACGCCCTGTACACCGGCCTGCGTTCCGGCTGCCAGACCGACCAGTGCAAAACCCATATGACCGATGGAGGAATAAGCCATCAGGCGCTTGATGTTGCGCTGGCCTATGGCGGCGAACGCTCCGAGCACCATGGACGCGATGGCCACGAACGTCAGAACCTGCTGCCATTCGCGGGTTGCCGGTTC
This sequence comes from Cohaesibacteraceae bacterium, assembly GCA_028281795.1. Classification (GTDB taxonomy): domain Bacteria; phylum Pseudomonadota; class Alphaproteobacteria; order Rhizobiales; family MH13; genus MH13. Next base: position 10,933 of record JANQJE010000231.1, on the reverse strand, counting down.
AAAGGCATCCACGGCGATGCGCACGAGAAGCGCCATGGCGGCGATCTTCGGTGCCGCTGCGAAGAAGGCGGTGATGGGCGTGGGAGACCCTTCATACACATCCGGCGTCCACATGTGGAACGGGACGGCAGAGATCTTGAAGACGAGACCGGCAAGGATGAACACCAGGCCGAAGATGACGCCGGTGGAAACACCGCCAGCCTGAAGTACGTCGGCAATGGGGCCGAACTCGGTGTGGCCGGTGAAGCCATAGACCAGCGATGCGCCATAGAGCAGCATGCCGGAGGAGAGCGCGCCGAGGACGAAGTACTTCAGGCCAGCTTCCGAAGCGCGGGTGGAATCCCGGTTGATGGCTGCGGTCACGTACAAGGCAAGCGACATGAGTTCGAGGCCGAGATAAAGGGCGATCAATGTGGTCGCCGAGACCATCATGCCCATGCCGAGCGTGGCCAACACGATCAGAACCGGAAGCTCGAAGCGGCCATACCCTTCGCGCGCGACGAAATCGACGCCCAGCGAAAGTGCGATGGCAGCTGCGGCGAAGATGAGGATTTTCATCGTGCGCGCGAACTCGTCCATCACGAACGCGCCGTTCATGGTCATGCCGGACGGCGCCAAAACGGTGAGGATGAGGGCAACGATAAACAGACCGATCGCCAGGCCGGTGATCAGGTTGGTGGTGTCGCCTTTGCGGAACACGCCAAGCATCAGCATCACCATGGCGCCGACGGCCAGAACAATTTCCGGCAGCGCTGGCATCAGATCAGGAAGGGCGGGCTGAAGCATGACGGTCTGATTTCTCTAGAGTTTACCGGGTGGCGGCCATGTTGAGCGCATCGGCGGCCTGCAGCGCTTGTTCCACACCAGTGACCATGTTGGTCACCGATGCTGCGGTGACATCGTTGATGGGGGACGGATAGACACCGAAGAAGATGGTGAGAAGCACCAGCGGTGCCAGCACGATCAGTTCGCGGGCGTTCACATCGGTGATGGTCTTGAGGTTCTCTTTTTCGAGCGGGCCGAAAATGACCTGCCGATACAGCCAGAGGGCATAGCAGGCCGACAGGATGACACCGGTCGTGGCAAGCAGTGCCACCCATGTGTTCGCCTGGAAGGCGCCCATAAGCGTCAGAAACTCGCCAACGAAACCGGACGTTCCCGGCAAGCCGACATTGGCCATGGTGAAAATCATGAAAATGGCCGCATACAAAGGCATCCGGTGGACAAGGCCGCCATAGGCTTTGATCTCGCGGGTGTGCATGCGGTCATAGACGACACCGACACACAGGAAGAGCGCGCCGGACACGATGCCGTGCGAGATCATTTGGAAAAGCGCCCCCTGAATGCCCTGTTCGTTGAGGGCAAAAATCCCCATGGTCACGAAGCCCATATGGGCAACAGACGAATAGGCGATCAGCTTCTTGATGTCCTCCTGCACCATCGCCACCAGCGAGGTGTAGATGATGGCGACAACGGACATGACAAAGACAAGCGGAGCGAACAGTTCGCTGGCTTCGGGGAACATGGGCAGCGAGAAGCGCAGGAACCCGTAACCGCCCATCTTCAGCAGGATGCCGGCCAGAATCACCGAACCGGCGGTTGGCGCTTCCACATGGGCGTCCGGCAGCCATGTATGGAACGGCCACATCGGCATCTTCACCGCGAACGACGCGAAGAAGGCCAGCCACAACCAGAACTCCATGTTGGCCGGGAAGTCGTGCGCCAGCAGCGCTTCGATGTCGGTGGTGCCTGCGTTCCAGTACATGGCCATAATGGCGAGCAGCATCAGCACCGAGCCGAGCAGCGTGTAGAGGAAGAACTTGAATGAGGCATAGATGCGCCGCTTGCCGCCCCAAACACCGATGATGATGAACATCGGGATCAGCCCGCCTTCGAAGAAGATGTAGAAGACCACGATGTCGAGTGCGCAAAAGACGCCGATCATCAGCGTTTCGAGCACCAGGAAGGCGATCATGTATTCCTTCAGGCGCGTGGTGATCGCAGCGCTGGCAAGGATACAGGCGGGCATCAGGAAGGTCGTCAGGATGACAAACAGCATCGAAATGCCGTCCACACCCATCTTGTAGGTGACGAGGCCGCCGAGCCACTGGCTCTCTTCGACCATCTGGAAGCCCGGATTGGAGTTGTCGAAACTTCCCCAGATGAACAGCGAGACGATGAACGTTACGATTGTCGTGAACAGCGCGATGTTGCGGATGTTGCGTTGCGCAATGTCATCGTCGCCGCGGATCAGAAGGATCAGTGCGACACCGACAAGCGGCAGGAACGTGACGATGGAAAGGATGGGCCAGTCAATCATCAGCTAGACACCTGACGCGAAGACAAAATACGTGATGAGTGCTGCCACGCCGATCAGCATGGCAAAGGCATAGTGATAGACGAAGCCGGTCTGTAGCTTCACGACCCGGCTGGTGATGTCCACCACACGTGCAGCAACGCCGTCGGGACCGATGCCGTCGATAACCTTGCCATCGCCACCCTTCCAGAACAGCCGGCCAATCCACTGCGCGGGACGCACGAAGATCAGGTCATAGAGTTCATCGAAGTACCATTTGTTGAGAAGGAACCGATAGAGAATGTCATGACGTTCGGCGAGTTGTGCCGGCATGTGCGGCGCGCGAATGTACATCCAATAGGCCAGCACAAAGCCAAGGATCATCATCACGAGCGGTGAACGCACGACCCATTGCGGCACCTCATGCAGGGCATGCAGGATGTCGTTGCTTTCCAGCATGAAGATCGACTGGCGGAAGAAGTGGTGGAAGCCATCTTCGTAGGCGAAGGAGTGTTCGAACACGATTCCAGAGAGGAGCGCACCCACAGCCAGCAGGGCCAGCGGGATGGTCATGACCTTTGGTGACTCATGGACATGGCTCATCACGTCGGCGCTGGCGCGCGGTGCGCCGTGGAAGGTCATGAAGATGAGCCGCCAGGAATAGAAGCTGGTCAGCGCAGCGGCGAAAACCGTCAGCCAGAACGCATAGCGCGCAATCCCGTCACCGGCAGCGAAGGCCGCCTCAATCACCGCGTCCTTGGAGAAGTAGCCCGCCGTGTAGGGGAAGCCCGTCAGCGCAATCGTGCCGATGATCATCATCGCATAGGTGAAGGGGATATGCTTCCAGAGCCCGCCCATGCGGCGCATGTCCTGTTCGTTGGACACGGCGTGGATGACCGAACCGGCGCCAAGGAACAGCAACGCCTTAAAGAAGGCGTGGGTGAACAGGTGGAAAATCCCCACCGAATACGCGCCGACGCCCAGTGCAACGAACATGTACCCGAGTTGAGAACAGGTCGAATAAGCGATGACACGCTTGATGTCGTTCTGCACAAGACCGACGGTTGCTGCAAAGATGGCCGTCGTTCCGCCGATGAAGGTGACGAAAGCCAGCGCATTGGGAGCGTACTCGAAGAGCGGCGACATGCGCGCGACCAGGAACACACCGGCGGTGACCATGGTCGCGGCGTGAATGAGCGCTGAAACCGGCGTCGGGCCTTCCATTGCGTCCGGCAGCCAGGTGTGCAGCAGGAACTGGGCCGATTTGCCCATGGCACCCATAAATAGCAGCAGACAAATCGTGGTGAGCGCATGCACCTCCATGCCGAGGAACATGAAGGTTGTGTCGGCATAGTCGCCTGCTGCATCGAAGATGACCGAGAATTCGGCGGAGTCGAACAAAACGAACACGCCGAAAATACCGAGCAGATAGCCGAAGTCGCCGACGCGGTTGACGATGAAGGCCTTCATGGCGGCCGCGTTGGCCGAGGCTTTCTTGTACCAGAAGCCAATCAGCAGATAGGAGGCAAGGCCGACGCCTTCCCAGCCGAAGAACATCTGCAGCAGGTTGTCGGCGGTCACCAGCATCAGCATGGCGAAGGTGAACAGCGAGAGGTACGCGAAGAAACGCGCGCGATGCTCATCGTGGCTCATGTAGCCGATGGAGTAGAGGTGAACGAGCGCCGACACCGAGTTCACCACAACCAGCATGACGGCGGTCAACGTGTCGAGACGGAAGGCCCAATCCACCGTGAAGTCGCCGGACGAAATCCAGTGCAGAACCTGAACCCGCTCATAGGCATGACCGCTGCCGTGAGCTGCTTCCTCAAAGTTGAAACCGACGTCGATAAAGACGATCCAGGAAAGCACTGCACCAAGCGCGACAAAGCTCGTGGTGATGATCTCAACCGGACGGTGGCCAAGAAGCCTGCCGAAGAGGCCGGCGATCAGGAAACCGATCAGCGGCAGAAAGACGATGGCGGACATCATGATCTGGTCAGCCTTTCATCATGTTGATGTCTTCCACCGCAATGGAACCGCGGTTTCGGAAGAAGACAACGAGAATGGCAAGGCCGATGGCCGCCTCGGCGGCAGCGACGGTGAGAATGAAAAGCGCGAACACCTGGCCGGCCAGATCCTGCAGATAAAAGGAGAAAGCAACGAGGTTGAGGTTTACCGCAAGCAGGATGAGTTCCACCGACATCAGAATGATGATGACGTTCTTGCGGTTGATGAAGATGCCGAACACGCCAAGCGTGAACAGGATCGCCCCAACCGTGAGATAATGGCCAAGTCCGATGGACATCTTAGCTTTGCAACCCCCTGATCGCGGTCGACAGATCCACCGCGGAAAATCTTTCAAGTGCGGCCCGCAGGCGCGTTATAGACCCTGGCCCGATTTCACCTTCACCACCTCGATAGAGGTGTCCGGCGTGCGAGCATTTTGAACGTTGATATCCTGCCGCTTGATGCCTTCGCGGTGGCGCAGGGTGAGCACAATCGCTCCAACCATGGCGACCAACAGCACCAGTCCAGCAGCCTGGAAGAAATAAACGTAGTCTGTGTAGAGCACGAGGCCGATCGCCTCGATGTTGGAAATCTCTTCAATCGGCGGCATCGGCATGCCCGTTTCGAGCGCCACCTCCGCATCGAACGCCGTCGCACCGAGAACGAGGATCAGTTCAAGGACCAGAATCACCGCGATCAACGCACCAATCGGCAGATACTGCAGAAAACCCTGCCGCAATTCGGCAAAGTCAACGTCGAGCATCATCACGACGAAGAGGAAGAGAACCGCGACGGCCCCGACGTAAACCACTACCAGCAAGAGGGCCAAAAATTCGGCGCCAACCAGCATGAAAAGGCCGGCGGAATTGAAGAACGCAAGGATGAGAAAGAACACCGAATGGACCGGGTTGCGTGCAGCAATCACCAGAAACGCAGAGGCAACTGTGATGGCGGCGAAAAGATAGAAAAAGAAGCCGGTCAGAACCATCTAAGCGCCTGTTTAGCCGCTGGAATCAGCGGTCGTACCTTCTCATCACATCATCGCCTTGAATGGGCGATGGTTTTCTAAAAGAGCAGGCGCAGGACGCGCTCTGTCTCAAACCATTTTGGCTGGCGTGTTAGCCAAAGCCGGGCGGGGCGTCTAGCCCAACCTTGTTACCGATATGCCGCATCCATCTCCAGAGATTTGGCGATGTCGCGCTCCCAGCGCTCGCCGTTCTCCAACAGCTTGTCCTTGTCGTAGAAAAGTTCTTCACGGGTCTCGGTGGCGAACTCGAAATTCGGGCCTTCCACAATGGCATCCACCGGGCATGCCTCCTGGCAAAGGCCGCAATAGATGCACTTGACCATGTCGATGTCGTAGCGGGTCGTGCGGCGCGTGCCGTCATTGCGGCGCGGACCGGCTTCGATGGTGATCGCCTGAGCCGGGCAGATCGCTTCGCACAGCTTGCAGGCAATGCAGCGTTCTTCCCCGTTGGGGTAGCGGCGCAAAGCATGCTCACCTCGAAAACGCGGAGAAACATAACCCTTTTCAAAGGGATAGTTCAGTGTCGCCTTGGGTTTGAAGAAGTACCTCATCGACAAGACAAAGGCGCCCACAAACTCCTTCAGAAGGAGGGATTTGGCGGCTTGGTCGAGCTGCATCGTGTATCTCCTGAAGCTTGGGGTTACGGAGCAAGGCCAGCGAATTGCAGGACGGCTGCAACGATCACCACCATGGCAAGGGACAGGGGCAGGAACACTTTCCAGCCCAGGCGCATCAACTGGTCATAGCGGTAGCGCGGCACGAAAGCCTTCACCATCGCGAACATGAAGAAAACGCCGAAGGATTTGAGCGCGAACCACACGATACCGGGCACCCAGGACAGCGGAGGTATGTCGATGATCGGCAACCACCCACCCAGGAACAGGATGGTGGTGAGCGAGCACATCAGAGCGATTGCGACATACTCACCCAGCATGAACATCATGTAGGGCGTGGACCCGTACTCGACCATGAAACCGGCCACCAGCTCCGACTCCGCCTCTGGAAGGTCGAATGGCGGGCGGTTCGTCTCAGCCAGAGCGGAAATGAAGAACACGATGAACATCGGGAAAAGCGGCAACCAATGCCAGTCGAGGAACGATGGCGGCAGTCCCAGCGACGTCCCAATGCCTGTGTTCTGGGCGAGCACGATCTCGGACAGGTTCAAGGAACCGACAACCAGCAGCACCGTGATGATAACGAAACCGATGGAGACCTCATAGGACACCATCTGGGCTGCGGAGCGCAAAGCGCCGAGGAACGGGTATTTCGAGTTGGACGCCCAGCCGGCCATGATGACGCCGTAGACACCCAGCGACGATATCGCGAGGATGTAGAGAATGCCGACATTGATGTCGGAAATCACCCATCCTTCAGCGACCGGGATGACGGCCCAGGCGAGCAGCGACAGCGTTACGGTTACAAGCGGGGCCAGGATGAAAACGGTCTTGTCGGCGCCTGACGGGATGACCGGTTCCTTCAGCACGAACTTCAGAAGATCGGCGAAGGATTGCAGCAGGCCGAATGGCCCCACCACGTTGGGACCGCGGCGTAGCTGAACCGCAGCCCAGATCTTGCGGTCTGCCAGCAGGATGTAGGCAATGGTGACCAGGAGGATCACCAGCAGGAGCAGGCTTTGCGCAACCATGATTATGAAGGGCCAGGCGTAGGTATCCCAGAAGGCTTCCATCGGGCTTACTCCGCAGCCTGGGCCAGCATCGGCCCATTCAATGTTGCCGAACACTCAGCCATCACCTTGGAGGCGCGAGCAATCGGGTTGGTCAGGTAAAAGTCATCGAATGCACGGGCGAATTTCGCCTTGCCTGCACTCTTGGGTGCTTTGGTGCCAAGTTTGCTCAGTGAGCCGGCATCAGCGGGTTCGATCTCTTCAAGCCGGGCCAGATGCGGATGCTCGGCGTAGAGTGCGGCGCGCAATTGATCGAGCGTGTTGAATGGCAATGTCTTGCCGAGCCTGTCGGACAGCGCGCGAAGGATCGCCCAGTCTTCCTTGGCCTCGCCCGGCGGGAAAGCGCCACGGGCCGTCTGCTGCGGGCGGCCCTCCGTGTTCACATAGGTGGCCGATTTCTCGGTGTAGGCAGCACCCGGCAAAATCACGTCGGCGCGATGCGCACCACGGTCACCATGGGTGCCGATATAGACGGTGAAGGCGCCGTCGGCGATTTCAAGCTCATCGGCCCCGAGATTGAACAGCAGATCGACCCCGCCTTGCGCCAAGGCGCCTGCATCCTGACCGCCCTCGCCCGGCACGAAGCCGATGTCGAGGCCACCGACACGTCCGGCCGCCGTGTGCAGGACGTTGAAGCCGTTCCAGTCATCCTTGATGACACCGATCTGTTTGGCGACTTTGGCAGCGAGCGCCAGCACATCAGCTCCGTTCGGTCCCGAAAGCGCGCCTTGGCCCACGATCATCATCGGACGCTCGGCCTTTGCCGGTGCATGGTCGGCCAGTTTGGCGAGCGCATCAACGCTGTCACCCAGATGAGTATAGTCGTAGGTCAGATCAACGGCCTCACCGATCAGGCCGATCATGGTCGGCTCTGCCCGCCAGCGCTTGCGGATACGGGCGTTCAGGATCGGTGCCTCATGGCGCGGGTTTGTTCCAATCAGCAGGATCGCATCGGCATCTTCGATGCCGTCGATGGTGCTGTTGAACAGATAGCTTGCGCGACCGTGTGACGGGTCGAGCGCTGTGCCGTCGGTGCGGCAATCCATGTTGGATGAGCCGAGCGCTTCCATCAGAGCTTTCAGCGCGAACATCTCCTCTGCGCCGGCCAGATCTCCGGCAAGCGCGCCGACTTTTTCCGGCTTCGTCTTGGAAGCCTTGTCAGCGATCAGAGCGAACGCTTCAGCCCAATCTGCCGGGCGCAAACGGCCATTTTCGCGGATATAGGGACGATCAAGGCGCTGCGAGCGCAGCCCATCCCAGATGAAGCGCGTCTTGTCGGAAATCCACTCCTCGTTGATCGATTCATTGAGGCGGGGCATGATCCGCATGACTTCGCGGCCTTTCACATCGACGCGGATGGCCGAACCGACCGCATCCATGACATCGACGCTTTCGACCTTGGTCAGTTCCCAGGGACGGGCCTTGAAAGCATAGGGCTTGGAGGTCAGCGCACCGACCGGGCAGAGATCGATCACGTTGCCCTGAAGCTCGGAGGCCATCGCCGCTTCAAGGTAGGTCGTGATCTCCATGTCCTCGCCGCGACCGGTTGCTCCGAGGTCCGACACACCGGCCACTTCGGTGGTGAAGCGGACACAACGCGTGCAGTGAATGCAGCGCGTCATGATGGTCTTCACGAGCGGACCGATATCCTTATCTTCAACGGCGCGCTTGTTCTCTTCAAAGCGGTTCTTGTCGACACCGTAGGCCATCGCCTGGTCCTGGAGGTCGCACTCGCCTCCCTGATCGCAGATTGGACAGTCCAGCGGGTGATTGATGAGAAGGAACTCCATCACCCCTTCGCGCGCTTTTTTTACCTTGGGTGAGCGTGTGGAGACTTCCGGCAACTGGCCTTCCGGGCCGGGGCGGCAGTCCCGCACGCCCCAGGCGCAGGACGCAATTGGCTTCGGTGCGCCTTTCAGTTCGACCAGACACATGCGGCAGTTGCCGGCCACGGACAGACGCTCATGATAGCAGAAGCGCGGTACCTCGGCGCCGGCTTCCTCACACGCTTGCAGCAGTGTGTAGTGCTCGGGCACGTCCACCTCTGTCCCGTCAACGATGATCTTGCGCGTATCGCTCATCTATGTGTCCGCTTTCAACAATATGCCTTTTGGCCTTAGCCGCATCTCTGGGTTTGCCAGAGCTTCACATGGTCCAAATGATCCCAGCCAAAGGCCGTGTCCGTGTTGCCGTGTTCGTTTAAATGATCAAGCCGTGCCTTGGCTTCGTCCAGAGTTGGTATGTGGCCCGGCTCGACCCACCACATCACGAAGGCGGCCATTTTCATCGTTGTGAACCACTCCGCCTTGCGCCGGTAAATGGCGCGATGCACGGTGTTCCAGACGTAGTGCTCAAGCGCGCCAGGGTCTTCCCAAACGCTCATGTTCACAATGACGTTCCGGTGGGACCAGGGGTGGTCGGTTCGGATCGCATTGCCCGTTTCATCTTTCAGGCGCCAGACAAAGCCGGGCGAGCGATCGGCAACACTGTTCACGGCGTCGATCGCCCGCAGGAAAGGCTGTGCCTGAGGACTGTCCTCAGGCACCTTCCATTCGGCAATGTTCAACTCTGCCAGATGCATACCGTCTACGCCATTTCCTTGATGAAGGTCTTGGCCTGCGCGATCCAGCGATCCCGCTTGATACGGCCTTTGAAGCGCAGATAGTCGTCGACCCACGTAACCTGCTTGGGCGTCCACGCGGCGATCTGCTCGAAATGGTAGATTCCCAGATCGTTGAGCACGCTTTCCAGCTTTGGACCGATACCTGAAATCCGTTTCAAATCGTCGGCTTTGCCGCTTTTTGGGGCGTCGAGACCTGTCGGGCGATCATTGACTTTGGCTGTCGTGACCTTTGCCGGAGCACTTTTGGCGGAGGCAGTTTTTCCGGCTGCTGCTGCTGCCGATGTTTTCTTCACCGATGTCTTGACCGGTGTTTTGGGCGCAACCCTCTTGGGTGCCGTCTTCCTGGTCACCGGCTTCGTCAGCTTCGGCGTTGTGCGGGCCGGTTTGGCGTCGGACGATGCGGTGTCGCCCGTCAAGATGCCAATCGCGGCAGCACCGGCCAATGGAGCGCCCATCCAGAAGCCCGCCCAGGCGGCCGCTGCCGCATTGGTCACGGCAAAGCTGGCCAAAGCCGGCACAAGAACCGGAGACGCCGCAGGCATGGCAAGCTCCGGCGTAATCATATTTGGCATCACGGGCAATGTGGGCACGGTCTGATTGGCATCATTCCAGTTTCCCACGGCATGCTCGGAGACATTACCCAACATTTTCATCCAGGCATCGATCATGATTCATCCTTTCCCATTGCGGATGCTCGAACCCCGCCCCTCACGGTGGCTCGTCGCTTATTCAGCAGCAATGAGCGTTTCCCCTGGTTTCGCGTTGTAGGAATAGCTGTCGATCCGCTCTTCGATCTCATGCCGGAAGTGGCGGATCAGCCCTTGTACCGGCCATGCTGCCGCATCGCCCAGTGCGCAAATGGTGTGACCTTCGACCTGATAGGTCACGTCCAGCAACATATCGATCTCGCGCTTCTGCGCCTCTCCCTTGGCCATGCGTTCAAGCACACGCCACATCCAGCCCGTGCCCTCACGGCAGGGTGTGCACTGGCCGCAGCTTTCATGCTTGTAGAAATAGGAGATGCGGGCAATCGCGCGGATGATGTCAGTGGACTTGTCCATCACAATCACAGCCGCCGTGCCGAGCCCTGATTTCAGATCGCGCAGAGCATCGAAGTCCATCGGTGTATCGATGATATCGTCCGCCGGAACGCACGGCACCGATGAGCCGCCCGGAATCACGGCAAGCAGGTTGTCCCAGCCGCCGCGGATGCCGCCGCAGTGTTTGTTGATCAATTCGCGGAACGGGACCGACATCTCTTCTTCGAAGGTGGCCGGCTGGTTCACATGACCGGAC
>JANQJE010000229.1 GCA_028281795.1 Cohaesibacteraceae bacterium | reverse complement strand
GCCGACTCCGAGTTCCGCTATTCCGACAAGTCCGATGAGGCGGCCATTGATGCGTTGATCCGCGACCACCGCGTGCGCGAGGCGGCTTCGAAGCGCCTTGACGATCTTGAGGACGACTGATGCAGCGGCTGATTGAAGAAGGCCTGCGCTTTGGTGGTTTGCTGCATGTTGATCACGCGCATCTGGTAGACCGCTACAACGCGGCCCTGAGGGCTTTCGGCCTGCCGCCTACGCAGCTTTCCGATTTCTACATCGATGCGTCCGGCTACTCCTACGAGGTCGCGCTGGAGATGCAGGATGCGTCGTATCTCGATCCGGAGGGCATCAATCGGCGTTTCATCATTCTCTCACCCGATCAGGCGGACCTACCCCTTATCCGAACCTCTTTCTCTGCCGACGGGCAGGTGATCCGTGCCTTCTTCGCAGCCAATGACCGGATGATACGGGCCGTCACCTTGAAGGACGTGCTTTACGGCGAGATCGAGAATCTTGTTTTCGATGTTGAAAGCCCCGCTGACGTGCTCGGTATCCGTGATGTACGATTTGTTGCGCGCACGCCGACCGGGCTTCTGGAGGAGGCCCAGACCCTTAAGGTGAAGATGGACCGGTTTCTGAACGAACAGGATGCCTGGCAGGACAATGGACTGCTGGAGGCCATTGTGAGCGGTGCGTCACGTGTCGGCGACGTCCGGCGCAATGGCTTCCTGCCTCAGAAGCTTTCTTTCGCGTGGCCGGGCGTTTTCTGGACATCCCATTTCGGCGGAGCCTATGTCCTGTCAAACGATCATGGTGCGGTGATGATCGGTGATCCCGATCAGCTTCAGCCTAAGCCTTTTGGCGCGTCCATCATCGCCATGCATGAAACGCCTGTGCTGTTTTCCTATCTTGAAGAAGAGCGGTTGCTTGAGCCATTCAATCCGCGCTGGCTTAAGGAGTCGGGTGTTCTTGAGCATCGGCTTCGCCTTCTTGTAGCTGAACTCCTGATGTTGGGCGATCATGACTTCGATGCCAGACCGATGATCGAGGACGCCTATCTGTCGCGCTGGATCGCGGATAATATGGCAAAGCTCAATCCGGATCGCCGGTTCCGTGTGATCAGTCAGATGCGCGGTCTGCTCGACACGCCTGCCGAGGCTGCGGCCTATGAGCGCCGCCTGACGCCCGAGCAACGTTTTTACTTTCGCCGGGCGATGCCCGATGCGCCGGGGGCGGCTGACATCAACCGCATCATCGTGGAGCATATGCCGTTTGACCTGCTCTCCACTTTCATTCTGAACAAGCGTCGTTTTTATGCGATCTATGAGACGTACACCGAGCGGCAGAAGACCTTTGCCGTTGACTATCTCACCACGCATTATGCCCCCAATACGCACGACCGTTGGCGCATGCGCGCCAAGGTTCGCGAGGCGTTTTTCGGGTTGCACTAGGAGCCTGACGTCAGGCGCCGCAGCTAAGGACGAGAAGCATGCTCGACCCACTCTTCGACTGGATCAAAGCGATGTGGCACGGCTTCATCGCGCTGTTCAAAATGCGCTTGCCGAAACCCGAAGAGGGTGGCCCGGAGAAGTTCCGCAAAACGCGGACAGCGGGCCGCGTGTTCTGGCGTGGCGGCCTCTTGATCCTCATCATTCTGTTCCTGATCTGGAACGCGACCTTCTTTTGGCATGTGCTCTGGACGCGCGGCGACACGCTGACCTATCCACAGGAGGTGCTGCGCGCCAACGCGATGGTGCAGAGCGAGGAGTCGGCCACTGTTGACGGTTCGCCTGCCGATGCCCGCACCTGCGACCGTTCGCAGATCGTCGACATGCAGATTTATCTGCTCGACCTGATGGTGAACCGGAACGAGTGGGTACCATCCATGCCGCAATACAAAGTCGGATTGCTCGGCTTGGTGGAGTGGGAGGCGACACCCTATTTCGACAACAAGGCATCCTTCCAGACTGGCGTTCTGATTGCACTGCGCCGGACGGCGGTCGAACTTGTCGATGTGCTGGGCCGTGAGCGCGGCACATCGGGTGCCGATGCCGATCTGGAAACGGCGCGCGGCAATCTGCAGACCGATGAACAAATCTGGTGGTTCAATCCTTTTGATCCTCGACGTCCTTTCGGTCCGGTGCTGCCCGCTTCGTCATGGTACTCCGATGCGATTCCGCTGTATGAAAGCTACAATGATCGGCTCGAAGCGTGCGATGCGCTGTTCGATGCGCGGGCCGACAATCTGATCCAGTTCCTGGATCGTGTGGCGCGCGATATCGGTTCCTCTGTGGATCAGCTTTCGCGTCGTTCAACCGGTCGCCAGTATGATGCCGATCTGGATACGTTTGTGCAGGGTGAGGGCAACGACCGCGGATGGTTCGACTTCCGTGCCGACAATCTCTTCATGGAGGCCTCAGGTCAGATGTTCGCTTATCACGGGCTGCTGCAGGCGGCGCGGGAAGACTTTGCCGACGTGGTGACAAGCCGCAATCTGGATGGGGTCTGGGATCGGATGGAACAGCATATTGCCGAAGCTGCCGCCCTCGAACCGCTGATCATCTCCAACGGTCGGGAGGACGGGGTTCTGATGCCCGATCACCTGTCGATCATGAGCGAGAATATCCTGCGCGCCCGCACGAACATGAGCGAGATCCGGGGCATTCTGGAGCGGTAGGAGAGATCACAAGGCTGGCGAGATGTGTCAGCTCACCGCATACTCCTGATAGACCGCGCCGTTGTCATAGCGTTTCTCGTTCATCAATTTGAGCGTCATGATAGCGGCGTTGTCTGCGAACAGTGGTACACCACCGCCGAGCAGGACCGGCGCCCGCTTCAGCCGGAGACGGTCGATCAGCCCGCATGCCAGGAGCGAGGCGGCGAGAACGCCGCCACCGCACAGGTACATCGGGGCCTTGGCTTCCGTCTTGAGGCGTCGAACCTCGTGTGATGCATCACCGCGCACGATTTCGACATCCGCCTCGTCGGGCAAATCGATGCTCTCGGAGATGACGATCGACCGCATGGCAGGGTAGGGGTTTTCGCCCGGTTTCAGGCCGAAGCCGTAACCGAACTCGTAGGTCCCGCGACCCATCAGGCAAACATCATAGCCGGCAAGGCGGGTCAGATAGTCCTCGACGATGGAACCGGTATGCGGGAAGCGGGATATGTCGGGCTGATTGCCGACCGACGGGCCGGCAATGTAGCCGTCGATCGAGACGGCCACATCATAGATAAGGGGCTGCATGAGGCACTCCTGAAACAGGACAGTCTATCGCGCACTAATGCGGGTTTTGCATTGCGTGCAGTTCATGGCGACAGATCAGTTGATCACTGTCAGGGCACTCCTCACGTTGTATCGGTCCTCCTACCGCATGCGGTTGGCCGATGCAAAACCATTTTCGGTAGCCGTTACCCGCAGATGGTCTACGCCGAAGCCTTCACCTTCAGCCGCATTTCATGCAGCAGCGGTTCGGTGTAGCCCGACGGCTGTTCCTTGCCTTTGAACACCAGATCGCAGGCTGCCTGGAACGCAAAGCCATCGTAGTCCGGCGCCATCGGCGTGTAGGCGGGATCGCCGGCGTTTTGCTCGTCGACGACTTTGGCCATGCGTTTCATAACGGCCATGACCTCGTCTTCGGTCACAACACCGTGGTGCAGCCAGTTGGCCATATGCTGCGATGAGATGCGCAGCGTGGCGCGATCTTCCATCAGACCGATATCGTTGATGTCCGGCACCTTCGAGCAACCAACGCCCTGATCGACCCAGCGGACAACGTAGCCGAGAATGCCCTGCGCATTGTTGTCCAACTCTGCCCTGATCTCATCGGGTTGCCAGTTGGGACGGTCGGCCAGCGGGATCGTCAGAACATCGTCCAGCGAGGCCATGCCGCGACTCTTCAGTTCGTCCTGCCGGGCTTTCACATCCACCTTGTGATAGTGCGTGGCATGCAGTGTAGCGGCTGTCGGTGAGGGCACCCATGCGCAGGTTGCTCCGGCTTGAGGATGACCGATTTTCTGTTCCAGCATCGCCTGCATCAGGTCGGGCATGGCCCACATGCCCTTGCCGATCTGTGCTTTGCCGACAAGGCCACAGGCAAGGCCCACATCCACATTGCGATCTTCATAGGCAGCGATCCAGGGCGTGGTTTTCATGTCGCCCTTGCGCAGCATGGCACCGGCTTCCATCGACGTATGCATCTCATCGCCGGTGCGATCGAGGAAGCCGGTGTTGATGAACACCACACGGTTTTTGGCCGCGCGGATGCATTCTTTCAAATTCACGGTCGTCCGGCGCTCCTCGTCCATGATCCCCATTTTAAGGGTGTAGTCGGGCAGGCCGAGATGTTCTTCGATGGCGCCGAAGAGATCGTTGGCGAACGCCACTTCTTCCGGCCCGTGCATCTTTGGTTTGACGATGTAGACCGAGCCCTCGGTGGAGTTGCGTTTCTTGTGATCATCGCCTTTTTGCAGGTCGTGCATCGCAATCATCGACGTGCAAAGGCCGTCGAGAATGCCTTCTGGAATTTCGTTGCCGTCGCTATCGAGCACCGCCGGTGTCGTCATCAGATGACCGACATTGCGCACCAGCATCAGGGAACGTGTTTTCACCATGAACGGTTCGCCGGAGGGAGACTTGTATTCGAAGTCGCCGTAGAGCTTGCGCGTGATGGTCCTACCGCCCTTTTCCAGCGTCTCTTCCAAGTCGCCTTTCATCAGGCCGAGCCAGTTGCGGTAGGCCAGTGCCTTGTCCTCCCCGTCAACAGCGGCAACGGAGTCTTCGCAATCCATGATGGTGGAAACAGCGGCTTCAAGGTTGATGCCTGCTATGTGCGCCTTGTCAGTCTTGCCGATGGGGTTTTCCGCATCGAAGTACATTTCAAAGTAGAGGCTGTTGTTTTTGAACAGCAGCATCGATGGCGCCATCGGATCTCCATGGAATCCAGCAAACTTTTCCGGTTCCTTCAGCTCGGTCACCGTGCCGTCCTCAAGCGTTGGTATCAGACGGTTGTGCGCAACAACGTAGGTCTTCACATCGGCGTGGCTGCCGACTTCCAGAGGAATGGACATGTCGAGAAATGCGCGCGCCCAAGCGATCACGCGGGCACCGCGCTTCGGGTCATAGTCCTTACCGGTGGGCAGGTCGCCCAGCGCGTCCGTTCCATAGAGCGCGTCGTATAGTGAGCCCCAGCGCGCGTTGGCGGCGTTCAGCGCATAGCGCGCGTTCATGATCGGAACGACCAGTTGCGGGCCTGGAATGGAGGCGATCTCCGGGTCGACATTGCGGGTCTCGACACCAAAGTCCGGCCCTTCCGGAACGAGATAACCTATCTCGCCGAGAAAAGCCTTGTAGGCCGTCATATCAATGGGTTGGCCTTTTCGTTCCCGATGCCAAGCGTCGATCTTGTTCTGAAGATCGTCGCGTTTGGCCAGCAGTGCTTTGTTGCGCGGTGCAAAGTCCTTGAGCAGGGATGCCAAAGCATCCCAGAACCGCTCAGCGGACACACCCGTTCCAGGCAGGGCGTCGTTCTCAAGCAGCGTGCAAAGGCGTTCTTCGACCTTGAGCCCAGCGCGTTCGGCATAGTGTGTGTTGGGCTGTGCGGCCATGGTGTGATGCTCCTTTGGATGGGTGTTTTTCCAGGCGTCGGCTGACGCTGCGCGGGCGCGTGCGTGTCATGTTCGCGGCAAAAGTAGCGACTTGGCACTGATGGTCAATCCAGCCTGAAACCGATGCAGTTTTTCCCAATCGTAAAAAATGCGTGTTTTTAAACGCGCCTTTTTGTCCTGTCTTTTCAGATGTGCTGCCTGCGTGTGTTTACGATTGTTTATCGCCGTTCCTGTACGTAAACGACATGCATATCGATGTCGCCCCTTTGGATATCATGGTCATCGACGACTCGGCTTATATGCGCCGCATCGTCTCGGCTATGTTGCGCGGTTTTGGCGCGCGCCGGATTCACGAGGCCGAGGATGGCGCCGATGCTTTGGAAAAAATCGAAATGCAGCCCCCCGACATGATCATCGTCGATTGGGTGATGCCTGTGCTCGATGGCGCGGAGTTGGTGAAGCTTATCCGTCAGCCGAACTTCGTGTGCGCTTATGTTCCGATCATCATGCTTTCAGGCCATACGGAGCGCAGCCGGGTTATTGCCAGCGCCAAACTTGGTGTGAATCATTTTCTTTCGAAGCCCGTGTCGGCCAAAGCGCTCTACAAGCGCATGGCCGACTGCATTCTTTATCCGCGCCGGTTTGTGAGCACCGACGATTACTTCGGTCCCGAGCCAAGGAATGCTAACGAAAGTTTCAGCCGCAATCATGTCGGCGTGGCTCTCGATGAGGACGGTCAGCCTGTTGAGCAGGTCGCC
>JANQJE010000216.1 GCA_028281795.1 Cohaesibacteraceae bacterium | reverse complement strand
GGAGGACAAGCCCGCAGCCTCTTTCGAACGAGAAGGCCTTGTTGAGGCAATGGGCGATGTTGTGTCAGCCGATGGACGTTCGTTTGCCGCTCGTGTCGCCAAGGAGTTGGGCGAGGAGATCATTCGACTGAACAACGGTTTGTCGGCGAGGCGAGGCGAAATTGTCGGCTTGTCTGGCTTGGCCGGGCATGGACAGGCCGAAGCGCTTTCAAACTTCTACATCGATCAGTCGCCGCAATGGAAAGCCAGCGCACAACCGCGCGTGGCTTTCGTGGGCGGTGACCGGGCACGCGACGGTCTTTTCCCGCTATGGTCCATCACCCGCAACCTCAGCCTTAAAAGCCTTATTGAGTTCGGAAAAGTCGGACTGGTCGATCGCAAAGGCGAAGCGTCTCTGGCGCAATCCTGGCAGCGTAAGATCGCGATCAAGACGGATCGCCTGGACAATCCGATTTTGTCGCTGTCTGGCGGCAATCAACAGAAGGTGCTGTTTGCGCGTGCATTGGCCTCTTCAGCGCCGGTCATCGTTATGGACGATCCGATGCGCGGTGTGGACATCGGGACGAAACGCGAAGTCTACAAGATGATCCAAGACGAAGCCGACGCCGGGCGCACCTTTCTTTGGTATTCAACCGAGATCGATGAAGTGTTGGAATGCGACCGCGTGTTTGTGTTCCGAAACGGAGACATATCGGCCGAGCTGAGCGGCGAGGCTATCACAGAAGACGCCATTCTACGCGCGTCCTTTGAAATGCAGGTGGCCGCCGAATGAGTGGTGATCGTCTGCGTATACTCCTGCCGGTGGTCTCACTGGCAGTTTTGCTTGCGTCTGTTTTTTACCTTCAGCCGCGCGCGATGAGCTATTTCGGACTCAATCTGCTTTTCAACCTCGCAGTCCCGCTGGCGCTGGCGACCGTTGCGCAAATGATGATCATGATGGTCAACGATATCGATCTGTCCATCGGAACCTTTGTCAGTTTCTGCGCCTGCGTCACAGCCACTTTTGTTCACGATGCTCCGCTCGTCGGCTACAGTATCTTGGCTTTGTCTGTTGGCGTGTATGCGCTCTTGGGTGCGGTTATCCATTTGCGTGGATTGCCGGCTATCGTCGTGACGCTCGGCATGTCTTTCGTCTGGGGCGGGCTGGCCGTGTTGATCCTGCCGTCGCCTGGAGGCGCGCCGCCCGACTGGCTGAGAGCTCTCATGACGATGAAGCCACCTCTCGCGCCGTTGGCTGTCATAGCGCCAGTCATTATTGCTCTTGTGGGTCATCAGCTTATCAAGAAATCAGCGTTGGGTGTTCTCCTGCGAGGTGTGGGAGGAAACGAACGGGCTATGGAGCGTGCGGGTTGGTCGGTGTGGCAGTTGAAAGCAACCGCCTATGCTCTGGCAGGACTGTTTGGTGTTATGGCTGGTATGGCCCTGGTCGGGCTCACCACATCCGCGGATGCCAACATTGCTCTTCGCTACACATTGCTGTCGATCGCAGGTGTGATCCTGGGTGGAGGTGAGTTTACGGGGGGGCGGGTTTCTCCCGTCGGAGCTGTCATCGGTGCGCTGACCCTCACACTGGCTGCGAGCTTTCTTTCGTTCTTGCGTCTGTCGCCTGACTGGCAGATCGGAGCGCAAGGTGCGATTCTGATCCTTGTGCTTGCGGTGCGCCTTCTGTTCAGCCGCCGGGAACGTGCAGCATGACCGATGAGAGCTTTGACCAGGTCGATGGCGTCGAACCGCGCCTAAAGCAGCTTGCTTCACGCGTGGTACACAAACCCTGGATCTGGGCTTATCTGACCGCAGCTCTAACCTTTGGCGCAACGATGATCGTGTCCGGGGGTTCTGGCGCCGCCTCTCTCCTCTATGCCGCTTTTACCTTTGCCTCGTTCGCGGCAATCGTCGGTGTCGGGCAGATGTTTGTGATTACGCTCGGGCCGGGGAATGTTGATCTCTCGATTCCGGCCGCTATGACGCTTGCCGCAACGCTGTCTCTGAAATTCATGGGTGGTGACGCGTCATTGATCTTGCCGGGGGTTATCATCGCTCTGGTCATTGGCTTGATGTGCGGCGTTTTCAACTTTGCATTGATCCTGCTTCTGCGGATCCCGCCCATCATAGCAACTCTGTCGTCGTCTTTTCTGTTTCAGTCACTTGCGATCTGGTCCAACAGAGGGCTTCGCATCAAGCCGCCCGACCCCCTGGCCGACTTCGCAACCGGTGGCACACTCAGCATACCCAACGTCGCCTTGGTCGGCTTTCTGGTCGCTCTTCTTGGCTGGTTTGTGCTTGAGCGGACCATTGCGGGGCGGTGGATTCTCGCTATCGGTCAGAACACCCGTGCTGCAATGCTCAGTGGTGTGCCGCTTAATGGCGTGCGTTTTGCAGTCTATACCGGATCGGCTGTGCTGGCTGCTTTTGCCGGATTTCTGCTCGCCAATTTCTCTGGTGGCGCCAATCTGAACATGGGCGCTGAATACATGCTTATGTCGATTGCCGTGGTGGTCATCGGTGGGACGTCGATTGCGGGGGGACGCTCGAACATACCCGGCATCTGGGGTGCTTCACTGTTTATGTTCCTGGTCGTCTCGATGCTGAATTCTTATGGGTTGGGCGCTGGCGTCCGGCTTGTTTTGACCGGTCTTATCATCGTTCTTGTCGTTGCTTTTGCCAGCAAGCGGAGCAAAGCCATATGACGGGGTTGATCTACCGTATTGAAGACAGTCGCTTCAGGTCACTGATACTGCCAAGCACACCCCTCAGAAGACTTTCCCAAGGACATCTATGGACGGAAGGCCCTGTTTGGTTCCCTGCTCATCAATGCTTGCTCTTTTCCGATATTCCCAATCAGCGCATGCATCGCTGGACCCCCGATGGAACGGTATCCGTCTTTCGGGATGGCTCGGCGTTTGCCAATGGCAACGCCCGCGATGGGCAAGGACGTCTGCTGACCTGCCAGCATGAAACGCGTTCGGTAACACGCACGGAGCACGATGGATCGACGACGGTCATTGCTGACTGTTTCGAAGGACGGCGGTTGAACTCTCCCAACGATGTCATCGTGAAGTCGGATGGCACGATCTGGTTCACCGATCCGACATATGGGATTCTATCGGACTATGAGGGGAACAAGGCACCCTCCGAGCAGCCAGCCAATCACGTGTTCTGCTATGATGAGAGAGTGCAAAGCCTCGCTGCTGCGACCGGCGATCTGGCGCAACCCAACGGACTTGCCTTCTCCCCTGATGAGTCTGTCCTTTATGTTGCAGATTCTGCCAACAGCCATGATCCGGGTGCCTCGCCGGATATCGTCGCGTTCGATCTTCACGCCGACAACACGCTGGGCAAGTCCCGTCTTTTTGCGACCATACCATGCGGTTTCCCCGATGGCATGTGTGTCGATCGGTCCGGTAATCTCTGGAGTTCGGCGGGGGATGGTGTCTATTGCTTCGATCCAGATGGCCGACTTCTTGGTGCGGTAGACGTTCCCGAAACAGTATCCAATGTGACGTTTGGGGGCCCACGCCGAAACACACTCTTCATAACGGCGACATCAAGTGTTTACGGTGTTTTCGTGAACGTTGAGGGATCCGTTTGATGCCTCCTCACGGCGCCAGTGTGAACTCCCGCTGGTCCTTGACGACTTCCATGACGGCATAGGAATTCGACTGCCGGATCCCGGGCAGCTTGCTGATCTGCTCGCCCAAAACCTCGCGAAAATGAACCATGTCTCTCGTGCGAACGAGAAGGACATAATCGAACGAGCCCGCCACCATCAGGCAGGATTCGATTTCCTTGATGTCTTGGACCGCCGCATTGAAGTCCTTCAGATAGTCGTCCGCCGTTATAGCCATGGAGATCTGCACCACGGACAGGTGGCTGTAGCCCAGCAGGTTCGGGTCGACGATGGCGCTGTACTTCTTGATGAGGCCTGTTTTTTCCAGCCGCCTTACGCGCTCGGTGCAGGGCGTGTTCGTCAGATTGACCCGCGATGCGAGTTCCACGATCGACAGCCTGCCATTGGCCTGGAGCTCGTCCAGAATGCGTTTATCGATCCGATCCAATTCTCTAGCCATCCAGTGATTTTAACTAAGAATGCCTGGATTTACAACAATAGTATCCAATAATTGCGCTATAAAATGGCCACTTCCTAGTGAAAATGACTGATACTCAAATGTGAGGGCACGTTGCAATCGATTTGAAGCAACACTCCGCTCTCGCCAAAGCGGGCGCTCGTTCCCGCCGCATTCATTGAAAAATTTAAGGAGGTGGAGATGCCTACAAAAATAGTGATCGGCCTGGATGGTGCCGGCTCGGGTGGCCGTGCGTTGTCCTATGCAGAGCGTTTGGCCAAGCTCATCGGCGACTGCGAGTTGCTTGTCGTTTACGTGATCGAATGGTCGCCATTCTCATTCCAGACGGCGGAGGAGAATGCTGAGCGTCATAAACGGCGCGAGGAAGAGCTGCAGGTTGCCCATACCCGTGTTGTCGACCCTGCGGTCAAGAAGCTCACGGACGATGGCTTCAAAGCCAGCGGCATCGTGCGTCACGGAGACGTTGCCGAGACGCTCAACATGATTGCCGAAGAGAATAAAGCCGAGCAGATCGTCGTCGGACGAACGTCGGAAGGCGGTTTTGCCAAACGTATTTTTGGAAGTTCAACCAGCAATCTCGTCATGCATGCCAGCATGCCTGTGACCGTTGTTGGATAGGGGAAGGACGTCATGAAACATTCAGCCAAATTATGGGTGGCGTCCGCGCTCGCCCCATTCATTGCCAATCCCGCTCTTGCGCAAGAAAGCATGAGTCTGGATCAACGGGTCAACGAGACCTTTGCTACGGTCACCGGCCCTTTTGTCAGCCTGATCTTCGCGCCGTTCCCGGGGACGTCTTTTCCCTGGATCGTCATGTGGCTGGTCATCGCGGCCACCATCTTCACCCTTTACTTCGGGTTTGTTCAGTTCCGTTTTTTCAAGCACGCCGTCCAGTTGGTGAAGGGTGACTATGCTGACCCGAAGGATGCCGGTGAAGTCAGTCATTTCCAGGCGCTTGCCACCGCACTTTCCGGCACGGTCGGCCTTGGCAACATCGCCGGTGTTGCCGTTGCTGTGGGCATCGGCGGGCCCGGTGCAACATTCTGGATGATCCTTGCCGGGCTGCTTGGCATGGCATCCAAGTTCACCGAGTGCACATTGGGCGTGAAGTACCGCAATGAGTATCCCGATGGGACCGTGTCCGGTGGCCCGATGTACTACATCTCCAAGGGCTTCAATGAGCTTGGGCTGCCGGGTGGAAAGATCCTAGCCGTTCTGTTCTCGGTCTTCTGCATCCTGGGGGCTTTGGGCGGGGGCAATATGTTCCAGGCCAATCAGGCGCATGCGCAGATTTCCGGCATTGTGGGCGACTATCCCGGCTGGATAACAGGGCTTGTCTTTGCGGCGGTCGTGTTTGCGGTGATTGTCGGGGGTATCAAGTCGATTGCCCGTGTGACGGAGAAGGTCGTGCCGTTCATGGGCCTTCTCTATGTCGGCGCGGCCCTGATCATCATCCTGGTGAACTACGATCTCATCGGATGGGCCTTCGGTCAGATTTTTGC
>JANQJE010000144.1 GCA_028281795.1 Cohaesibacteraceae bacterium | reverse complement strand
TGCGCGGCGTGCCGAAGAGATCGCAACCCAATAAGGCCCGGACAGCGCCGTTTCTTCACACCGGAAACCGGGCGGTAACCGCACGCGGTGCGCAATGTCCTGAATGCATCGATGGAATCCGGTGCGCCTTGGTGAAAAACACCTGCGGGCTGGCCCTGTTAACTGCAATCTAAGCCGGATTAACGCTTCCATTACCCCGGATGCGGTATCTCTAATCGCTACGCGAAAAACGCCTGCGCGCGAATGGGATAGCCTGCTGATGAGAATTTTGGCATTGACGGATGGATCGGTTCGATCTGCCACTGCTGTAGATGCCTTTGATGGCAGGATGCAGGTGGACATGCACGTGCCGCTGGCGCCGTTGCCGAAAGACATGTCAAAGCCGGATATCGTTATCCTGTCCTTCGAGGAGTTTCCTGCATTCGGCGTCAAGCCGCTGCTTGCCTGGATGGAAAAATACGACCTTTCGCAAAAGCCCCGCATTCTGTGCATGCCCAGAAGCATCACGCGGCAGTATTCCGCCTCCGTGCGCATGATCGCCGACAAGACATTGCCGTTGCCCGTTCGCTCCGAAGTGGTGCTCGACACCGTGCAGCGGATGGACACGCGTCTGCCGCAAATCCGTAAGCAGGGCCGCAACGAAACGGTCGCAACCGTGCACAGAACGGCACGTCGATTCATAAGCGCTTTTTCATCGGACCAGGGCGATGCCGGAACCACGGTCCTGGCGCTCAGCGCTGCCACCAAGGAAGTCTGTACGGCCCTCGACAATGACGGCCTTGGCGACTGGCTTTCGGAGGTCAACAAGTACCATTCGTCCACGGCGCGGCACTGCATGATCGTCGCCGCTTTCGCATCGATCTGGGCTCGTCAACTGGGCGTCAATGATCGCGACCTGCAACTGTTTACCTGCGGCGCGTTGCTCCACGATATCGGCAAGATGCGCATCCCGTTGAGCATCCTGGACAAGCAGGGAGACCTGCTTGAGCCGGAAGAGCAGGCGATCATCGAGACGCATCCCCTTGAAGGCAAGCGCATCCTCGAAACCGCCCAAAACATCAACCCGGTCATCATCGACCTGGCCTATTCGCATCATGAAAGACTTGACGGCTCCGGCTATCCGCGCGGCCTGGAAGGCAACGACATCAACAACATGGTGCGCTGTCTGACCATTGTGGACATTTACGCCACGCTCGTCGATCCGGGTGCGGTCGGTGGAGCCATGCACCCCGACGAAGCCTTTGCCTACCTGCAGTCGATTCCTGAAAAAGTCGACCGGGATCTGGTCGGAGCTTTCCGGTCCGTGGTGGACATACACATCGCCCAGATCGTCAGCAGCAACGCCACTGATGATGCAGACGGGGATAACGCTGCCAACGCAGACGAGGGTGACGTTGCAGATGCAGAAGAAGGTGACGTTGCAGATGCAGACGTCGATGATATGGGCGTAGAGGCTGTCAGTTCCGTAGATGACGCGAGCGACGCCGTCTCCAACATAGATGACGCGGGCGACGACGCCGACGACAACAAAGCCGCCTAGAAGCAGGGCTGACCGCTAAGCCATAAACTGACCGATGACCGGCACATGGTCGGAGGGTTTCTCCCATCCGCGCACATGATCGTCGATCCGCACCGCCCGCAGTTTGTCGGCAAGTTGCGGTGACAGCATCAGATGGTCGATACGAATGCCGTTGTTTTTCTGCCAGGCGCCAGCCTGATAATCCCAGAAGGTGAAGTGCTGTCCGTCGCTCACCGCGCGCACCGCATCGGTAAAGCCAAGCGCCTCCAGACGGCGCAGCGCGCCGCGGCTCTCCGGCTGATAGAGTGCATCCTCCGCCCAGGCCTTCTCCGACGTCAGATCGCGGGCATCGGGGATGACATTATAGTCACCCGCCAGAACCAGCGGCTCCTCATGGTCGAGCCGCTCGCGCGCATAGGCGATCAGCCGCTCCATCCAGGCTAGCTTGTAGGGAAACTTCTCCGTGCCCAGCGGGTTTCCGTTCGGCAGGTAGAGACAGGCAACGCGCACCGGTGGCAGGCCGCTGTCTTCCCGCGGGCTGACAAGGGCCGTGATGAAACGTGCCTGCTCATCGGAGTTATCGTCGGAATCAGGGAGAAACGGCAGGCCACGTGTGACATCGCTCATCGGCGTTTTGGAGAGCAGGGCAACCCCGTTGAAGCCCTTCTGGCCATGGGTTTCGACCTGATACCCCAACGCTTCGAACGCCTGGCGCGGGAAAGGTGCATCCTCCGACTTGATCTCCTGCAGGCAGGCAACATCGGGCGAGGCCTCTTTCAGCCAGGCAAGAGCCGTCTCAAGGCGTGCTTTGACCCCATTGATGTTCCAGGTCGCAATGTCCATCAAGAGCCGGCCTAGAGTGCGAAGCTTGTGCCGCAGCCGCACGAGGCGGTTGCGTTGGGGTTGCTGATCTCGAACGCCGCGCCCATCAGCGAAACTTTGTAGTCGATCTGACTGCCGGCCAGATAGGGCAGGGACACCGAATCCACCAGAACCTGAACGCGATCATCGCCAAGCACTGTATCGTCGTCCAACTGCTTCTGGGTCAGTTCATACTTGTATTGAAAGCCCGAGCACCCGCCGCCTTCCACGCTGACGCGTAGTTTGGTGCCATCCGGCTCGTCCTTCATCAGCACGGCCACCCTGTCGAGGGCGGCCTGCGTTACGCTCACGCCATCAACCTCCACCGGAGGGGTGGCATTTGGCGCAGTCTCTGTCACATGAACGGTCATGATCTCAGCCTATGGTTCAACGATCGGGCCCGACGCGTGCAGGGTCGTGCAAATCAGTCGTCAAGGTACCCGCTTTTGTCTAAAAGTAAGCATGAACCTTCCCCAGATCAAATCCAATCGATACACGCTGGCCTGACCCTTTCGTGACCGACCGTTCCGACCATCCTCTGGCACCGTATGCGGCCCGCCCGGCGTCAAGCGGCGCAAGGCTTGTGGACGAGGCCGAATCGCCCGGCCGCAGTCCATTTCGGCGCGACCGGGACAGGATTGTCCACGCCCAGGCTTTCCGGCGGCTGGCGCACAAGACCCAGGTGTTCATTTCCGAGGAAGGCGATCATTATCGAACCCGGCTCACCCACACCATCGAAGTGGCCCAGATTGCCCGCTCTCTGGCGCGCAATCTGGCGCTGGACACCGACCTGACCGAAGCGCTGGCCCTCGCACACGATCTTGGGCACACGCCCTTCGGCCATACCGGCGAGGATGCCTTGGCGGCCGTCATGCAGCCCTATGGCGGATTTGAACACAACGCGCAGACCTTGCGCATCGTCACCAAGCTGGAGCAGCGCTACGCGTCCTTTGACGGACTGAATCTGACGTTTGAAACGCTGGGTGGTATCATCAAGCACAACGGGCCGATGCTCGATGCCGGCGGCAAGGTGTTGGACGCCAAGCTCGGCGGCGCTCTGCCCTTCGCCCTGACGGATTTCATGGCCTCCAGCGGACTTTCGACGGGCGATCTGGCGCTGGCCGATCATGCCAGTCTGGAAGCTCAAATCGCCGCGATTTCCGACGATATCGCCTACAACACGCATGATGTGGACGACGGGGTGCGCGCCGGGTTTTTCGCGCTCGATGATCTGGTCCATGTCCCGCTGGTCGCCTCGATTCTGAAAGAGATCGACAGCGCCCATCCCGACCTTGGTGCCGAACGCCGCATGGGTGAGTTCACCCGCCGCATGATCACGCGGTTGATCGTCGACGTCGAAAGCCATGCCCGGTCGCGCCTGAAGACCCTGGGCATTGCATCGCCGCAGGATGTCAAACGGGCCGGTCAGCCGGTCGGCCTTTTCTCCGAGGCGGTGGCGCAGGATGTTTGGATGGTCAAAGCATTCCTCTTCAAAACGGTCTATCGCAACGATGAGATGATGGCGCTGCGCGCTGAGGCCGACCGGGTTCTGCGCGACCTGTTCGCCCACGTCATGATCCATCCCGAAGAGATGCCCGACGGCTGGCGCCTGACAGCCGGGGAGGCGGCCAGCGAGCCGGTCCTGGCGCGCCGTGTCTGTGACTTCATCGCCGGGATGACCGACCGTTATGCGCTGAGCATGCATGCCCGCCTGTTTGACGACACGCCGGACCTGCGATACGGCGCTGCCATCTAAGCGCCTGAGCGGCATTCCCAAAGCTGGCGCGTTCGCCCTCCAACTCTCTCACATCCCGCAAAAGCGATGCCCATGTCCCCCGTCGATGATCCATCCCATACCTATGATCTGTTCGCCGATTTTCGCGCCCGCGTGCTGGCGGCGCTGGACCGGTCCGGCGTGCTGGACGGGGCGGATCGCGATGGCCTGCCGCTGGCTGCGGTCACGGTGGAGCCTCCGCGCGATGAGAGCCATGGCGATCTGGCAACCAACGCTGCGATGGTGCTTGCCAAACCGCTGAAAACCAACCCCCGCGCCATCGCAGAGGCGTTGGCCGAAGCGCTCGGCACGGATAAGGACATTGCGCGCGTGGATGTTGCCGGACCGGGCTTCATCAATCTGAAGCTAACACCGTCGCTCTGGCACGCAACGCTAAAGCGTATTCTTGCCGAGGGCGAACAGTACGGCCACAAGGTGCTCGGCACGCCGGATGCGTTGCCCAAGACCAATGTGGAATATGTTTCGGCGAACCCGACGGGACCGATGCATGTCGGCCATTGCCGCGGCGCGGTGGTGGGCGATGCGCTCGCCAACGTGCTCGAAGCAGCCGGCTATGACGTCACCCGGGAGTACTATATCAACGATGCCGGTGGACAGGTCGACACGCTCGCGCGCTCAGCCTTTCTGCGCTATCGCGAGGCGCTGGGCGAGGACATTGGCGCGATCCCCGAGGGGCTCTATCCCGGCGACTACCTGGTTCCGGTCGGCCACAAGCTTGCCGAAACCTACGGCGACAGGCTCGGTGCGATGGACGAGGCTGAATGGCTGCCCATCGCACGGCAGGCGTCCATCGAAGCGATGATGGATCTGATCCGCGCGGATCTGGCGAGCCTCAATGTCCATCACGATGTGTTCTTCTCCGAAGCCAGCCTGCAGACCGGAAATGAAGGCGACCGGGTTGCCCAAGCCTTTCAGGCGCTTAAGGACAGAAACCTCATCTATGTTGGCAAGTTGGAAAAGCCCAAAGGCGAGAGCGCCGAGGACTGGGAAGACCGGGACCAGACGCTGTTCCGTTCCTCCCGGTTCGGCGACGACACCGACCGGGCGCTGCTGAAGTCGGATGGGAGCTA
>JANQJE010000088.1 GCA_028281795.1 Cohaesibacteraceae bacterium | reverse complement strand
CGGATCAAGCGGGAAAAGAAGATGTTCCGAGGCATCGCGTCGACTTCGGTGGTGATGCCAACCCGCGACCACATCTGCGCCACCGCTTCCAGGATGCGGGCATCGTTGATGTAGCGGTCGTTGGGGCCGTGCAGCGTGACGTTGAAGCCGTCGCCATAGCCGGCCTCCGCCAGCAGGGCCTGCGCCTGCTCGGGGTCGTAGGGATCCGCCTCCAGCTCTTCGACATACCCGAAGAAGCCCGGTGGCACGATGTTCCGGGTCGGCAGCGAGGCACCGCCCATGATCCGATCGCGGATGGCTTCGCGGTTGATCGCCAGGCTGAGCGCACGGCGCACCCGCCAGTCGCGCAGCGGATTGGGCACCATGACTTCGCCATTGGCGTCGGTGATGAACGGCTCCACATGCTTGTTGCCGGGCTGGATGTAGATAAGCCGGTCGGAAGCAATGCTCGAAACGGTGAAATCCGGGTCGGCCTCCAGTTGCGGCAGATCGACTGTCGGCGGGTAGTTGATCATATCGACATCGCCGTTCAGCAGCGCCGCGAGACGGGCTGAATCCTGTCCCACGGGGCGGAAGACGACGCTATCCCAGTGAGGTTCCCCGCCCCAGTAATCGTCGAACCTGGTCACAACGATCTGGCTGCCGGGCGTGTATTCGCTGAACATGTAAGGTCCGGTGCCGATGGCAGCCTCGCCGGTGTTGAAATCAACCGAGGGCTCAGCCCCGGCCGCCGCATGTTCGGCGATAATCGGCAGCATCGCCAGGTCCTCGGCCATGGTCGGGTAAGGGCCGTCCGTCGTGATGCGGATCGTGTAGTCGTCGATCATTTCCCACTGCTTTCCGCCCTTCTCAAGCTGGAAGGCGGGAGATGCGGGAGCGCCGGACACGCCCGCACGCAGGCGGTCAAAGGAGAACACAACATCCTCGGCGGTGAAATCCTCTCCGTCGTGCCATTTGACACCTTCGCGCAGCCTGAACTCCCAAGTGGTTTCGTCGATCGGCTCCCACGAAACCGCCAGACCCGGGATGGGCTGTGAGGTCGAGGACAGGCCAACGAGCCGCTCGAAGATGTGTTCCTGAACCTGCGTGTCGCCCGAAAGCTGGGTCCAGTGCGGGTCCATGCTGGCCGCTTCGGCCCGTACGCCGATGGTCAGCACGTCCTCAGCCAGCGCCATGCTGGGCGAAGCGACGATCAGGACGGCGGCAGCGAGCCGCGACCTCCAATAGTTCATGACTTTCCTCCTTGTTGCCATGGTTCGATACGGCCCCATCGATGCGGAACGCATCTGGATCAATTTAAAAAATCTATCTATCAGTAAAAAAATTTTACTCACACGATGCTTTCCTTGTCCACGAAATTCTGAGAACCAGCCAGACCATGAAAAGGCCGATGCCCAACGCAGCAGAGGACGCAGCATGTTCGTTATAACAACTTTTGTTCGAAATGCGAACGACTTATACGATCATCCGTGCGGCAATTTTCGGCGATGCCCGACGTTGCGCATTGGCCCAAAGTCTGTGGGAAAGTTCGGCCCTGACGCTGCCGAAGGCATCGGAGTCTGTCACGCGCCCGCTACCGAGATTCACCATCATCAACACCAAGAGGTGCCGGCATGACCGCCCTGCCCCCGCTTTTTACCCCGTTCAGCCTGCGTGCCGTGACGTTCCCGAACCGCATCGTGCTGGCGCCGATGTGCCAGTATCAGGCCGATGACGGCACACCGAACGACTGGCACGTCGCCCACCATGGGCGCTATGCGGTTTCGGGCCTTGGTGGCGCGATTGCCGAGTCGACCGGCGTCACCCGCGAGGGCCGCATCAGCCCGGGTTGCACCGGGATGTATCGCGACGATCAGGTGGCGGCCTGGGCGCGGGTGACCACGCTCTACCGCCGCCAGGGCATTCCGGTCCTGCTGCAGCTCGGGCATGCCGGTCCCAAGGCATCGACCAAGCGCCCCTGGGACGGGGCCGGACCTCTGGACGGGCAATCGCACGAAGCACCCTGGCAGACCGTCGCGCCTTCAGCGATCCCGGCGCGCGATGGGTGGCCGGTTCCCCGGGCGCTTGAGGCGGACGAGATCCCGGCCCTTGTGGACGCCTTTGCCGCCGCTGCGCAGCGTGCGCTCGCCGCTGGATTCGACGGAGTCGAGATCCATGGTGCGCATGGCTATCTCTTGCACAGCTTCATGTCGCCCTGGTCCAACCGCCGCAGTGACACGTATGGCGGCGATCTGGCCGGCCGCATGCGCCTGCCCGTCGAGGTGGCGCGCGCCGTGCGCGCGTCGGTGCCGGATGACACACCTGTTCTCTACCGCGCGTCCTGCGTCGACAGCGAAGGCGGCGCGCTCACACTGGACGACACGGTTGCGCTGGCGGCGGAACTGAAAAAGGTGGGTGTCAATCTGATGGACTGCTCAGGCGGAGGCCTTCCCAGCGGCCAACGGCTGGCAGCACAAAAGCCTGCGCCAGGCTTTCAGGTGCCCTATGCCGAACGGATCCGGCGCGAGACCGGCCTGTCGACCATGGCAGTGGGTGCGATAACGGAACCGGCTCAGGCCAATACAATCGTAGCGGAAGGACGCGCCGACCTCGTGGCCATGGCCCGCGAGTTCCTGCGTGACCCCAACTGGCCATACCGCGCTGCGCGCGAGCTTGGTCTGGAGGACCCAGCTGCCATCCTGCCACAGCTCTACGCCTTTTACCTGCGGATCTCCAGCTAGAGCATTTTCAGCAAGAGTCTGGGGTCAGGACCTATTAATATGATTGAAATGGCGCTCGATATGGCAAGTCATACAAGGAAAAGTCCGAAGAGCGGGGTTCATCCCCCGGTCAAGGGCTTTGACGCCGTAGGGCGCCAGCCAATCGATCGTCCTTGGGATCGGGCGGGTTTGCACTGGCTGCTGTGTCGCAACCCCTTGAAAGTCCGAAGACTTCCAGCGAGCTTGCTCCTTGCACCCGCACAAACGCGCCTCGACCATTTCAACCCTATCAATGGGTCCTGACCCTAAAGCGCATCACGCGACTCCGGTTTCCACAAACACGCTCCAGGTCCTCTTGATGACGTGGATTCACATCTGGTGCGGGCAGCGGCAGTCGATCACATCTCAACTTGAACTTGGTTGGCTGACAGCGTTGTCCGCTTTTGGTCAGTACCGTTGAAAACCCGCGCTACCGTCGGCCAGCGCGGGCTTTTTTCTTTTGACTTTTTCTGGTCAGATTCAGCCGAGAGCGTCACCTACTGACCAATCAAACCAGCAGCGTAAGCGATGGCACGCTGATAGTTGCCGCTGTCGTTCCACACCGACAGAACACGGAAATTGGCCGACCCGTCAGCGAAGGAACCGCCGGGCCGCCAGCCATTGCGGCGCAACATGTTTGCTGCGGTTGCAAGAGCGTCTGCCGCATCGTTGGGGTCAGCCCGGCCATCGCCATTGCCATCCACGGCAAACCGTATCCAGTTGCCGGCCAAAAACTGCATGTGCCCCAGTTCGCCAGAAGGGCCACCGCGGCTGTTGCCGGAAATGAGCCCTCGATCGACAAGTTGCAGGGCTGCGATGGCATCGTCTTCGAAGCGCGGATAACGACGGCAGTAGGACGCCAGGGTTACAGCGCCGCCAACGATGGGAGTGTCGCCCGTATAGCCACCCCAACTGGTTTCATAACCCCAGATTGCCACCAGGATTGAACCGGGAACGCCATAGCGCTGTTCAATGGCCTGGAAGAATCCGGCGCTCTGCTGCAGCCGTTGCCGGGCACCGGAGACAAAGGAATTCACGCTCGAAAACCGGCTGGTCAAAAACTGTTCAGGACTGCGATGGCGCATACTGGACTGGGAGGCCGGGTTTGATTCAAACCGCCACGTGATGCCGGAAAGCCGCGCCTGCTGCAGCGCCTGCAGACCGCGCTGCCCGACGCCGGACGATGCAGCCTGTTGCGCAAGCTGCTGCTTATAGGTTTCAAACTGCGACTGACTGGTAATGCAAGACGTAGCAACGGCGGGTGTTGCCAAGAGCGCCCCGGCAACCAACGCGACCATACGCAGTGTGATCCGTCTTGGCGTCATATCCATCTCCATCAATCCGGATGATCCACGATCAAACTGACAAACACATGTACGTCATCTGCAAATAATCATCGATACCCTATTTGGACCCCTCGCAATCGAGGCCAGACACCTTGATGCCGCCCCTTGCTGAAGTTGGAAACTGTTCTTGGAACTGCGCTCTTCAGGAAGGACTGTGGGGACGGATTTCGATCATCTGCCAAACGTCAAGCTTCTCGAGCACAAAACTGCCATCCGGACGGCTGGCTAAGTCCGTACCATCAGGTACGGTGCGCATGCCTTCAGCATTGGCAAAAACAACGACATCGTAGACAGGGACGCACTCACTTAGAGGCCTCGCTCCAACAGCATTCACCAGATGTAGGATCAGGCGGTCATCCTGTTCAAACAGTGAGGCGTGAACACCGGGCGGTGCTTCAACCTGAACGCTTTGCGGTTCGGCCAGATGATCAAGAACCGCGAGAACCAGGCTCCGATGATCAGGCAGTCCATAACGGGTGATCAGGGAACCCACCGCGTGGGCGAAGTAGACAGTTTTGCCCGTCGAAAGCACAGAGGGCCACTTTGACAACTCTGGTCTCCTGACCCGCTCAGGAGGCTTGCCCACGCCTCCCCGCGCCGCGAAGGGAGAAGCAAGCTTCGCCCAAACCTCCGCGTCCAAACTGGGCTCCACCTGTTGAAACGGCCCCTGCCCCGCCACGAGTGCTGTGTCTCCCAGCCTTTCCGTCAGCGGCGTGTCGGCATTCAAAGCCAGATAGCCTGCGTAAAGATCATCAATGCGCTCGCCGGCCGATGAGATACCAAAAAGGTCGGCAAGCGCAGGAACTGGCCGTGCCACCCCCGTTTCATCCCGCCAGCCTGTGCGGAAGGTCGCGACAACGCAGCCACCTTCTTGCGCAAACCGTCTGATGACTTCGGCCTCGTCGTCGCTGAGACACTCGACCGAAGGAAGAATGACAACCTCCAACCCCTCCAGTCCATCAGCCGTAAGATCCTCTTCTGTGAGCGGGTGATAGAAACGTCGGCCCATCGTCAGCGCGTCGACGATGCCGGCCGCCTCGGCATGGTCAGCATCGTGATGCCATCGCCTTGGAACGACCACCCCGGCCGAAGCCAGGCTGCGCGTGTTGGTAAGCCAAGGCTCGGCCTCTTCAGCGCGCCGGTTAGCCCATGCAACGTCTTCAAGCATCCGCCGATCGGCCTGTGCATTTGGAAGTGCAGTCAGCGTCTGCCAAAGCCCGCCGCCGTTTGCCAATACCTGCGCAAGCCACATGCGCGCCTCCGCGCTAGGAAGTCCAACATGCCGCCAGCTCAAACCGGGAGCGGCGTGGACAATTATCAGAGGCGGCTCGTCGCTCATCGCACGCCGGCCGACCTTCGTTGTCAGTGCTGCGAACCAGGAAGGCCGCTGACCAGAAGCTCCGCCATCCAGCCAGTCCAGGGGTTGCGACGTTAGAACATCGCAAGTCTCAGCCAAATGACGCAAACTGCGATACTGGAGAGCATTGAACCGACCCAGGATGCGGCATGCAGGGTCGACCTTTTCGACCGCATCTCGCCACAGTCCCCAGTTCTGGAAAAAGGCGGCTTCAGCTTCCTTTGGGTCGGACGGCTGCGGCGTGTCAGACCGGCAATCTGGAAAAGGCTCCGGGGCGTTAAAGAACACCGCATCCAAAGGTGTACGTCCTTGCGCTTCATGAATGATTTCCGGAGCAACAAGTCGTCGATAATCCCCCGCCATTGCAGTTGCCAGCAAAGCCGGGAGACCATCCGCCCTCGGCCCACCTATTTCGAGCGGCTCTCCATCGACCCCCAAAGTCAGCCAGTCCTCCTTACCTTCTGCCAAGGGGGCCTCAATGAGTGAGAAGTCATAGCGCCCTATGAAAGAGAGTCCTTCTGCGCTTGCAGAGGCTGCCATCTCCGCAACCAGATCGCGATCAACGAGGTATGGGTTGCGTCCGTGGTGGATAAGTTCGGTCGGATACCACGCGTAAATACCGCCAGTGTTGAACACCACGCCATTTGCACCAAGAGCGATTAGGTCTCTGACAAGGCCGTCGATATCGAGCGACATCGCATCCGACAGCCCCAAATTGACTTGAACGACGCGGGCAAGCGCCGGCCAAACCGATCCGGCTGTCCGTTCTGCAGACTTGAAGAGAATGCGTTTTTTGGGCATAGCTTAACTATGGCGTCCGACGATTTCCGTCGCAAGCCAAGAAACTCCTTGCAATTCCGACTATTGAGATGGCATTCCACTAGATGAAAATTCTAATGGTTTAATACTCGCGCTGCCGTTGGAGCACTGATGCCGTCACAACGTCCTTCTCGGTCTCGCCGCCAAGACCCACCGACGCACGAACGTCTCGTCGCCGCAGGAGCGGAAGATGGGGTGCACCTGTCGGGGTTGTTGATAGAGCCCCAGGATCTCGGCAAGCGTGATCTGATCGCAATTTGGATTCACACTCGCCAGTTGGGATTCGCCGAGCCAGAATATGTGGAGATCGGACGGCGGACCGCCACCGCTGGCGTTCCGTTCTTGACGGTGAACACGCGCGGGCACGGTTTCGGCAGTTGGTGCCGTGGTGGAGAAGAGCCTGTCCTGGGCGGGTCGGCCTGGGAGGTCTTCACCGACTGCGTGTATGATCTGGAAGCTTGGGTTGATGTTGCATTGGGCCTTGGCTATCGGCGTGTCCTCTTTGGTGGCCATGGCTTTGGTGGCGCAAAAGCACTGCATTACCAAGCACAAAGTGGTCGCCGCGAGGTTGCCGGCCTTGCACTGGCTTCGTCCGCCTCGGCAATTCGTCAAAAAATGTCCAACGACGATCTGGACCTTGCGCGGTCCATGCGGGCGGAAGGTAGGGGACGAGACTTGATGCCATGGGGCACGGGTGGTGACAGCCTAAAAAGTACCGTGAGCGCCGATTGGTACCTGGACCGGGCACAAATGTTCAAAGAGCTCTACGGCCATGGCAGCCTTCCACCGGCGCTGGCCCGCGTCACCTGTCCGGTCTTTGCCTGGTTCGGTTCCAATGAAACCCGACACGACCGTGATGTCCGTGCGTTTCTTGATCTCATACGCGGCACAGCCACACGTGCGGCATTGATCGACACGCGTATTCTTCGTGGCGTCGATTTCTTTTACACCGGCGGAGAACGGCAAGTGTCGGACGCCTTGCTTAATGCGGCCCAAGTCCTTGACGCGAGCCGGGACGCCGCCTGAGCCAATGGCAAACCCAACACAACCTCGCCGCCGTGGCCCGGCACCAAAATCCGACCAACCCAAGCCCCTCACCCGTGCCCTCGATCGCGGTTTGCGAATCCTGGCAATCATCGCGGATACGCCAGACCTCCCCCTGGTCGAAATTGCACAGCGCTCCGATCTGTCGCCGGCCACGGCTTTGCGCCTTCTCGACACATTACGAGCTCATGACTTCGTGCTGCAGGACGACGGCGGCCGTTATCAGGTGGGTTTGAAGGCCTTTGAGGTCGGATCACGCTTCCTGTCTCACACAAGGTTGCAAGAAATCTGTCGCCCGATCCTGATGCGGCTCGCCGAAGAAACCGACCAAACCGTCTCGCTCGCCATCTTGGAAAACGCTGACGCCGTCTATGTCGACAGCGGCGAAAGCCAAAGGTCCATCCGCACCGCGACACGCGTCGGCATGCGCACGCCGGCGCATTTGAGCGCGTCGGGAAAAGTATTACTGGCCTGGCTCTGGGAGGGTCGTGTCCGTGAACTACTGGGCAGTGATCCGCTGCAAACCACCACGGTCAACAGCCTTGCCTCCATTGATGATGTCCTTAAGGCGCTCGGCGCGGTGCGTGACAGTGGCATCGCGCATGATCGCGAAGAGTATGAACTGGGAATCAGCTGTCTGGCGGCACCCATTCGCGATCGATCCGGGACGGTTGTCGCCGCCATGTCCGTATCCACTTTGACCGGTCAGTTTGCTGCTCGAGAGGATGACATGACCAAAGCGCTGCACGAAGCCGCTCATGATGCCTCTCGGCGGATGGGATGGCGAGGGCCCCAAGCGAACCAAGAAAAGAGTGACGCAACGCTTGTTGATTAATTTCATTTGATGAAAATACATTTTGCCCTTTGACAATTGCTGTTAAAGGCGTAGCCTTGTCAGCGTTTCTCATTTATCGAAACCGGCCGAAGCGCCCGGGCTCTTACCCCTGCTTGCGACCGCGTTGCAGCCAAGGACCAAGGCATGCCCGATGCCGAGGACGAACCCCTTGTGGATCGTCAGCTTCAACCAAGCATTCGCAATCTGACCGGACTTTTTGCACTACCGCACGTCGCGCCCTTCTATGCAGGAAGGACACTGGCGGCCATCGGCATCTGGATGGAACAGCTCGCTACAGGTTGGCTGGTTTGGGAGCTGACACAATCAGGCACCTGGCTCGGTGTCATAGCCTTCTTGCGCCTTGCACCGTCGCTTGTTCTTGGTCCGGTGGGCGGCGCATTGGCCGATCGCATGTGGCCGCTGGATCTGATGCGCCTGTGCAAGGTTGGCGTGGTAACGGGCTACATCCTGCTCGCCGCGTTTTTGGCAGCAAATCTTTTGTCGATTGGAGTCCTCTGCTTTCTGGTGTTCGCCATCGGAAGCCTTCAGTCGGTGGCCAATCCGGCAAACAAAGCCTTTGTCTGGCACCTTGTACCCAAAGCCTGGCTGCCCGTTGCCATCCCTGTCGGGTCCATCACCTTCAATCTTGCCGCCTTTGTGGGTCCGGCAGCCGCCGGCGCTCTGATCGCCTGGCAGGGCGTTTTGGCGGCCTATGTGGTCACCGCCTTGCTTCAATCCATCTTTCTTGCCGTCCTCTTCAGCATCTCGCTGAAGCGGCCGCAGGCGGGGGAGTTGCGGGTGAAAGAGTCGCAACGAGAATCTCTTGGGCGTAGCCTGGCAGCGGGCGCCCGATATGTGATGCGGGATGAGTCCGTTCGGACCGTTCTCATTCTGCACCTGCTGTTTGCCGTCTGCGCACGACCGATCATTCCGCTCATGCCGGCCGTGGCCGTCTTGTTGTTTGCCGGTAACGCTCAAACGGTTGGCCTGCTCACAGCCTGTATTGGTGCCGGTGCCATTGTTGGCGGATTATGGCTAGCTTCGCGAAGCCGGGTCGAGGGGCTAGCACGCCTCCTGCTCGCCTTCATGTTGCTGCTTATGGCCCTGATCGCAGCTCTCGCGATGGTGCGCGAGCCCGTGATCGCATTTGCGATCCTGTTTGTGGTTGGCGGCTGCATGATCGTGCGCGCCGCAGGCACACAAACGCTTCTGCAGTTTGCCGTCGACGACGCGATGCGCGGGCGGGTGATGGGGTACTACAACCTGTTTCTCAAGGCAGGCAGTGCGTTTGGAGCCTTAGCTGTTGGCGCTCTATCGGACGTCTTCTCACTCTCCATAGCCCTGATCGCAGCCGCGGCCTTAGGAGCCGTCGGTCTGATCGCCATGGGGCGCCCCTTCCTTGCCGCGGGTCACAAGGTTGAAAAGTCCGCGTTTATCTAATTTCAACTAGTGAAATATAATTTTGACTGTTGACATATTAACGTAGAAAGATACCGTGGCGGTGCACAGCGAGAAAACTCGCGTCACGGGAGGACTATCCATGACCATGCAACACCTGCGCCGGTCGGTTGGCACCGCCGCGCTGACCCTGGCGCTTGCCGGGGGCTTTTCCGTAACCGCAACCGCCGATGGCCATCTGCACCAGGCACCGATGCTTGATGCGCTGGTGGAGTCCGGCGATTTGCCGCCACTGGCCGAGCGCATACCGGCCAATCCCCTGGTTATCGAAGCTATTGAGGAAGTCGGTGAATATGGCGGTACGTGGCGGACCGCTGCGTCCAGCCGCACGGACAGCTGGATGTACCGGACGATCAACTACGATCACTTGGTGATGTGGAACCAGGACTGGACCGGCGTTGTGCCCAATGTTGCCGAAAGTGTTGAAGCCAATGAGGATTCCACGGTCTTCACCTTCACGCTACGCGAAGGCCATCTCTGGTCGGACGGCACGCCGCTGACAAGCGCCGACATGGTGTTTGCTATGGAGATGCTGCGCGATCCGAACCTCGGCATCCCATCGCGCTCCTATCGCAATGCTGCAGGCTGGGCGACCGTCGAAGCGCTTGATGAACGCACCTTCACTGTCACCTTTGGTGAGCCGTACGGGACATTCCTTCAAGACCTGTCGCGCGTATCGTCGTCGGAAATGGGCGACGGATTGCTCAAGCTACCACGGCACTACATGTCGCAGTTCCATCCCGACCACAATCCGGACGGCATTGACCAACTGGTCGCCGAGTCTGGTTTTGACAGCTGGGTCGACCTCTTCAACGCCCGCTGGTCATCCTACCAGAATGCCGGCAAACCGACTTTGGCGGCATGGGTGATTGAGGATCCGTTCGGCGAAGGAACGCAGGTGCGCGCCGTGCGCAACCCTTACTATTTCAAGATAGATGAAGAGGGGAATCAGCTGCCCTACATCGATGACGTCATCTTCCAAGTCTACCAGGACAACGAGGTGATGTTGCTTCAGGCGTTGGCGGGTGAGATGGACTTCCACGGCCGGCATATCAACACCGTTCCGAACCGCCCGCTTCTGGCCGATGCGGCCGAGGAACTCGGCATGGAGTTCATCCGGCTGATCCCCTCAAGCGCTAATGAAGGGGCCATCTACTTCAACCAGACCTTCGAAGACGAAGCGATGCGCGAGGTTTTGGCAAGCCGGGATTTCCGTGCGGGTCTTTCCCACGCGCTTGACCGCGAAGCAATTTGCGACACCGTATTTGCAGGTGCCGCTGTCCCTCGTCAGATTGCAGTGAGCCCGGAATTTCCCCCGCTTTACAATGAGCAGCTCGCCAACCAGCATTTGGAATATGATGTCGATCTGGCCAACCAGTTGATGGATCAGGCCGGTTTCGCCGAACGTGACAGCCAGGGCTTCCGGTTGCGCGCAGACGGTGAACGGATCACGCTGGTTGTTCAGGTGCGTACAGACAAGCAGGACATGATCGATATCGCTGATCTTGCCTCCCGCTACTGGGGCCAGGTCGGGGTTGATGTACAGCTTGACGTCGTTGAACGCTCCCTGTCTGACCAGCGGCGTGATGCCAATCAGCACATGATCCTGATGGAGGATCATTCCTCGGCACTTGCCGACGCGATACTGGCCGCCGCGCCTTATCTGCCCGTGGACGACGATCAGGGTTTCGGCATTCCCTGGTTCTACTGGTACGCCGGTATGGACAACGCCCAGGAACCACCTGAACAGGTTCAGCGCCAGATCGCTCTTTATCGCGAGATGGGTGAAACCTCGGTCCCTGCCGAGCAGTTCGAGTTCTTCGCCGAAATCCTGCAAATCACGGCGGACAATTTCTTCGCTCTCGGCACCTGCTCGGAGGAAATTCAATACTCCTTCAAGCTGGATCATATGCGCAACGTGCCAGACGTGATGCATGGCAGCTTCGCGTTCGCACCTCCTGGACCTTACCATCCGGCGCATTTCTGGATCGATGACGAAAGCTTGCGTTGAGATTGATCCTGACGAAACTAGGGACCGGCGGAGCGCGTGCTGAGCGCTGCAATGCCGATCCCGATTCCTCCCCAAACTCTCCCCCCGGGCGCTTGGTGTTGGGCCATGGCCCAGCATCTGTCCCGCCTCCTTTGACCGACGGAGCTTCACGCCGTGCTGCGTTACATTGCCCGCCGTATTCTTCTGATGATCCCGACGCTGATCCTGATCAGCTTCGTGACGTTCATCGTCGTTCAGCTTCCACCTGGCGATTATCTCAATGCCTATGTCGCTCAATTGACCGCAGAAGGTGGTGAGACGGTCGACCGCCAGCAGATCGAGATGCTGCGTGAGCGCTACGGCCTGAACGATCCCTTCATCATTCAGTATTGGAAGTGGATTTCCAACATCATCTTCGAGGGTGATTTTGGTCGTTCGTTTGAATGGAACGCGCCGGTCAGCGATCTCCTTTGGGGCCGCATTGGGCTGACCTTCGTCGTCTCGCTGGCCTCTTTGCTGTTCGTCTACTGCGTCGCCTTTCCGATCGGAGTCTACTCAGCCATTCGCAAATACTCGCTCGGCGACTATGTCTTCACCTTCTTCGGCTTTCTTGGCCTAGCGGTGCCCAACTTCCTGTTGGCGCTTGTCCTGATGGTGATCTCGCTTCAGGTATTTGGCGTTACGCCTGGCGGCCTCTTCAGTCCCGAATATGCGGGCGCACCTTGGTCGTTCGCCAAGCTCATGGATTTCCTGGCCCATCTTTGGATCCCGATGATCATCATCGGCACGGCATCGACCGCCGCTTTGATCCGTGTCATGCGCGCCAATCTGCTTGATGAGTTGAACAAACCCTATGTCGAGACGGCCCGGGCCAAGGGCCAATCCGAGGCCGTGCTCATCATGCGTTATCCGGTGCGGATCGCGCTCAACCCGTTTGTCAGCCGCCTTGGCTGGGAGTTGCCGGCACTGGTCTCGGGCGCCGCGATCACCTCCATCGTGCTTAACCTGCCGACAGCCGGACCCATTCTCCTGACAGCCCTTCAGAGCCAGGACATGTTCCTCGCCGGCTCCTTCATTCTGATCCTGTCGGTGCTCACCGTGATTGGCACCCTGGTATCCGACATTCTGCTTGCGTGGCTCGACCCGCGCATCCGCTATTCGTGAGGCGCCGGCGATGGCTATGACAACCGACACCGCAACGCCGCTCGGGCCCGACGACGCCCCGGCGATCGTCGCTGCCCAAGGCGCCGAGGTCGCCAGCCAATGGAAGCTGATGTGGTGGAAGTTCCGCCGCCACAAGCTCGCTATGGCTTCAGGCGTCGTTGTTCTCGTCCTCTACATGATTGCCATTTTTGCTGAGGTTCTGGCGCCCGCCGACCCAAATGACTTCAATCCACGTTTCACCTACGCACCGCCCCAGGAACTGCGCTGGAGCTATGTCGACGACGCCGGTGAGCGGCAGTGGGGATTGCACGTCAATGCTTACCGCACGGAGCTCGACCGAGAGACCTTCCGGCGGACCTTCGTCCTCGATGAAGAGGAGCGCATCCCTGTCGGCTTCTTTGTCGAGGGCGAACCCTACCTGTTGCTCGGTCTCATTCCGGCAACTGTTAAGCTCTTCGGGCCAGAAGAGGTCGGAGCACCGTTTTACATCTGGGGCGCCGACCGGTTGGGCCGGGATATGTTCAGCCGGGTCATCCATGGCGCGCGCGTGTCGTTGTCCATTGGGCTTGTTGGCGTCTTTCTGTCCCTTTTCCTCGGCATCGTTCTGGGCGGCATTTCCGGCTACTATGGGGGCTGGATCGACACAGCCATCCAGCGCTTGATCGAGTTCATCCGCTCGATCCCGACCATCCCGTTATGGATGGGACTGGCGGCGGCCATTCCGCTCGGTTTTCATCCATTGATGGTCTATTTGATCATTACCGCCATCGTCAGCCTCGTCGGATGGACCGACCTCGGGCGCGAGGTACGCGGCAGGTTCCTGTCCATCAAAGACGACGACTATGTCGCCGCCGCGCGCCTTGATGGTGCGTCGGAAGGGCGGATCATTCTGCGCCATATGGCGCCAAGCTTCCTCAGCCACATCATTGCCACAGTGACGCTTGCGATCCCATCCATGATCCTGGCGGAAACAGCCCTTTCCTTCCTCGGCATCGGCCTGCGTCCGCCGGTGGTGAGTTGGGGCGTCCTGCTCCAGGAAGCACAGAACATCCGCGCTGTGGTCACAGCCCCCTGGCTGATGGTGCCCGGTGGCGCCGTGGTGGTCGCCGTGTTGGCTTTCAATTTTCTCGGTGACGGCCTGCGCGATGCAGCCGACCCCTACTCGCATTAGGAGGTCGGAGTGGAACGCGGACACGTCATTCCCATGAACCCGGTTGATCCAGACGCGGTTTTGACCGTGCGCAACATGAAAACGGAATTTGCACTGCGCACGCACACGCTGAAGGCCGTTGACGATGTCAGCTTCACACTGAAACGCGGCAAGACACTGTGCATTGTCGGCGAGAGCGGCTCGGGCAAATCGGTCACCGCCCGGTCGATCCTTCGCATTGTTCCCGAGCCTGGCAAGATCACCGGCGGAGACGTCATCCTGCACCGCGAGGACGGCGATGTCGCCTTGCACGAAATGGGCGACAGATCACCGGAAATCCGGGCAATTCGCGGTGCCGACATTGCAATGATCTTTCAAGAGCCGATGTCCTCCCTGTCGCCGGTTCACACGATCGGGTTTCAAATCGAAGAAAGCCTGATCCTCCACACGAACCTCGATCAAAAGGCCCGTCGCGCGAGGGTGGTCGAGCTGTTGCGGCGCGTGGAAATCCCCGACCCCGAACGGACCGCCGACCGCTACCCGTTCGAATACTCCGGCGGCATGCGCCAGCGTGCCATGATCGCCATGGCACTTGCCTGCAACCCGAAAGTGCTGATCGCCGACGAGCCGACAACGGCCCTTGATGTCACTACGCAGGCCGAAATCCTGGATCTCATTCAGGAGCTTCAGGACGAGTATGGCATGGCGGTGATGTTTATCACCCACGACATGGGCGTCGTCGCCGAGATCGCCGATGAAGTTGCGGTCATGTATCGCGGCCAGCATGTCGAGAGCGGAACCGTCGAAGATATCTTCGCCAACCCGCGCGAAGACTACACAAAGATGCTCATCGGGTCGGCGGTCCGCCTTGAAGAGCCATCTCCAATCAAGATCGCAATGCAGGCAAAGCAGGCCGCGCAAACGGGTCAGGAGCCAATTCTGGAAGTACGCGGTTTGGTCAAGCAGTTTGCTGCCAAGCGCACAATGCTGGGAAAACTGGTCGCTGAGGGCGTGCGAGCCGTCAACGATGTCAGCTTCGATCTCATGCCCAGCGAAACGCTCGGGGTGGTGGGGGAAAGCGGCTCCGGCAAGACCACCCTTGGGCGCTGCATTATGCGCATGCATGAGCCCACATCCGGTCAGATACTCTATCGCGGACGCGGCACAGACACCGAGATCACAGGCCTCGACAAGAAAGGCTTGCGCGACCTTTACGCTGACATTCGCATGATCTTTCAGGATCCATACGCCAGCCTCAATCCGCGGATGACGGTGGAGCAACTGATCGGCGAGCCTTTGCGCAATCGCAAGCTCGGGACACCGGCCGAAAACCGAGATCGTGTCGCCGATCTTCTGGTTCGCGTTGGCCTGAAGCCGGAGCACATGGAACGCTACCCACACGCCTTTTCCGGCGGACAACGCCAACGCATCGGTATCGCCCGCGCGCTCGCGCCCAATCCCAAACTGATCATCGCGGATGAAGCAACCTCAGCGCTGGATGTATCATTGCGCTCCCAGATCCTCGACCTGCTGTTGGAGTTTCAGGAAAGCTTCAATCTGAGCTTCATCTTCATCAGTCACGACATCTCAACGGTGCGCTACTTCTGCGACCGCGTGGCGGTGATGTATCGCGGCGAGGTTGTCGAAATCGGCAATGCCCGTGAGGTTTGCGACAATCCCACCCACGCTTACACCAAGGCGCTTCTTTCGGCTGTTCCCAGACCTGACCCGACACGGCGGCGCATTGCCGATCGTCACCGCTATGTGGCCAAGGATGCCGATCTCCTCAGCAATGGAGCATCTGCATGACCGCGTGGAACTGGGCCCGCCGGCCTCAATCCGGTGAGATCACGCTTGGCTTGGTTGGCGATACCAATGTTCAAGGGCGCGAGGACCCGGCATCGGCCTTCAGCGAAGTGCGCGAAACGCTGCGCGGATTTGATCTGCTCATGGGGCAGCTTGAGTGCCCGCTGTCGAAACCCAGCGAAGACCCGCTGGCGCCCGATATCTCTTACAAACAAGGATGGCGGCACTCTGACCCGTCCGTGGTTGAAGGATTCAAGGTGGTGGGGTTCAATGCCGTCAGCTTTGCCTCCAACGTGACGTTTCCACCCAGCGTGGCCGTTGAGACCGCGGAGCATCTTGGTCGTGCCGGCATTGCCCATGCCGGTGGTGGGCGCAACCTTGCCGAAGCGCGCGCACCGGCCCTGGTCGAGGCGGGCGGCATCAAGGTCGCTCTTCTCTCTTACACGTCGGTGTTCTGGCCCATTGAGCAACCGGCAACGGCCCACTCGCCGGGCGTGGCCACCATCAAGGGGCATACGGCTTACCAACCAGGTAGGCGCGTTTTGGAAATGCCGGGCGCCCCGCCAG
The DNA here is from genome assembly GCA_028281795.1 of Cohaesibacteraceae bacterium. Taxonomy (GTDB): domain Bacteria; phylum Pseudomonadota; class Alphaproteobacteria; order Rhizobiales; family MH13; genus MH13. The sequence goes on along the minus strand of JANQJE010000088.1, from coordinate 25,833 downwards.
AGATCCACACCTGGGCCGACCCTTCCGAACTGGCGGCCATGGCGGGCGACGTCGAGGCGGCCAAAACCAAAGCCGACATCGTCATCGTCGCTTGCCATTGGGGCGTTTCAAGCCAGGAAGAACATGTCGCTTACCAGACCGAGATCGGCAAAGCCGCCATCGATGCCGGTGCCAACCTGGTCTACGGCACCCACTCGCACATGATTGGCGGCATCGAACTCTACAAGGGCCGCCCAATCTTTTACTCGCTCGGCAACTTTGCCTTTGATTGGCAAAAGATGCGCGGTCGCAACCTCGACGGCCTGATGGTTCGGTGCGTGATTGGCGCTGGCGGAATCGCCCATCTCGGGCTCGTACCGGTGCGGCGCAACGCCGACAACGACATCGCTGTCTTGGACCCATCCTCGCCTGAGGGTACCGTGCTAACCGCCAGGCTGGTCGAGCTTTCCGAAGGCCTCGGCGCCCGCCTCATCACACGCGGTGGCGAAGTGATCATCGAACAGGATGTGGAGGCTGCGTCCGTTGCTTGAACACTCGCCAATGAAAATCGCCCGCGTCACCCCCTATCTGACCGATCGATACCTTTTCGTGGAGGTGGAAACGGACACTGGTCTTGTCGGTACGGGTGAGTGCGGGGCCTGGGGCCAGTTGGAAGCCGCACAAACGGCAGTCGAGAAGTTTGGCGACTACCTCCTTGGCGAAGACCCTATGCCAATCGAACGCCACTGGAACATGATGCACCGCTTTGGTTGGTTTCGCGGCGCGGCCATTTGCGCGGCGATTTCCGGCATCGACATCGCCCTTTGGGACATCAAAGGCCAGGCGCTTGGCGTGCCGATCCACCAACTTCTTGGTGGACCAACGCGCACCAAGGCGCGTGTCTACTGCCATGTGAAAGCGCAGACACGCCAGCAGATGATCGACAATTGCCTGGCTCGCAAGGTGCAGGGTTTTACTGCCATTGGTCACCTCAATCCATTCTTGGATGAAGATCGGTCACTCGCTTATTCCAAATCTCACGCGCAGAAGATCGACGATGCGGTCTCTCTTGTCGCCGATCTGCGCGAGACGCTCGGCAATGATGTCGATCTGTGCATCGAAATCCATCGCCGCTTGACACCCGCTGAAGCAATCGTCTTCGCCAATGAAATTGCGCCTTACCGGCCGATGTTCTACGAGGACCCGATCGCGCCAACTTCGGCAGACTCCATGGGCCGCGTCGCCGGCAAGGTGTCTGTTCCGGTTGCCACCGGTGAACGCTTCCACTCGCTTTACGATTTTCAAAACCACTTCGCCCGCGATGCGCTGACCTATGCGCGCATTTCGGTGTGCCTTTGTGGCGGGATCACGGGGGCACGCAAGATCGCTGCGATGGCCGAGGCGATGGACATCGGCGTCATCCCACACAACCCGCTGTCACCCATCTCGCTCGCCGCCTGTCTTCAGCTTGATGCGGCGATCCCCAATTTCACGATTCAGGAGTTCCCGACTGTGGGACTGGATTACGAGTCTATCGAAGAAGATGGCGAGGCGGCGGGCGATATGTTGCGCGGTCAACAGCTAGTCACAGCCATCCCTGCCGTTAATGACGGTTTTGTCGACATCCCAACCGCACCCGGCCTTGGAATGGCACTCACCGATTTGGGCCGCAGCGCGCCAGCCATTCGGCGTGGTGTCGCCATGCGCTCCCATTTTGACGGCTTCGTGGTGGACCAATGAGAGTCTTTGATCGCCTTGGTTGGACGATTCCGCAGCTTGGCATCGGCACCTTTGCCATGGGCGGTACGGCCCTTTCTGGCGATACGCAGAAAGGCTGGCCCGGCGTCGACGCAGCCGAAGCAAGACGAGGCGTGGAGCTCGCGCTCGACGCCGGTATCGGCCTGATCGATACTGCCGACGTCTATGGCGCGGGCCATGCCGAACTCGAGCTTGGCGCCTTGCTTGGTGCACGGCGTGAGAAGGTTCTGATTGCGACCAAGTTCGGTAAGCGTATGGATGAGGAGAAGCGCGAAAGGCTGCCGGGCGATGTTACGTCACCAGAGGACATCCGTGCTGCCTGCGAAGGGTCGTTGAGGCGGCTGAAGACCGACCGGATCGATCTTTACCAGTTGCACATCAACACCCTTGATACCGCGGTCAGCGATGGCGTCCGGGAGGTTCTGGAACGTCTGGTCGGTGACGGAAAAATACGGGCCTATGGCTGGTCCACCGATAGCGCGCAATGTGCGCAAAACTGGATCGGATCACGATGTTTTGGCGCGGTGCAGATGCGCCTTAACGTCTTCGACGGCACATCAGAGCTTCTGTCCCTGTGCGAACGCGAAGGGTTGGCGGTGCTGTGCCGCGAGCCATTGGCGCAGGGTATCCTGACCGGCAAGTACGGCGCGAGCAGCCAGCTTGCCGATGGCGATGTACGCAAGACGAAATGGAGTCTCGCGGAGGGCCGCGAGGCGCGCCGTCTGGCCACTTATGACAGGTTGCGCGAGTGGCTGACGGTCGGCGGACGCACGCCGGTCCAAGGAGCGCTCGGCTGGCTTATGGCCCGCTCGCACAACACCCTCCCCATCCCCGGCTTCAAGACGGAAGCGCAGATGCGCGACATTCTCGGCGCGCTCAGTCACGGCCCCTTACCGCAACAGGCCATGGACGAAATCGCAGCCATCATGGCCACCCACAAGGACAGCCCTCAGGACTCCTCATGAAGATCACCGACATCACCTTCGACGCTTATGAGTGGGACAAGCCGGTGCCGCTCTCCAACGGATTGCACACCTATTCCAAAGGCGGTGGCTGGGTGATCCGCATCTACACAGATAAGGGCGTGGTAGGGCATTCCATCGGCGGGACGCGGCACAATGAGCAGGCCAGCCGCGAGATGATGAAGGAACTCCTCATCGGCGAAAATCCGCTCATGACGGAGAAGCTTTGGCACAAGCTGTATTCGCCGAAACGCCGAGGGCGCCGCGGCATGGAAACACGCGCCCAATCCTCACTCGACATCGCTCTTTGGGACATCAAAGCGAAGGTCGCCGGCTTGCCGCTTTCCACCATGATCGGCGGCTTTACCGACACGCTGAACATTTATTGCGCGGGTGGCTACTACGCACCGGACAAGGGTCTGAAAGAGCTTGCCGAAGAGATGGAGGCGTATGTGCGGTACGGCGCCAAAGCCGTGAAGATGAAGGTCGGCGCCGTGCCCATGGCCGAGGATGCCGAACGGGTGCGTGCCGTGCGCGATGCGGTCGGCCCGGAAATCAAGGTGATGATCGATGCCAACTGCGCTTACAAGGCGTTCGAAGCGATCCAGTTTGCACGCATGGTCGAGCCGTATGACGTGTTTTGGTTCGAAGAACCCGTACAACCGGACGATATCGAGGGTTATGCCCGCATTGCCCAGACGACCTCGATACCCATTGTCGGCGGCGAGAATGAGTACACGCGCTTCGGGTTCCGCGAGTTTATCCACGGCTCCGGGACGCCGATCGTGCAAGCCGACGGCACCAATTGCGGCGGCGTGACGGAGTTCATGAAGATCGCCAGCTATGCCGACACGCACGGTCGGGTCATCGCACCGCATGGTGAACAGCAAATTCATGTGCATCTGCTGTCCGCCATTCCCAACGGCCTCTACCTTGAGTTCTACCCCGAAGAGTACGACCACTTCCGGGTCATGAAGTACGAGACCGGCCTGCGCCTTAATCCGGATGGCACGGTCACGGTTCCGACTGCGCCGGGGGCCGGGTTGGAATGGAACGACAAGGCAATGGCCAAGTACAAGGTATGAGCCGCCCTGCCCGCCCGACTTTCCCTTACGGCGCGGTCTACTACCGCCGTTCCAATCCGCCGGAAAAGGATTGGGAACGAGACTACGCCCAGGCCACCAAAGATGGCTGGACGGTGTTTCGCCACTGGACGCTCTGGTCGGCAGTCAATCCCGCGCCAGGCGTATGGGACTGGTCCAAGTATGACCGCCAGCTCGACCTCGCCGCTGAGCACGGGCTCCTCACCATTGTGCAGGAAAAGCTCACATCAGCTCCGATCTGGGCCTGGGAACGGTATCCCGAGGCGCGACTGGTGCATCGCAATGGCCGGCCCGACGAACCGCAAATGTCCGGCTCCTGTTCGTCGGGCGGGTTTCCGGGTCTCACGCTCAACCATTCGGGCGCGCGAGACCTCGCTTGCGAGTTCTTGACCCGGCTTGCCGAACGCTATCGTGACCATCCAGGCCTTGGCTATTACGACATCGTCAATGAGGCCAAGTTCCCGCAAAATCAGTGGGGCAAGCAGGTCGATTATGACTTTTCCGAGCCCACGCATGAGGCGTTTCGTGCCTGGTTGAAGGCTAAGTATGGTTCACTGGAATCGCTGTGCGAGGCCTGGTGCCAGTTCGGTTACACGGACTGGGCCCAGGTCCGCGCACCGATGAAGCTTGCCTTCTACACCCAGTCGCTCGACTGGCTGCGTTTTCGCGTCGACAACATTGTCGAGCAGATGGCCTGGCGCGCGGAAACCTTGCGTGCAGCGGACCCGAACACACCAATTACCAGCCATGGGCAGGCCCAGGCGCTGCAAACCCTGTCACTCGCCGGTAGCCATGATTGGCGCTCCGCTGAAACGGTGGACAGCTATGGCTTCACCTATGTTCAGTCGCGCCATGGGGTGGAGCCTTGGATGCACATGCATGCGGTCGACCTCAGCCGCTCAGCGAGCCGGGGCAAGCCGTTCTGGCATGCCGAGCATCAAGGCGGGCCTGTCTGGATGCGGGACTTTCAGATAGGACGTCCCCGCGATGATGGGCGGTTGAGGCATCCCGAGGACATTCGTCTTTCCAACCTGATGTCCATGGCCGGCGGCACCCGAGGCATCATGTTTCCGCGTATGCGCCCGCTTCTCTCTGGGCCGCTGTTCGGCACGCTTGGACCCTATGGCAATGACGGCGGGCCAACCGATCGTTCAGCCATAACCGCTGAGATGGCGCATTGGGTGAAAGAGGTGGAATCGACCGGTCTTTGGGATGCCAGGCCGGTTCGCGGCGACCTTGCGATCCTGGCTGTCGAAGAAAGCCAGCATCAGGCGCTCGCCATGCATGGCTCGACTGATTTCTATGCCAAGTCAGCACGCGGGGCCTATCGGGGGTTTCATGAGGCGGGTTATCAGCCCGATTTCATCATCCCAGACCAGATGGACGATCACGTCACCATCTATCTGCCATTCCCCGCTACACTGCCCATCGCACTGCGCCGTCGCCTTGTGGACTGGGTTGCAACAGGCGGCACGCTCATATCGGAAGGTTTCCCTGGATACTTCACCGAAGAGGGTTGGGTGACGCCAGAGGAAACGGCTGAGTGGCTTCAGACGCTTTTTGGTGTTCGGCAAGTCCATGAAGAGTTCTTTGCCGATATCGCCGATGATGTGGCATTTGACTGGTCTGGAAAGGTGACTCGCGGTGGGTTGTACACGCAGGCGTTTGAGACCGAAGGCGCCGACGTGTTGGGCCACTACACCGAAAGTGCCGGACCCTACGCAAGAGGTCTCGCGGCCTTGGCCGGCCACCAGCATGGCAAGGGTCGAACGCTTCTGTGCGGCACACATCCGGGCTATGGCGCCTATAAGCGCGGCGGTTCGGCGTTTTTTGCGCAAGCCGCAGCATGGGCAGGTCTCGCGCCACCTTATGCACTGCCCGCACCCTGCTTCGCGCGGCTTTGCGAAGGCAATGGCCGGCGCTTCTTGTGGCTGGTGAATCCAAGCCGTGGGCCTATCGAAATCGACGTTCCCTTGGATGGTTCCGGCTCGGTGGTGCGTGGCGAGGTGGCGGTTGAAGGCGGTGCGCTCCGCGCCCGGCTTGACGGGCGCGACGCGGCCATCGTCCAGCTTATCGACTAGAGTTTGAGGAGAAGCGAATGGCGAAGCTAGCATTCTTGGGAATGGGCGTAATGGGTGCGCCAATGGCGGGGCATCTGGCGAAGGCTGGTGATGCGGTGTCTGTATACAACCGCACCACCGCCAAGGCCGAAGCCTGGGCTACCCAGCATGGCGGCTCCTTTGGCGTAACCCCCAAAGAGACGGTCGACGGCGCGGAGATCGTGTTCGCCTGTGTCGGCAATGATGATGATCTACGTTCGGTTGTGTTGGGAGAGGATGGTGCTCTGGCCGGCTTGGCCGATGGCACGCTGTTCGTCGATCACACCACCGTGTCAGCCATTGTCACGCGGGAACTGGCGGCCGAAGCCAAGGCGAAGGGTGTCGGCTATGTCGATGCCCCGGTCTCCGGCGGTCAGGCGGGTGCCGAGAACGGTCAGCTTGCGATCATGTGCGGCGGTGACGAAGATGACTTTGCCCGCGCCGAGCCGGTCATGCAGGCCTACGCCAAGGTTGTCAGACGCTTTGGCGATATAGGGGCTGGGCAGTTGACCAAGATGGTCAATCAGATCTGCATTGCAGGCATCGTGCAGGGCATCTCTGAGGGTCTATGGTTCGCCAAAGAGGCAGGGCTTGATCCGAAAGCTGTGGCTGAGCTTGTCAGCCAGGGGGCTGGTGGGTCCTGGCAGCTTGCTAATCGGGCCGGCACCATGATCGACAATGAGTTCAACCATGGCTTTGCCGTCGACTGGATGCGCAAGGACCTTGGCATCGCGCTGGAGCAGGCCAAACAGATGGGCGTCTCCCTGCCCGTCGCCGCATTGGTCGATCAGTTTTATGGCGACGTTCAAGGCCTTGGCGGCGGACGCTGGGACACGTCCTCCCTGATCCAACGCTACCGCGCCCTGGCCGGAGAGCTTTAGGGTGTTCTTTGATTTGGCCTTGGTCGCTTGCGGATTGGCGCTTTTGACAGTTGGTGCCGATGTTCTGGTGCGTGCCGTTGTAACGCTCGCCAACCGGCTTGGCCTTTCCACCTTGCTGGTCAGCCTGACCGTAGTGGCGCTTGGCACGTCCCTGCCGGAGTTCTTCGTCGTCATCAAAGCGCAGATGGAGAATGCGCCAGGCATCGGCATGGGCAATGTCGTCGGTTCCAACATCGCCAACCTTCTTTTGATCTTGGGTGTGGGGGCAGCACTTCAACCTTTGACAACGGGGCCAGCCACATTGAAGCGCGACGGCATGGCGATGCTGGCGGGCACCGCGGTGTTCGTGGCCGGCACAAGTATGGGCGTGATCACGGCCTGGATCGGGGCGCTCTTCCTCCTGCTTCTGGCGGGCTACTTCGCGTTTTGCGTTTGGAATGATGGCGGTATCGAAGCTGATGAAGACGCTCTCCATGTCAACCCTCTGCTGGCCTTCCTGGCTGCCCTTGCCGGGCTCGCCACCCTGGTTGTGGGATCGGACCTCCTGGTTCACGGTGGCGTTTCTCTGGCGCGCACCTGGGGTGTCGGCGAAACGGTCATCGGGCTGACGCTTATCGCTGTTGGCACCAGCCTGCCGGAGCTCGCCACAACACTGGCTGCAGTCCGACGCGGTCACCCCGAGGTGATTTTGGGCGGCGTGCTGGGTTCCAACCTGTTCAATCTTCTCGGCGTCATCGGACTGGCGGCGATCCTCAAACCCATTCCGGTGCCGCCTGAAATCATGCGTCTTGATCTGTGGTTGATGGCATTGGCCACCGCCGTGACGCTTGTGCTGCTACGCACCGGCTGGCGGCTGGACCGGCGGGAGGGCGGTCTGATGCTCGCCAGCTACGGCGCCTATGTCGCATTCCAGTTCGGCCTGTTCGGCACGTGAAGGAGATCTCATGACCCGCTATTCAATCGCGACCATTCCCGGCGACGGCATTGGCACGGAAGTCATACCCGTCGGGCAGCGTGCTGCCGATGCGGTGGCCGCCAAGTTCGGCTTCGCGATCGATTGGCAGGTTTTTGACTGGTCGTGCCAGCGCTATGCGGAGACTGGGAGCATGATGCCGAAAGACGGCATCGACCGGGTGCGCGACCATGATGCAATCTATCTCGGCGCTGTTGGCTGGCCGGGCGTACCAGATCATGTGTCCCTGTGGGGCCTGCTCATTCCTCTACGGCGCCAGCTTGATCAGTGGGCGAATGTGCGTCCGGTCCGCCTGCTGAAAGGCGTCCAATCACCGCTGGCTGGCCGCTCGCCGGAAGAGATCGACTTTGTTGTCGTCCGCGAGAATGTGGAGGGCGAGTACTCCGAAATCGGTGGCCGACTGTACCGTGGCACGGATCAGGAAATGGCTGTCCAGGAGGCGGTGTTCACCCGGCGTGGTACCGATCGGATTATGGATTATGCCTTTCAGATCGCATCTAAGCGCAAGGCATCGGGCTATCGTGGCCACGTCACATCGGCCACCAAGTCCAACGGCATCATGCATTCCATGCCGTTTTGGGATGAGCGGTTCGAAGCCGCGTCACAGCGGCACCCGGATATCGCGACCTCAAAGTATCACATCGATATCCTGACCGCGCATTTCGTACTGCATCCGGACTGGTTTGACGTGGTGGTTGGCTCCAACCTGTTCGGCGACATCTTAAGCGATCTCGGCCCGGCTGTGGCGGGCTCCATCGGCATCGCGCCAGCAGCCAACATCAATCCGGATCGCACGGCACCTTCCATGTTCGAGCCCGTGCATGGTTCAGCGCCCGATATTGCTGGCAAGGGCATCGCCAACCCGGTGGCTGCAGTGTGGACAGCAGCCATGATGCTGGACCACCTCGGGCAAGCCGAAGCAGCCACCTTGCTGGAACAAGCCATCGAGACGAGCCTTGTCAATGCCTCGACGCGCACACCGGATCTTGGTGGGTCAGCAACGACGGCGGTGGCTGAAACGGCAATACTTGACGCGATCAACGGACGTAAAGCGGGCACATAACCGGTCGGTCATCGACCGATGATGCGCCGGGGCTGCACCGGATGCAGCGCCAATCACTTGTCGACGGACCTGAATGGATCGGTTTTGTCAGAAGTTCGGACGGTTAAACGGCCAAACCATCACCAATCTGTTCTCATCCTAGCGACGCTGGTGCTTCAGGGTTGGCATGCACTTACGGACACTGTCCACGTTAATTGGCATCAGATCGCAGTTGCAGCGATGGCAGGGGCAGCAGGGTTCGAACCCGCGACCTACGGTTTTGGAGACGGTCGCACAGAGAAACAAGTAATTGATCTAAATTGATAATTTGAGCTCGTTTGCAAAGAGTGTGTAAGATTTTGTGTAAGCCACTCGATCCGGATTGCGGCCCGTCGCCGATGAAACTTAATCGGTCAGTCTACCGGTTTGCTGTCTCATACGCATACAGAAGAACGGTAGTTGACGATCCATGCAGCTAAGCCGAAGCCGGGCGTCTGCCCCTAGGACTGAAAAGGCTCTACCTTTCGTGACGATGCAAGAACACGATGGGAGACCCTGGTTCGGATGGCATGGCTGACGGAACCGCTGTCATGAGAGATCCAAGGCCCAACAGTCTTGCCGGCACTGCCGCAAGTCTCCGCCGTTCGTTCGATGTCTACTATCGCGACCGCAGACGGATACAGCGCATGGATGCGCTGCACGCCTCGTTCGTTGGCAGCGGGAGCCTTGCCTTCGATATCGGCGCGCATGTCGGCGACCGGACGGGAAGCTTCCTGCGGCTCGGCGCCGAGGTGGTGGCCGTCGAGCCTCAACCCAGGCCTTTTCGAGCCTTGCAGCTGCTTTATGGCAGCAACACAGACACAGCACTGGTACATGCCGCTGTTGGAGCAGCAACCGGAACGGCAACGCTCAGGGTCAACAGCGCCAACCCCACGGTCTCCACGCTGTCTGTGGACTTCGTCCAAGCCGCATCACGGGCGGATGGGTGGCAAGGCCAAACCTGGGATCAGACCATGACGGTAGCGGTCACCACGCTTGATGATCTGATCGCACAGCACGGTGTGCCGGACTTCGTGAAGATCGATGTCGAAGGCTATGAGCGCGATGTGCTCGAGGGCCTGAGCACCCCGCTTCGCGCTCTATCGTTCGAAGTCACAACCATCCAGCGGGAGGTCGCGCTTCAGTGCATCGAGGCGCTCCAAGCGCTTGGCACTTACCGCTTCAATCTCAGCCTTGGCGAAGAGCACCGGCTCCAGCACACCGACTGGATGACAGCGTTGCAGATGGCAGAGGCGATCACCACACTTCCGGATGATGCCAATTCCGGCGACGTTTATGCGCGCCTGGTCAGCCCTTAACGGCGCCTGCGATGAGAGCCGAGACGATCATCCGCTGCAGCAGCACGAACACGGTGACGGCCGGGATGAGCGCAACAAGGCATGCGGCTGCGAGAAGCTGCGTCGTCGAGGCGCTGATGGAGCCAGCAAAGTTGAAGATCGCCACAGAAACCGGCCAGTCGCCGTCACGCTCCAAGAGGATGAAGGGCACGAGGAACTGCGACCAGTTCATCACCATAGCGAGGATGAAGGCAGACGCGATGCCCGGCCGGGCAAGCGGCAACGTTAGACGTGTCAGGACGATCCATCGCGATGCGCCATCGACAAAGGCAGCCTCCTCGATCTCGACCGGGATCGCATCGAACGCGACTTTGAGCAGCCAGACCGCGAGCGGCATGCCCAAAGCACCGTAAACCGCGATGACCGTCAGATGGGTGTTGAGGAGATCGAGCGCGCTGAGCCAGCGGTAAAGCGGCACGAGGATCACCAAGGGTGAAATCATCTGCACAGCCAGGATCGCAATCAACAGCGCGTCCATCCCCCGCCACCGAAGCCGGGAAAACGCATAGGCGGCCGGGATGGCCAGCGCGACGGCAAGTCCACCGCCCATGACCGACAGTTTCAGCCCGTTCCAAAGATAGGTGAGGAACGCCGGATCGGAGAGTATCCGCTCGAAGTTACCAAGCGTCGGCACATCGGGAATAAGCCTGGAAGCACCGAGGAACACTTCGGTCGATGTGCGCAGCGACAAGCTCAAAAGCCAGACAAAGGGCGCAAGGAAAAACGCGGTCAGAAGAGCCAGCAGGGCGTAGGTTGCCACATCGCCGGCGCGTGCGCGCTTGCCTGCAGTCATACCGCTGGTCACATCACCCGTCATGCCGCCTCCCTCCGCAGCCAGCCGAAGATGAGCGTCGCAAAGGCGAGCCCCAGTGCAAAAAGGATGAGCGCGAGAACGCTGCCGCCGGCGAGATCGAGATTGTAAAAAACGGTGTTGAAGGTGAAGAGCGCCAGCACCTCTGTCGCGCGCCCTGGCCCGCCGCCGGTCAACGCGAGAATGGAGTCGAACGTATTCAGTGTTTGCACCGAAACGAGGATGGTGTTCGCCGCGATTGCCAAACGAAGCTGCGGCACGGTGATCGCCCAGAAAGCCTCCCATGCATTAGCCCCATCGACCGACGCGACCTCGTAAAGCGTCGGATTGATCGCTCGGCGCGCAGCATAAAACACGACCATGGAAAATGCCGTCCCCTGCCAGACATTGGCGATGATCGCCGAAACCATCGCCATGACCGGATCGGAGAGCCAGGCCACCGGGCCAACGCCGACAAAGCCAAGCAGGCTGTTGAGCGTGCCATAAGGCGCTTCATCGAACAGCATCTGCCAGATGAGGCCATTGGCAATGCCGGGAACGACCCAGGCGGCAAGCACAAGTGTGCGAAACGCGGCCATCCCGTGCAGCCCGCGCCGCTCACCGCGTACCAGAAGCAGCGCGATCATCAAACCCACAAGCTGCAGCACCACCACACTGAGGCCGGTGAAGATGAGCGTCGTTAGCAGGATTTCCGGCAGGACGGCATTGGTCAGAACGTCAGAGAACGTCTCCAGCGAATAGGCGGTCGGCGCGCGCACCAGCGTTGCATCGCTGAACGCCAGGCGGAAAACATCAAGAACAGGGACCGCGTAGAAGACGGCGAGCATGAGGAGCGCAGGCGCTAGCCAGGGAAGCGCGCGATCGCGGCGACGGATTTGCACGCTGGCAGGTTTGCTAGAGCGCATGGAAGGAAACCGGGCTCACGTCATGCGCTCCAAGCTTGTGCGTTAACGCATCCGCGTCGGCACAGAGGTCCGCATCCTTTGCTTCACCTATACGAGCGGGAGAAGCGGTCACAGACGCTCGAAGGCAGCCCGCACCGCATCTGCCGCTGCATCGAGGGCCGTTTCTGGGTCCGCCGAGCCTGACAGCACTTCGCCCAGCAGGATCTGGATCTGGTTGGAGATTTCCGGGTAGATCGCTGCGCCCGGCCGTGAGACGCCATTTTGCAAGGCTTCAGCAAAGAGCTCGAACTCCGGGCCGTCATATGCGTCATACTGCTCGTAGAGTGAGGCCGAGGTAGGCAGCAGGCCTTGCAGCGCGTTGCCCGGCCCGGCGTAAATCTCCTTGGCGATCTCGCCGCAGAGCGCCGCCTTGTCAGGATCATCGGTTAGCGCCGCGATGGTCCATCCACCAGTGCCCGTAGCGCGATCGTCCGCCGTCGGACCGGGAAGCTCCGAGACGGCCCAGTTGGCGAAAGCTTCGGGCGGCAGCGTGGTGCGCAGCTGGCCATATTGCCAGTTTCCCCCGATGAACATGGCGGCCGTGCCCGCTGCGGCGGCAGCGTTGAAGGCATCATAGTTGACGATGGATGAGACGCGTTGCGGCGCTGCACCGCTTTCAACCAGATCCTGTACATAGGCGACGGCAGTAAGAAATTTTTCGCGATTTTCGCCGTCGGCAAAGATGGGCTCGCCGTCATCGTCGACCAGCCGGCCGCCCTGTGCCCAGAAATTGGCCAGCCAGTCGAAGGCGGTGCCTTCCCAGCGCCCGCCATTGAAGAGGATGCCTTCCCTGCCCTCGCCGGCCGCCGCAAGGGCCGCCGCTTTCAATTCGTCCCACGTCTGCGGTGCATCCGGCACGACGGATGTGTCGCGGTAGAGCACCCGCAGATCGGTGAACCACCACCAGGCGAGCACTTCGCCCGCCTCATTTGTCACGGCTTCGCGCACATAGGGAAACAGGTCCGCGACCTCTTCCTCGGAGAACACAGCATTCATCGGCTGGAGAACACCGTTCTCCTTGAACAGTGCCAGTTGCGAACTGTCGATCATGGCGCAGTCCGGCCCACGTCCGGCCAAGGTCTGCTGCAGGATGCGCGCCTGTTCCTGACCGATGTTGGCGGTTTGCAGCTGCGTCTCGATTTTCCAATCGGGCCGGGCGCGGATGAAATCGGTGAACAGCGCTTCAAACCCTTCGCGCGTTGCGTCATCCGACGAATAGAGGTCGAAGGCCGTCAGACGAAAGGTCAGCGTGTTCGGCGCGTCCGGCAGGCCAACCATCGTCCGCGTGACGAGGTCCTGCGCGACGGCTGGTGCGCCGAGAGACACAGCCGAAACGGAAAAGAAAAACGCCGTGGCGAAGGAAAGCTTGGTCATGCGGTTGCTCCAAATGGGATACAGCGCGGATCAAATCGCCGCCGCGCAACGTAAAAAACAAAGCCTAGAGTGTCAGGAACGAGGTTTAAAGCTCACCAAACGACACACCTGCCCAAGCCGTCCGAACCCTCTGTTCACTGCCCGCATCCGCCGGAGCCCGTCAGACTCCGCCGTCCCGCTTGGGTGTCCAGCGATGCAGCCAGACAGGGCTCGCGGCGGCGCCGTCCTCGCTGCGCAGAACGAGCCGGAGCTCGATCGTGTCGTCATCACCAGGCTTCAAAAGAAAGGTCGCGCGCGTTCCGCGCCCATCGGGCAAGGCGAACAGGCTCTCCCCAAAGAGCCTTTCGGGGTCAGCGCCCAGGATGGAGAGGTCTGGCACCAGCCCGTCGGGCGGCGTGTCGAAATCGACAACGAAGCGCCGCGCGCCCGGTTGATCGTGCTCTTCGCCGCTGCGGCTTTGCGTGACGCGAACAAGACCGGGATGCTGAGGGTCGGAGAGCGTCCAACGCAGCGTGTAGTCGAAGCGGTAGGCATCACCCGCTTCAAGCGGGGCATTCGGCCGCCAGAACGCGACGATGTTGTCGAGAAACTCATCGCCTGTCGGGATTTCAACCAGCATCACCGCCCCGGCTCCCCATGGGCTCTTGGGCGTCACAACAGCCGAGGGACGATGATGATAGCGGGCTTCGGTGTCCTCAAAATCCTCATAACGCCGCACCGCTTGATAGAGCCCGAAATGCTGCGGGCTATCGTCAAGAAACGCGGAGGTTTCGACACGCGCCGGATTGCCGATTGGCCGCCAGAGCGTTTCGCCAGCGCCGTTCCGGATCATCAGCACATCGGCGTCGTGGACTCGTGGCCGGAAATCATCCGAGACGGCGGTGTGCATCGGGCCCTTGAGATACATCGCAGTTAATGGCGCGATACCGATGGTGGTGAGCCGATGCCGAGGGAAGATGGTGACGGCAACATCCATCAATGTGTCATCGCCAGGCGTCATGACGGTTTCCATGTGGCCGGTCAGCGAAGGGCTGTCGATCACCGCCTCCAGGCGAATACTCGTTCCATTGCCTTCATAGAGGCGAAGCCGCGTGAAGCGCGGGAACTCTTCAGGCTCCGGCCCACCCGTTCCGATCGCGACAGCTCGGGCCGACGTACCGTAGGCCATGGCGCGGCCAATGGCGCGGAAATAGCTGCCACCTTGGAACACCGCGATCTCGTCGAGCCGGCCGGGCGTGTTGATCGGGTGACGCAAACGCACACCGGTAAAGCCCGCGCCCGGCGCTTCGTCAGGTATCGCATCGAAATAGCGCGGCTCGAAGTCGAACAAGGCCGTTGAAAAGGGTTGCGTTTGCAACACACCCTGCACTTCGCGCTCGATGGCAACGCTGTCGGGAAAATAGAGACCCGGCGGAAGCAGATCGACGGCGAAACCATCGCCTTGCGGCAGAAAGGCCGCTTCTCGGGTACGCGGGCGAATGCCGCGAAAGGCATCATAGGTGAGGTCTGCAAACGGCGGCGGAAGGGTGCGATCAGGTAACCGGTACGGTTGCATGGCAAGCTCGCGCGCCGTCTCCCTCAGTGACGGGACGACACCGCTCTGCGCCATGGCGAGCGGCAAGACCGTGTTTGTGGAGCCCACAAGTCCCGCGGACAGCGCTGCAAGGAAGGAACGCCGGTTGATCACGATGGTGCATCAACCATGCGGATGAGCCAAGGCGCAAGGAAAAGTGGCCCGATCACCGGCAGCAGCCAAACCATCACGCCGTTCTGGCCGAAAACAGCAAGCGCACACAGCCCGATTGCGACGACCATCTCCAAAGCGCCCTGCTGCAGGGGCATATGTGACGTGTTCGCGCGCTTCCATCCGCAGTCCCGTCCTAAGAGAACGGCCAGCACTGCTCCGGTTTGCCGCACCATGATTATCGGAGCGATTACCGTTGAAACGATCAACTCGCCGAGAAATGCACGGACAAGGGTCGAGCGCCGGTTTCGCGTCCTGGTGCGCACCCAGCCACGGACCAGCGCGCAAAGCTTGGGTATGAGCAGCAACAGCAAGACGGGCAGCAGCGGCCAGGCCGTGGTCAGGGTGACGGCCCCGGACGTCAGAAGAACGAGCAGAGACAGCCAGATCGGCGCAGCCAGATAACTCAGAATGCCAAAGACCAGATGCGCCCGACTAAGCAGGTGCAGGCCAGGCTCTGCAAGCAGGCGAAGATGCTGCAGATTGCCCTGGCACCATCGCCGATCGCGCTGAGTGAACTCTTTGAGCGTTTGCGGGGCGTCTTCCGCCGAGCCCTTGAGGACCGGATCGACTTCGACATCCCATCCGGCGCGCCGTATCCACGCGGCCTCGATGAAATCATGGCTCAAGATCGGTCCCCCCATGGGGGCAGCCCCGGAGAGAACCGGCAATGCGAGCGCATCGCGGAAAGCCGCAATCCGGATCAACGCGTTGTGGCCCCAATAATTCGCCGTTGCTCCCGTCGTTGCTGCGAAACCTCTCAGGAACAAGGGCGACAACAGGCGGGCTGAGAGGCGCTGATAGCGCCCGAAACCCGTCCGCCCCGGCACCAGGGCGATGCCCGCCTGGAGCAAGCCCAACTGCGGGCGCGTTTCCATGGTCCAGATCATCGTGCGGATCCGTCGCGCGGCCATACGGCTGTCTGCATCGAGAACCAGCATGTGGTCGAAGCGGTGGCCCGTCGAGCGAAACCAGTCCGCAATGTTCCCCGGTTTGCGGCCTACATTTGTCAGACGCCGGCGATAGCTGATTGTTTCAGCGGCAACCAAATCCCCCAACGCAGCCTCTTCGCGCGTAATGGCTTGTTCGCCGGAGGTGTCGGAAAGAACGAAAACGCAGACGAAGTCCTCAAGGCCCCGACGCTGCAAATCGGCGACAAGGCCTGCAAGATGCGCTGACAACGGACCCGGGTCTTCGCCACACACCGTAAAAACGATGGCCGATTGGCTCCTCGGGATCCAATCAAGCGGAGCCTCCTTTGACGGTGATGGTGGCAATCCCGCACCGATCAGTGCCGTGGCCGCCCCGCCACTGATCCACATAGCGCTGATCGCCAGCAGAAAACCTGCAAGCACCGACAGCGGTGTCCATTCCGCCACCGATAACGCAAAGGCTGCAACGCATGCACCGGTCCCAAGCAGCATGAGAAGGATCTGCACGGCGCGGTGCCAGCGTACGGTCTGCCTGTGCCGCACCCACGGCACGGTGTCGGTCGGCAAGGCAGGCGCGGAAAGGATCGTATCGGTTGGCAAGGCGGGGGGTCGCCCTATCGGAACGCATGGGTTGAACGGTCTACGCGGCGAGAGCCGCAGCGGTTCGACAAACTCTATTGCGACGGACGCGTGGCCGAAGTGGGCCACATGCGTTGGAAGATACCGTCGCGTTTGATGACGGCGTGAAAAAGCGCGGCGCCGATGTGCATGAGCATCAGGAGGATCAGCAAGCGGCCGCCATAAAAATGCAGTGCCTTTGCCGTCTCTGCCAGCGCGTCAGACCGCGGAACGAGGGAAGCAACGCCGAGAGCGTCTAGGCTTTCGATGGGAAAGCCGCCCGCTTTGACGCGTATGTAGCCGGCAAGAGGCATGATGACGAGCAGCGCGTACAGACCAAAGTGGGTGAACGATGCGATCCGCGCCTGCCAAAGCGGCAAGGTTTCAGGCTCCGGCGGAGGGCGGTGGGCAAAGCGCACGCCAACCCGGACAGCGATCAGGAGAAGCATCAGCACGCCGACATTTTTGTGAAAGATGAAAAGGGTGTTTTGTAGCTCACGGCTAAGACCCTCTTGCGTCATCACAAGTCCGGCGCCGGTCATCAGAAGAACAAGGATAGCCATCGACCAATGCAGCACGCGTGCCGGCAAACGATAGCAGGGCACTGTGTGATGGCTTGCGGAGCTTCCTAAGATTGCCATGATCGACAGCCTCTCTACCTTTGTGACGATCATGCGGCGCTCGGTGATCTTTTTTGCCGGTGGTGCCGTGACCGATCATGCCTCGCAACAAAACGTCTCTACCGTCTGCCGTAACACTCTATGCCGCGCCCACTTAAAAAGCACCCGCGTTCGACGGACGACCTGCACTTATCAGCAGCTAGCGTGCTGGCGTCCAAAGTCGATGCCGGATCGCAGTTTCTACTGCTCAGTCTCATCGGCCTGGTCAGTGTTGTCACGCTGAAAGGCCTGCTTCAGAGTTCGATCCCGAGCGCCGGTCTTGCCTTTGGCCTCACGGCCTATGGTACGGCATGTGCCATTGCCTTCGTCGCGTTGCGCAGAATGTACACGCTCCCATCCCTCGGCTTTGGCAATGCCGTCACGCTCTTTCGCCTGGTGTGCGTGTGCATTCTGATGATTGAACTGATCGATGCCTCGGACCGGCAATGGATACTCGTCGGTATTGCCGCCGCCGCCTTCATCTCCGATGGCATGGATGGCTGGCTTGCCCGTCGGGAGGGCTATGCATCCGCCTTCGGTGCGCGTTTTGATGTGGAGGTGGACTCAGCGTTCGCGTTTGTTCTCGCGCTGTTGGCGTATTTTGTCGCCGATGCTCCGTGGTACGTCCTTTTCCTCGGACTGCCGCGCTATCTGTTTGCTGCGGCGAGCGTCGTCTTTCCCTGGCTTTCTTCAGGCCTGCCCGAACGCTTCAGCCGCAAGCTGGTCTGCGTGCTGCAGATTGCGGTATTGATCGCGCTTCTCATACCGGGGGTGAGCGCGACCGTCGGCAACGGTCTTATTGCCTGCGTGGCGCTGGCGCTTGTCTGGTCATTCTGGCTGGACATCATCTGGCTGCGCAGGCACCATTCATGAGCGCGTCCAGCCGGCGGAGAATGACCGCCCTCGCTCTGGCGACGCTTTTTCTTTTTCTCCTTCTTGTTCAGCCCAACCATCCGCATGCTATCGGCTGGGGCGCGCTTTTCGTCTTTCCGCTCGAGCTGCCCGTCATTCTTCTGGCGCTAATCGCGCTGCCACACGCCAGCGGCATCTCGCACGCAGCGCGTGTTTTCCTGACCATGGCACTGACTCTGATCGCATTGCTCAAGACGGCAGACTTCATCAGCTTCAATGCCTTGTCACGCGGCTTCAACCCCATTTCCGATCTGGCCCTGGTCGATGCCTTTGCACGCCTCCTTTCAGGCACCT
The DNA here is from genome assembly GCA_028281795.1 of Cohaesibacteraceae bacterium. Classification (GTDB taxonomy): domain Bacteria; phylum Pseudomonadota; class Alphaproteobacteria; order Rhizobiales; family MH13; genus MH13. Next base: position 7,351 of record JANQJE010000088.1, on the reverse strand, counting down.
TCGGCATCTTGGGAGCCGGCCTGTTGCTTGCGTTGGTGACCGCTCTGCTCGCCCTTTTGACGCTGGGTATCTGGTGGGCGACCGGTACATGGGCCCGCGTTGAGGTGCCGCGCAAGCACGCTTTGCTGGCGTCCGGCATAGCAACGATCGTCGCGCTTTTGATGGTGGCACAGATCAATCAGGCCATGGGGCGCTGGGTGCCGCCTTTCGATCCTCCAGGCACGGCGTTCACCGCGCGCGTTGCGGTCGAGCGTTGGGAGATGGCGCGCACAACCATCGGGGAACTGCGCCGGTTTCATACACTCGCCGACGACGACCCGTTTGCCGACGCACCAGCCCAGATGACGGCCATCGACCGTGACGTGATCATCCTCTTCGTCGAAAGCTATGGCCGCACGAGCCACGACACCGACTTCTATGCAGGCCTGCACCGCGCAACACTGGCAAGCTACGAACAACAGCTCAGCACGGCCGGCCTCACCTCCCGCTCGGGCTTTCTGGAAGCGCCGACCAGCGGTGGGCAGAGCTGGCTGACGCATGCAACCTTTGCCAATGGCCTGTGGATCGACAACCAGATGAGCTATGGGGCGGCGCTCGCGAGCGGGCGCCAGACGCTGTTTCACCATGCGGCGCGCGCCGGTTTTCACACCGCGGCCGTCATGCCGCAAATCACCCGCGAATGGCCGGAATCAGACGTGATGGGCTTTGAGACGGTGCTCGCGTTCGATGCTCTAGGCTACCAGGGTCCGGCGTTCAACTGGGTGACGATGCCTGACCAGTTCACGCTGGCGGCGATGGACCGGCTGTTGCGCAGCAGCGAACCTAGCGGCCACTTCTTCATTCAAGTCGCCCTGGTCTCCTCACATGCACCATGGATCCCCGTACCCGACATGCTGCCCTGGGAGGCGCTTGGGGACGGCAGCGTTTTCGCATCCCATGTGGAGGGCGTGGAGACACCACGGGAGGTCTGGCGTGACCGGGATCGCGTGCGAGCGCAATACCGTCTGGCCGTTGATTATGCTCTTCAATCGGTGTTCGAATATGCGCTTTTGCATGCCGACGACCCACCTCTTCTGCTTGTTGTCGGCGATCACCAGGCCGCCGCGTTCGTCGCATTAGATGAGCGCCCCCATGTTCCGATCCACGTGATCGGACCGAATGACCTCGTCAATCGCCTGGAAGGCGTCGCACCAGCGCCGGGTTTGCTACCGCCGCCAGGCACGCCCGTGCTGCCCATGAACCACGTTCGCAACATCTTCCTGACCGTGTTTTCCGATGCTGCCCTCATCGGGGCCATGCCATGACGGATCGTTCGAAACCGCCCATCCATCGTTTTCTGAAACCGGCCCAGTTCCTGGTCTTGGCCGGACTTGCGGTGCTACTTTGGCACACATTCGATGGTGCTGAGGCCGCGCGCCTTCTGCTTGTCGCCGATCTGCGCTGGGCGTTCGCTGCGGCGATCATCCTCACCCTTCAAACGCTGCTCTCGGCGACACGATGGCAGCTGACTGCAGGACGGCTCGGCATTGTGTTCAGTCTCAGTGCCGCGGTGCGCGAATACTATCTGGCACAATTCGTCAATCTCTCGCTCCCGGGCGGGGTGATCGGCGATGCAGGCCGCGCCTATCGCTCCAGGCAGGGCAAGGGGCTGCTGCTTGCAGGTCAGGCCGTTGTGTTTGAGAGGCTTGCCGGCCAGATCGGATTACTCGCCGTCTTCCTCACCGGCCTGACCTTTCAAGTCCTGTCGCCCAGGGGTCTCGACTTGCCCGGTTGGCTCGCTGCACCGGTCATGGGAATGCTGGCCGCGCTGATCACCGGACTTATTCTTGTCACCCTCGGCTTTCATGTTTTTCGTCACCACGCCCAACCGCTGCGGCGGCTGGGCCAGCGCTTCCTCTACGCCGTTCTGCACCGCGATGTGGCAATCAAACAAGCCTGCCTCAGCCTTCTGACGGCCCTGTGCAATGTTGTTGCCTTTGCGCTTTGTGCCGTGGCGCTTGGCGTTGATCTCGCTGTCCTAGACATACTGACAATCGTGCCGCTGATCCTGCTGGCAATGCTGCTACCCATCGGCGTTAGCGGATGGGGCGTTCGCGAGGGGGCGGCAGCCCTGCTTTTTCCGGTGATGGGCGCCGCGTCGAGCGCCGGACTGGCCACCAGCGTTGCGTTCGGGCTTGTGATCGTTATCTCGATGCTGGCCGGCCTCGCGCTGTCTTGGGCGCTCGGACCACCGAAGCATCAGATCGTAAACACTCAGCAAGGGAAACTCTGATTGCGATGGGTATCTCGCTGAAAACAGATCGCAGCGAGAAGCGTCACCAGGCTGCCAACATTCTGGGATGACCGGTCCCCGAGCGCACAGGAAAGCATCAATCGGCGGATTCTGACTAAGGCGTTGGGACAACAAAGTCCGGCACGATACCCGATTGAGCGATAAAAGGCTCGAGATCGTGTCCGGCAAACAACCCATGATCGGTGATCAGCACCGTCCCCATGCCGGCAGCGCGCCCGCCCAGAACGTCGGTATGCAAGGTATCACCGACCATCGCCAGACTTTCCGGCGGCAGTTCCAATCGGCTAAGAACATCCTGGTACCCCTCCGCAAAGGGCTTGCCAAACCAGTGTAGGGTGTGCCCCGTCCGGTCGATCAGATCGTGGGAAAACAGACCCGGCTCACGCGATAGACCGTCCTCGAAAGGAGCCGTCAGATCGGGATTAGCAACCACGATCGGTCGCGGGTTGCTCTCCATCGCGGCCACAAGACGCTCGTGCAAGTCCGGCGATATGCGATGGCTTGAAAGAAACAGGATCGCGTCGGCGCTGTCGAGCAGATCGGGATCGCTGGCTGCATCGACAACCGTTGCCGGCAGATCGTGGAAGTCATCGCTTGCGTCACACAGCGCGGCCCAAACAGCGCCAGGCGCAATCGCATTCATACGCGCTGCTGCGACGTCGCGCGACGTAATGATCTCCTCATCGGAGAAATCAAAACCCAGCCTTTGGTATTTGGCGCGCGCGCCCGCCCGCGTGTAGGACGCAGCGTTGCTCAACACGGCCAGTTTTTTGCCGCGGTTACGCAGTTCGCTCATCCGCTCGACAGCGCCAGGGATTGCTGTCTGCCCGACATTGAGAACGCCGAACGCATCCAGCACGAAACCATCAAAATGATCGGCGACATCGCTCAAATTGGCCAAGTACTGGGACTGCGCCGGGAAGCTGGCCTGCGGCAGGCGTGCACGCACCGCTTCGTAACGCTCAAACGCGCTCTTCGTGCTGGTCGGAGCGTCAAACACTTGTGTAGCCACCCTCGATCATCATCAGCGCTCCGTTCACCATCGCCGAGGCAGGCGAAGCCAGATAGAGCGCCATATCGGCGATCTCGCGGGGTTCGGCAAACCGCCGCGCCGGTGTCGCCGCGATGATCGGATCTTTCTTCTCCGGAGCCGACCAGATTTCACGTCCCATAGGTGTCAGCACCACCGTTGGACAAATCGCATTCACCTGAATGTTGTGTCGCGCCCACTCCGCACACAACGATTTCGTCAGGGCGTTCAAGCCGCCCTTGGAGGATGCGTAGGCCGCGTGGTCATCGAAGGCGATGATACCGGTCTGCGAACTGATGTTGATGATCTTGCCGGACTGCTGCGCGATCATTGCCGGCGCCAGCGCCTGCGACAACAGGAACGGCGCACGCAGATTGACAGCCATGCTCGTGTTCCAGTCGGCGAGGCTGAGGTCTATGGCCGGCGCAACGAGGGCAACACCGGCGGAATTGACCAGAATGTCGATAGTTCCCACGGCGTCGAGCGCTTGACGGGCAGCCTTCCCGGCTCCGTCTTCGCCGGCCAGATCGCAGGCAATCACCAAGCAATGACGCCCTCTTGCGCGCACCGCCTCCGCTGTCACCTGAAGGCCCTCCGCATCGCGCGCGACCGCTACGATGTCTGCACCAGCGTCGGCAAAGACTTCCGCAATTTCAGCGCCAATGCCCTTCGAGGCTCCGGTAACCAGCGCCTTCTTGTCGGTCAAAGCAAAACGATCGGTCCAGTCGGCCATCGTTCATTCCAGATTGGTATGATGCGCGCGCATCGCATCCGCGCTGATGCCGATATGGTCGCGCAAATGCAGGATCAAGATCTCGAACACAAGATATTGCGCGCCTTCAAACAGCGACCCCATGGGCAGGGTCGAAGCCGGATCGGGCGCCTGATCGTCCGCCATGGTTTGTGCCGGTATCACAAGCACGGTATCGCTGGCTTGCGGCACCGCGCCATCCGGCTGCGCTGTCACACAAGCCGTGCGCGCGCCGGCGTCCTGCGCGACGCCAAGTAAGGCCCGAACGGTTGAAAAATCCCCCGGTCCAGCACTGACGATCAACAGATCGCCCGACCCTAAGGGCGGCGTCGACATGTCCCCCACGACATGCGCATCAAGCCCAAGATGGTAGAGCCGCATGGCCAGCGCGCGCATCATCAAGCCTTCGCGGCCAACGCCATAAAGAACGATCTTTTGAGCAGACGCGATCTCATGAACAAAACCGTCAAACTGATCCCGGTCCAAAGCACTGCAGGCAGCCTGCAGTTCCTTGCAGGCCTGGCCAAACTGGCTCGTTAAATCCCGTGTCATGTCAGGCCCCTGGTGACAGCGTCATCGACAGCCTGCTCCAGTAGCCCGGTTTCATCCAGAAGGTCGAGCAGTGTGTAGCGGCTGCGCAAAAAACGCGCTCTGAGAACAGTTTGGCGAAGATAGTCCTGCGAAACGCCAATGTCTTTCGCTTTGACCGGTGCACCGACAATGCTCAGCAGTCGCCTCATCTCTTCAGGGGAAAGAAGCTGCTTGTCGAGTTTACTGCTCAATTGGGGCCAAAGACTTTTCAACCTTTCCAGCCGCTGACGCTGCGCGTCGGGCGACAAATGCTTCACAGTTGTCTCCGCCAATGCCCGAGAGGCGATGTCAGCCTGCGGAAACACCTTGGCAATCATCGCGGCCTTCGCTTCGTGAGATGGCGCACGCGTGATGATCTGATCTATATCCAGCGCCTGAACATCCTGCTTCGTGAACCACTCGTAGAGCTGCAGGACCACAAGACAACCAATTGACACGCACGCCCCATGGCTTACCCGCTCACCCTTGTGGGTAAGGTCGTCCATCTCCCACAAATGGGCAATCTGATGGTCCGCACCGGATGCCGGGCGCGATGACCCATGAGCTTCCATGGCCAGACCGACCAAAGAGAGCCCTGCAAACAGGCCTTCAATAGCCTTGCGGTCACCGGCTGCGATCTGCTCCGCACCAGAAAGCCAGACGCGCAGATTTTCCTGAACCATACTCCATGCAACGGGATCGATGGGCTCGATACCGAGCACGTCAGCGAGGATCCAATCCGCCCCAGCCGGCACCTTTCCGGCCAGATCGCCATACCCCCAGCCCATCATTTCCCGTGGAGCGTGAGCGATCACATCGAGATCGCCAATCACGGCAAGGGCCGGCTGGCAGGGTATGGTAATCTTGAAGCCGTGATCTGACAGTGGCGACCCGGCCGATGTGTAGCCGTCCATCGACGCCGCGGTAGCAACACATAGATAGCGCCGGTCAAGGCCAAAGGCTGCGTACTTGACCAAGTCGTTGATAACGCCGGAGCCAACAGCCACCGGGACACACGCATCGCCGGCCAGCACATCGCGAAAACTGTTGGCAAGCGCAACCGTCGGTTTGGGTCTTGGCTTCGCAGAGATTACATGACGGCGGGTTCTGATCCCACCGGCTTCAAGTTGAGCTTCCACGATTGGACCAGCGGCTGACCAGCCCAGATCATCAGCAATCAGACAGGCCGAACGACCATCAAAGTTACGCTTGAATATCTCCGCCGTTTGGGCAAGCGCGCCTTGACGTATCACCAGATCGGCCACTGAATTGGAGCGGGCGACTGCATCATCATAAATGGCCAGAGCCGTCATGTGTTGGCCTCGGGCATTGCCTCACCGGTGACAGCCGAATGGATCGCTTGTCCCTGCCCATCGAAAATGTGGACGCGTTCAGACGGAAAGCTCAATCCGATGGTCTCCCCGCCTCTCAGCTTGGTGTCGCCGTCAGTGCGCACAACCATCTGTTGACCATCCGGCGTTTCGACATAGAGATAGGCATCACCGCCAAGTGTCTCGCGTATCTTGACCGCCGCATCCAGATCACCTTCCCCTGGTGGAGCAACCGTCACATGCTCGGGGCGAATGCCCAAACGCCGCGCTTCGGCGTTCTCTGAGGAAGCAATGCGCATACCGGCACAGCAAAGCCACCCGTCGCTTGACGTTACATTGAGGAAATTCATCGCCGGTGCACCGATAAACCCGGCGACGAACTCGTTGATCGGGCGATGATACAGATCCATCGGGCTGCCAACCTGTTCGACGCGGCCATCCTGAAGCACGACGATCTTGTCGGCCATCGTCATGGCCTCCACCTGATCGTGCGTTACGTAAATCATCGTGGCATCCAGCGTGTTGTGCAGCGCCTCCAGTTCGACGCGCATCTGAACGCGCAACTTGGCATCCAAATTCGAAAGCGGCTCGTCGAACAGGAACACCGATGGCTTCTTCACGATCGCCCGCCCGATCGCCACACGCTGCCGTTGACCACCGGAAAGCTGGCCCGGTTTGCGGTCTAGATAGTCGTCAAGCTGGAGAATACGCGCCGCTTCGGCGATCCGCGCTCGCCGGTCTTCAATGTCGAACTTGTTGATCTTCATTCCGAAATCGATGTTCTCGCGCACAGTCATATGCGGGTAGAGCGCATAGGACTGGAACACCATCGCCACATCCCGCTCCGAAGGAGCCAGCGCTGATACATCACGTTCTCCGATGGAGATAGCGCCCGACTTGATGGGCTCCAACCCTGCAATCGACCGCAGCAGCGTGGATTTTCCACAACCCGACGGGCCAACGAACACGACAAACTCGCCGTCAGCAATATCCAGAGAGATGTCGAACAGAGCCTGTTGGGCACCGTAGAACTTATCGACCGAACGCAGCCGTACTTCAGCCATTCCTACGCCTCCCGCTCGACCTATTACGCAAGTTTTGTGTTGACTCAACACCTGATTAATACATTTATATGGTCGACAATACAAATGTATGTCAACCAAAAAACCATGATCATTCTGGGAGGATAAAAAGTGAAATACCGATCAACAAGCAGCGTACTGGCACTTGTCGCGTCGATGACCGTTGCCAGCGCCGGCACCGCCCATGCCTGGTCTTTGGAAGAAGCCGCCGCGCCTTATGCAGGCACCGAAGTGGAGGTGCTTTTCCTGGACCGACCAGGGTACGCGGCAGCCCTTGAGATGCTTCCCGAATTC
>JANQJE010000071.1 GCA_028281795.1 Cohaesibacteraceae bacterium | reverse complement strand
TGGAACATGGCATCGCGGGTGATGCCGGCATTGTTGACCAGAATGTCGACCGGGCCGAGATCGGCTTCAACCTGGGCGATACCGGCAGTGCAGGCATCGTAGTCGGCTACCGACCATTTGTAGGTCTTGATCCCCGTTTCCGCGGTGAAGGCGGACGCCGCCTCGTCATTGCCGCCATAGGTCGCGGCGACGGAACATCCCGCCTCTTTCAATGCCTTGGAAATGGCCGCGCCGATTCCCCGCGATCCCCCGGTTACAAGTGCCACTCTGGCCATGTGTGTTTCCCCTCTTTGGTTGATTGTTTTTGATTGACGTTACGCGGTTTCACCAGAACGGTCACCACGGATCCAGCCACCAATGGTCTTTCTTCATCTCACGCATAGAGATGCGCCCTGTGATGAGCCGGTAGAAGAACGTGAGCAAGGCAAGGATGCCGACAGCACAAAAGGCCAAAAAGATCCAAAGCGCCGGGTTTGACATCCTGCTCCAAGCCCTAGCTGCGTTCGACATGGAGCACCGCGTCGATCCCGCGCGATCCACCGGTTACAAGTGCCACTCTGGCCATGTGTGCTTCCTCTCTTTGTCGATTTTTTCGAATGTGAAGTCAGCGGAATGGCAACCAAAAGAAAAGCATATCCAGCCAATCCGCCCAGTTGGCTCGGCCCGTCACCAGTCGGTAGAGAAAACTTACGATAACCCATAGAAACAGACCGATGACGATCGCCGCCGCAAGGAAGAACAACGGGAGCTTGAGTTCCTCTGGCATCGGCTAGATGATTCTTACCGTTCAACACAGAGTGCTACGCCCATACCTCCGCCGATGCACAGCGTGGCAAGGCCTTTCTTGGCATCGCGTTTCTGCATCTCGAACAGAAGGGTGTTGAGCACGCGCGCACCGGATGCGCCGACCGGGTGACCGATGGCAATCGCGCCGCCATTGACGTTCACGATGTCGGGATTCCAGCCCATATCCTTGTTGACGGCACAAGCCTGCGCAGCAAACGCTTCATTGGCCTCGACGAGATCAAGGTCCTCAACCTTCCAGCCGGCTTTCTCCAACGCCTTGCGCGAGGCCGGGATCGGGCCGGTGCCCATGATCGCCGGGTCGACACCAGCCGTTGCCCAGGACACGATCCGCGCCATCGGCGTGATGCCGCGCTTCGAGGCTTCCTCTTCGCTCATGAGAACCGTGGCGGCCGCCCCGTCATTGATGCCCGAGGCGTTGGCTGCCGTCACCGTGCCTTCCTTATCGAAGGCCGGGCGCAGCTTGGAAATACCCTCCACCGTCACGCCATGCTTAATGTACTCGTCTTCGTCCACCACCGTATCGCCTTTGCGACCTTTGATGGTGTGGGCAACAATCTCATCCTTGAACTTGCCGGCCTTCTGGGCAGCTTCGGCTTTGTTCTGCGAATTGACGGCGAACGCATCCTGCTCATCGCGGGTCAACTGCCATTGCTTGGCGACGTTTTCCGCCGTGGTGCCCATCAGGTACTGGTGAAAGGCATCGGTCAGCGCATCATACATCATGGTGTCGACCATCTTGGCCTCGCCCATTTTCACACCACCGCGCAGATGCATGCTGTGCGGGGCCATTGACATGCTCTCCTGACCGCCAGCCACGATCACCGTTGCATCACCCGACATGATCTGCTGCATGCCAAGCGCTACGGCGCGCAGCCCAGAACCGCACAACTGATTCAGACCCCAGGCGGTGGCCTCTTGCGGAACGCCTGCCGCCATCGCGGCCTGACGGGCCGGATTCTGGCCTTCGCCAGCGGCAAGAATCTGCCCCATAATCACTTCGTTCACGTCGCCCGCGTCGACTCCCGCGCGCTCCAAAGCGCCTTTGATGGCCGTTGCACCAAGCTGATGCGCAGGGACCGTGCCAAATGCGCCATTGAATGAACCAACAGCTGTGCGGGCCGCCGAAGCAATAACCACTGATGTCATGAAGTCTCTCCCGGTGTGCCCGCCGGCGCGGGCTTCGATGAATGATAGGCAAGCGGCCCTAACGGCTGCAATGATAAAACCACTGAAACACGGGGGGCTCTGCGCTTCAATTGATCAAAAGACCCTTATGATCCTTGATTATGGTCAACACACGCCAGCCACAGGCTCGCGGTTGCAGCATCCGGTTGTGCTTTGCAATAGAGTGCGTCATATCTTAGGGCACCATGGGTTTGACCATGGCGCCGACTGCCAAAGCGGTCGGCAGCGCGCAGCGCGCTAGCAACAGGAGATCGAGCGATGGCCATGCCTTCAGACACGGACACAGAAGCGCCTGCCACCATCATCAAGAAATACGCCAATCGCCGTCTCTACAACACCGGCACATCAACCTATGTGACGCTGGACGATCTGGCCGAGATGGTCAAAGGCGGCGAAGACTTTCTGGTTCAGGACGCCAAATCCGGCGAGGATCTCACCCGCTCCGTTCTCACCCAGATCATCTTTGAGCAGGAAAGCCGAGGCACCAATCTGCTTCCCATCACGGTGCTGCGTCAGTTGATCCGCTTCTATGATGATTCCATGCAGGCCGTGGTACCCAGCTACCTGGAGCACTCGATCAATGCCTTCGTCGCCGATCAGGAAAAGATCCGCGAAGCAATGACGAACTCGCTCGGTGGCACGCCATTGGGCGCGATGAGCGGTATGAGCGGTGCCATGCAAGAACAGACCCGGCGGAACATGGAAATGTTTCAGAAGGCCATGGCCAACGCGATGACGATGTTCGTCCCGTTCAGTGGTGCGAGCGAGGATAAAGCCACCGCCAAAACGGAAAACGACTCCGGCAGCATCGACGAGCTGCGCGCCCAATTGACGGCCATGCAATCGAAACTCGATTCCATCAGCGACGGCAAATAGAGGCCAATGGCGCAGTGAACTGCAGAAAGCCCCGGTTCGCTTAACCAAGCACATTCACCAGCTTCCTTCACCACGTGCGGCGATTGCACTCGCTTGGCGGTGCACCATCTGATAGTTTAACAAAACGTTAACAGGCGTTTCGATGTCCGGTCTCATGATGAGACAGGCCTGAGGCGCAAGATGGAAACAAGGCGCGTGATCCTTCAACCCACCAGACAGATCGGTCATCAGGCAACGCAGCGTTCCGGCGCAGCGTTTCAAGCCTCGACGGCCGAGACGGAAGTCCGGGTTGAACCTGTTCGCCGCACGAATGCACAGCCAGAGCGCCGGTCGTCCGAAGGCATGGCAAACGCTGCGGCACTGCGCCTTGGCATCGCCGCCCAACTGCTTGTGTCGCATGAAGCGGACAGGGCCAGCGAGATGGTTCTGCCGACTCATCCGGCCATGCGCATGGCAGCCCGCTATGCCTCGACAGCCGAAGGTCTTGCTCAGGCGAACACTCTGGGCTTTTCCCGCACCGTCTGAAACGTCGTCTTAAAGTCCGGCGGCACAGCCATCCTTGCGCGGATCAGAGCCACCGGTTAGCGCGCCCGTTTCCGGATCCCGCCAGATTGCCTGCCCACCGCCGATCGGATGCGCGGCACGGGTCGCAGCATGGCCTTTGCCCTTCAGTGCTTCGATGACCGGTTCGTCATAGCCGGTTTCGACAATCGGCTCGGTCGTATCCGTGTTCCAGAAAACACGCGGCGCATCCAACGCCTCCTGCGGGTCCATGCCGTAATCCACGATGTTCGAAATGAAATGCGCATGACCCATTGGTTGATAGGCGCCACCCATAACGCCAAACGTCATGACCGGTTTGCCGTCCTTTAGCGCCATGGCTGGAATGATGGTGTGCATCGGCCGCTTACCGCCTGCCAGTTCATTCGGATGACCTTTCTCCAGGGAGAAGCAGGCCCCGCGGTTCTGCAACACAATGCCGGTGCTCTCCGTCGCTGTCATCGCACCGAAATCGCCGTAGATCGAATAGATGAGCGAGACCATCCGCCCCTCGTCATCCGCCGTGCTTAGATAGATCGTGTCGGAGTCCGGCACCTCGGGCAGCTCAAAGCCAGCGTTCCGCCTGGCCGGGTCGATCTGCGCTGCCAAGGCATCGATGGCGGCCTCGTCATAAAGCGCCTGCGCGTCCACACTGGTATCGAAATCGCCGACAAACGCATCACGCACCGTATAGGCCGCACGGCAGGCTTCAAGTTCCAGATGCAACCGCTCCGGGTCGTCAGCGTCCAGCGAGGCAAGGTCAAACCGTTCGAGAATTTTCAGCGCGATCAATGCGATGACGCCCTGCCCGTTCGGCGGCAGTTCAGCCACGGTCAAACCGCGATAGTCCGCCGTGATCGGTGTCACGGCATCCGCTTTGCAGTTCGCCATATCCAACAGGCTCATCACCCCGCCCTTGTCACGGACATGAGCCACGATATCGCGCGCAATATCGCCGGTGTAGAATGCATCCACCCCGTTGGCCGCAATGAGTTCCAGTGTCTTTGCCAGTTGCGGCCAGACCAGGCGGTCGCCCGCCACGGGCACACGGCCTTGCGGACGAAACACGCGCGCCAGAACCGGGTCGGCTTCCACCTGCCTGGCAAACTCTGGTTTGGCAAAATCATACGCCACACGGTCGCCAACCAGCCAGCCGTCACGGGCAAGCGTAATGGCCGGTTCCAAAAGATTGCGAAAACGGGTCGTGCCGAAATGACCGGCCATGTACTCAAAGCCACGCAACGCTCCAGGCACCGTGATTGCATGCACGTGCGTGAACGGCATCCTGGTATGACCATCCGACCGCACCATGTCTGCGGTGAGCATGGCAGGCGCCCGACCGGACGCATTGACGCCATGAAGGGTACCATCGGGTTGCGCGATGATCGCAAAACAATCCCCACCAAGACCCGTCATGTGCGGTTCCACAACACTCAAAACGCCGGCCGCCGCCAGCGCCCCATCGACCGCGTTGCCCCCCTTGCCCATAACCTGAAGAGCAGCCGTCGTGGCAGCCGTGTGCGACGTTGCAGCCATCATCCTGGTGCCCCGTGCGGGAGACCGGCCAGAAACCTGAAAATCACGCATCGACAGACTGCTTCCTTCCGATAAGGCAAAACACTTTGACCGGAACCCGTCCGGCTTAGCGCTTGCGCATAGGGATACCGCGCGGTACGCGCCTAGCACAGATCAGACGTTGAAAAACCCTCTCTATGGAGAAAGACCCATGACGCTTAGCCTTGCCGACGCCAACATACTTATCGACGCCGCTATGAAAGAAGGACAGGCCAAAGGCTTTGCGCCGCTTGCTGTCTGCGTGCTCGACACCGGCGGTCATGTGCAGGCTTTCCAGCGGGCAGATGGAGCGTCGATGATGCGCTTCGAGATCGCCAGGGGAAAAGCCTATGGTGCACTGGCAGTGGGCAAGGGCTCACGCTGGTTGAACGCCCAGGCCGAAGGCCGTCCGCATTTCCTGGAAGGATTGTCGAACGTGTCGGGTGGTAAGATCGTGCCTGTACCCGGTGGTGTCCTGATCAAGGACCAGGACGGTACGCTGCTTGGCGCGGTCGGCATCACCGGTGACACCTCCGACAACGATGAAATCGCCGCATTGGCCGGAATTGCGGCCATCGGCAAAGTGGCCATTGCGGACTAAGGACCGGCTCTAGAAGGGTCCCCCTGCTGAAATCGAAACATCGCGCCGGGCGACATACAGACTGACCCAAAGCCCGGCCATGGCGTCCACAAGGGCGATTAGCGTCAACAGTGCGAACAGTCCGGTCGACGCCGGTGCCCAGACGACAAACAACACCACATAAACCACGCTCATCAGTACAGACAGCACATGATCGAGCACAGGTGCAAAACCGGTGCGTGTTGCTTTCACCACCTCCAAAAACAGGACCAGCACGGCAAAGCCGGCAAGGGCTTCACCTTGCGTGACCGTGACGATGCCACCGGACACCATGGTCAGGCTCAGCCATATCGCTTCAAGGCCGGAGATGCCTTGCGGCCCTCCAACGATCAGCCAATAGACGCCAAGCGGCAGGATCATCAGCGGCAGAGCGAAGAGGTAGCGCATGGGGTGATCTCACATCAGGGTCACATCGGAACAAAGAAAAAGGCCAGTCTGGCGACCGGCCTTCACTCAACCATAGCAATCATGCCAACAGACGACTACTCGTCCTTCGGCTCCAGAACCTGACGGCCACGATACATGCCGGACTTCAGATCCACATGGTGCGGACGACGCAGTTCGCCGGAATCCTTGTCTTCAATGTAGGTCGGGGCGGCAAGGCCATCAGCCGAGCGGCGAAAACCGCGCTTCATGCGGCTGACTTTTCTCTTTGGAACGGCCATTGTATCACTCCAATAGGGCAACGGTCGGATGACATGAGCGAGCGGATTTGGCGCGCCGATGCGCGCTGGCATCCTCGCCAGTCAAATTCGGAAGGCTGTCCTATACAGATCGATTGACGGTCTGCAAAGCCCCAACCGGTCCTTTTGACAGCGTTTTTAGGTGTTCGGCGGCTCCAGACAGCCGATATAGGCCCCCATGCGATGGGCGCGCGCCTGAATGGTCTCGGCCAGACGTGCCTGACGACTCGTCGGCTGGGCGGCATCTCGCTCTGCTGGCAGCGGCAAAGCAGCGACAAGAAGCGCAGCTTGCCGACGCGAAAGGTCGGACGCTGGGCGGCCGAAAGCGTTCTGGGCCGCCGCCTCAAAGCCGTACACTCCGGGACGCAGCTCGGCGATGTTGATGTAGACTTCGATAGTCCGCCTTTTCGACCAGACCAGATCGATCAACACCGCCAATGGCACTTCCAGCGCTTTGCGTATTGTGGAACGGCCTTGCCAGAGAAACAGATTGCGCGCCACCTGCATGGAAAGCGTCGAGGCACCGCGCGCGTCTTCACCGGCACGCCAACGGTCGAACTGATCGCGCAGCGCACGCCACTCCACACCGTGATGGCTGCAGAAGGTCTGGTCCTCGGACGCAATGACGGAATGCAGAAGCACCGGCGCTGTTTCATCAAGAGCGACCCAATCCCGATCATAGCCACGCAACGCAGCGAGATCCCGCAGCATCAACGTCGAAACGGGGGGAACCACCGTGTAGGCCAATGTCAGCAAGACCGGCAGACCCAGGACGATCAGGGCGGTTAGCGCTAGACCTTTCAGGACAAGACTGCGCCGGTGTTGCCGACGTTTCGTCTTCGCGCGCCTGGACGCCCTTGTCTGTGATGCAGCCATTGGCTACGCCCAATCCGTCTGTCCGCAGCCCATCGCCGTCCTAGCCATGAAAGAGGCATGCCTCATGAACGATATACCGGCTGATCCGAAGGCTCATCTCGTGCAACTGGCCGAGACCATCTCGCGCGATATGGACCAGCTTCTGGCAGACCTCAAGGCACCCGAGCGACTTATCGCAGCCATGCGGCATGCCGTCCTGGCAGGTGGCAAAAGGTTACGTCCGGTGCTCGTCCTGGAAGTGGCGCATCTGCTGACCGCCAGTACCCATGCCAGGACACAGTTGCCGCCGGGCGCACCACAGGTGGCGATGGCGCTTGAATGCATCCACACCTACTCCCTCATCCACGACGATCTGCCGTGCATGGATGATGATGATCTAAGACGCGGCCAACCAACGGTGCACAAGGCATTCGACGAAGCGACAGCCATCCTTGCAGGCGATGCCTTGCAGGCTTTGGCCTTCGAGTTGATCGCCACCTGCGGCCACCCGAAGACCCCCATGATGATGCGTGATCTTGCCCGCGCCTGCGGGGCCGACGGGATGGTCGGTGGACAGATGCTCGATCTTGCTGCTGAAGGCCGCTTTGGCGAAGCCACCGAGATCAAAGACACATTCGCACTCGCAGCCATGCAGGCCATGAAAACGGGCGCACTTATTGAGGTCGCCTGCACACTGGGGGCTCATCTTGCTCTTGCTCCGGAGGCTGAACGTCAGCGCGTGGCACGTTTTGGCCAGAGCCTGGGCCTGGCCTTTCAAATCTCCGACGATCTCCTGGACGTCAACGCGACCACCGATGAAGCCGGCAAGCGTACGGGCAAGGATGAAAATGCTGGAAAGACCACCTGGCCCGGGCTGATGGGTGTTGAAGGAGCGCAGCAGACACTGGACGCCACGCTGGCCGATGCCATGGCAACCCTTGAACCCTATGGCGACAACAGCGCCAGCTTACGCTATCTGGCCGAAAGCCTGCGTCATCGAACCCGTTAGCAAGCTGCAGAACAACCCGGCACAACGGTTCGAACCTGTCATTGCCAGAACAAGGCCTCGTGACCGCGCAGCCGATCGATCAACTCACGATAGAGACCTTCCTTGAAGGCAACTGCCCTTGCCGGCATGTCCTCGATCGGCAACCAGGCCCATTGATCGAACTCGGCATCGTGGCCATCGGGGGGATGGACGATATTGATCTCGGTATCGTCACCGTTGAACCGCAGAACGAACCAGCGCTGCTTCTGGCCGCGGTATTTGCCTTTCAAAGCATGGCCGATCAGATGCTCAGGCAGATCATAGGTCAGCCACCCATCGATCTCGGTCAGCGGGGAGACCGAGTGGATCGACGTTTCCTCATAGAGTTCGCGCAGGGCAGCCTTTGCGGCATCCTCACCCTCATCGATACCACCTTGCGGAAACTGCCAGAGGCGTTGATCGGGCGGATATTCTTCATTGGGCAGGCGCCGCCCGCCCCAGACCAGCCCATCGGCGTTGACGACGATCGTCCCGACGCAGGGACGATAGGGAAGCGCTGCCTTTTCTTCTGGCGTCAATAGAGCACGGCTTTTGGGCATGAAGAGTCCTGAACAAAGATTCTAAAAACGGACGAGACTGGACGCGGGCACCAAGGCGATACCCTTGGACGCCAAGCTCTCGGTCCATTCTTCAAGCGCATTAATGGTCAAAGGTAACGCTGTTGCGACACCAACAGCGCGGCCGCGTTCACGGGCAAGCGCTTCAAGCTGCACAAGCCGGTTGTTGATCACATCCCCACTGACCCGGGCGTCGATGACGACATCGGCGCGTAATACGGGTGCATCGGCACCTGCCACATCCATGATCAGAGTGCGGGCAGAACGCCCATCGTCGACCACCATCAAACCTCGGCCAATGGCATCGGCGACAACCGGCTGAAGCGATGCCGTCTCCGAGGCAAAGCGCCCACCCATATAGTTCATGAACCCAATCGGCGTCGGGACACGGGACAACACCCAATGCATCCGCTCCAGGTTGGCGTCCGCGGTCAAACCGACACGCAGCGTATGGGGTCCAGGGTCGTTGTTGGGATAGTCAAAGGGCTCCATCGGAACTTCAACCAGATATTCAAAGCCCAATCGACGCGCACGGTCCGACCAGCGGTCAAGCGAGCTGCCATAGGGCGCAAACGAAAGCGTGGTCGCCGGCGGCAAGCGGTTCAAGACGTCCTGGGTCGATGTTTGCGACAATCCCAATCCGCTGACGATCAGCACAATCCGTGGCTGGTTGTCCGGCACGGTCCCTGCCTCGAGCGGACGCGCGTAGGCATCGAGTGCCCGCTCGCCGTTCGGGCCAAGAATCGGTATGAAAGAGTTGTCGTCAAAGCGCTCGACCAGGCTTGGATTGGTCGTTGGGATCAGGCCGCCGCGCTCATGGAACCGGGGGGCGAAAGCATCGGCAGTGCCCGGGATCATGGCGGGCAGCACTTCGCCGTTCGGCATCACATCCACCGGCTCGGCCTGCGGCACACGCAGCACACGCGGTTCGCCGGGAACCGGCGCCGATTCAGCACTGGGAAGAGGTTGCGCAGGCGGATCGCCGGCATTTTGTTCCGCAGGTGCCACCGCAATCAGAATAGGGCTGACCGCTTGCGGCTCGCCGCCAAACGGATCTTCAGTGAAAATAACCCAACCCGCCAAAAGAACCAGAATGGCCGATAACAGCGCCCCCCCGACACGGTTGAACCATGAGAGTGCAACGCCAAGCTTCGCCCAATGCCCGGTCCATTTCGAACTCAGCTTTTCGCGCGGCATGAGTGGAGAATGCAGATCACTTTGAACGTCTGTTGCCATAAGACTGTGAATCCCAAACCGAAAAGCGATCTATTGGACTGGTGCGGACTCCAGGCCCAAACAAAAACCGACACCCTATCTCTAGGGTGTCGGTTTTAAGCGTTGGTTAACCATGCCCGCTATCGAGCCCGGGATTACCTATACTCTTGGACGCCCAATCAGTTGGGCAGCGGCGCATTCGGATCGGGTGGGAAAGCCGCATGGGTTTCTTCACCGCGAAGCAGGCTCAGCGCATACTGAAGCTGCGTGTCGAGCTCGGCTTCCTGCGGTACATAAACCGACGACCCCGAACGCTCCACCTCGTCCTCGTTGGACAGATGCCCATCGAGAGAGGCTTCGCCGCCCGGTGAATCCAGACCGACGAGCTCTTCAGGCAGGTTTTCCTGCAAGATCTCGATATCCGGATCAATGCCGCGTGCCTGAATCGAACGGCCGGCCGGCGTGTAGTAACGTGCTGTCGTCAGTCGTACCGCACTGTTGGCCGACATGGGGATCACGGTTTGCACCGACCCTTTGCCGAACGACAGCGACCCGACGATCGCAGCCCGGCGGTGATCCTGCAGAGCGCCCGCAACGATCTCCGACGCCGATGCCGAACCCCCATTGATCAGAACCACGACCGGCAACCCGCCGATCAGATCGCCGGAGCGCGCATTGTAACGGCGCGTGTCCGCTTCGGTTCTGCCACGGATTGATACGATCTCACCACGATCGAGGAAAGCATCGGACACTTCAAGGGCCTGATTGACGAGGCCACCCGGATTGTTACGCAAATCGAGCACATAGCCGGAAATCTCGACACCGGCTTCCTCAGCCTCTTGATTGAGATCCAACACTTCCTGCTCAAGCCCTTCACCCGTCTGACCGGAGAACTGCGTGACGCGCAGATAACCGATATCACCCTCAAGACGGCTACGCACCGATGCGATACGGATCGTGTCGCGTTCCAGCGTTACCTCGAAAGGTTCCGCGCCCTCGCGGCGTATGGAAACGGTTATGCTGGTTCCGACAATGCCGCGCATCCGATCCACCGCATCCGACAGATCCATGCCCTGCACCTGTTCCCCATCGAGGTGGGTGATCAGATCGTTGGCCAGAATACCGGCGCGGGCGGCGGGCGTATCGTCGATGGGCGACACGACCTTGACCAGCCCGTCTTCCATCGTCACCTGAATACCAAGACCACCGAACTCGCCGCTGGTCTGTTCCTGAATATCTTCAAAGGCCTCCGGACCCAGATAAGCCGAGTGCGGATCGAGCGACGTAAGCATGCCGTTCAGGGCATTCTCGATCAGCTCGACTTCGTCCTGCGGCTCCACATAATCATTGAGGACCCGTTCAAACACATCGCCAAAAAGGCGAAGTTGGTTGAACGTTTCCGCGCCGGTTTGAGCCTGCGCGCCGATCGGCCCAAGTCGATACATGGTGGCTCCAAAGGTCACAGCGACCCCAAGCACCACGCCCAGCACGAAAACCGGTATCTTCTTCATCATGCGTCAGTCCTTTGACTGTCTTTTGCTACGTTGGCCTATCGCGACTCGCCCACCATGACGAAGAATCGATAGAACGTCCATCCTGTCGCAACTCAACGAACAACACAGGTTGCGGAGCTTGGGTTGATCCATCCGCCAGCACGGTAGACCCGCGCTCGCCCATGGTTGCGATGGGCTCTCCCATAAGGACAAACTGCCCCAATGCGACATTAATGCGGCTCATGCCCGCCAGAATCATCCGGTACCCATCGCCGACATCCAGAATAATCACCTGTCCATAGGCACGAAACGGACCGGCATAAAGCACCCAGCCATCGGCCGGAGCTATCACGCGGGCATCCGCTCTGGTCTCTATATGGAGCCCCTGGCTGATTTCGCCAAACCTGTCTTCGTCACCAAAGGCCAGGATTTGTTGCCCGCGAACGGGGGTACGGATAAGACCCTGCGCCGTTCCAAAGGCGAAAGCCGGCACCATACGCCCTGAATCACGCAAGCTTGCGATGGCCTGCCGGTCATCGGCATCAGGCGCGCCAACCCGTGCGGCTTCCTCGGCCCGGGCGATCGCATCGCGCACACTGCCAAGCTCATCTTCCAACTCGCCGAGCAGCGCCTCAAGTGACGTCGCTTCGCTTGCCAGAAGCGCGGCCCGTTCGCGTTCGCGTTCCAAAACGCTCTGATTCTCTTCACGCAGACGTGATCGCTCAGCCAGCACAAGTTCAATTCGTTCTTCTTCTTCGGCCAAAGCTTCCGCGTCGGCAAGCAACAGATCAAGCGCCGCATCAAGCTGCGTGCGTGCCTCATCGAGCGCTGTCAGGTCGTTGGCAAGCACCCGTGATTCGGCCTCCAGTTCAGGGAACGCCACGCCCAAAAGCAGCGCCGAACGCACCGAACGCAATGCATCGCCCGGCGAAACGAAAAGTGCCGGCGGCGGCGCGCCGCCGACCCGGACCATAGCGGAAAGAAGGATGGCGATTCGCTCACGCTGTGCCTGCAACGAACGCTCCAGGGCCTGCGCATTGCCATCGAGCACGCCTATCCGCTCGCGTTGCACCCCGATGCGCGCTGCGATCGTTTCAGCCTGATCGGTGGTCCGGATGAGAAGCTGCGTCAGCTCTTCGACGTCGGCATCGATATCGGCCAGTTCGGCGGCCAGCATATCCTGTCGCGCCTGCGTTGCGGCAAGGTCGGCACGCAGGCGCTCCAGCGCATCGGCAGCAACATCACGTTCCTGCTCAAGCTCCTGCTGGGCAACATCCTGCGCCATCACCGCATGAGGTGCGGCAAGAAGAACGAAGCCGGTAAAGAGAGAGATGAGAACGCGCATGGCTCAGTTGATCGGACATCGGAATGCGTAGAATAGGCGGGAGCGGCTAAACCTATCCTTAACCATAGAATGAGCCGGATCAGACGCGATGATAGGGGTGCCCCGACAAGACGGTCATTGCCCGGTAAACCTGTTCGGCCGCCAGAACACGGATAAGTTGGTGCGGCATGGTCATGGCGCCGAAGCTGATCACGATGTCGGCCCGTTGGCGCACCGCCTCATCGATTCCGTCCGGCCCGCCGACAACCAAAGCGATGGACCGGCCGGCGTCACGCCACACGGCCAGTTTCTCGGAAAACTGCGGGGTGGCGATGGCCCTGCCTCGTTCATCGAGCACAATGAGGGCAGCGCCATCTTTGAGCTTCTCAAGCAGAAGCACCCCTTCAGCCGCCTTGCGTTGATCGCCGGTGTCGGCCTGACTTTCACGCAACTCAACGGAGTTCAGAGCACCGAAGCCAAGGGATTTGGCCAGCGGTCCTGCCCGCTTCCAGTAACGGTCAAAAAGATCGCGCTCCGGGCCTGCTTTCAAGCGGCCCACAGCCAACAGCATCATCATCGCTCGTTACCTGAAACGCTTTAGGCGTTCGGCGTCTCGGCGAAGCTATCGTCCCACAGCTTTTCCATATTGTAGAAGCTGCGAACTTCCGGACGGAAAAGATGCAAAATCACATCGCCTGTGTCGATCAGCACCCAGTCGGCATGAGGCATACCTTCTATGCGCGGCGAGCCGTGACCGGCCTCTTTCAGCGCACGCTGAACATGATCGGCTAGAGCGGAAACATGGCGATGCGACCGTCCCGACGCGATAATCATCGTGTCGGCAAGCGCAGACTTTCCGTCGAGATCGATGGTGATGATGTCCTCGGCCTTGGAGTCTTCCAGCACAGCCTGGACGGTTGAGAGGATGCTTGCACCGGATGCATGCGCACCGGAAGCAAGCGGCGCCGCGGTCAAAGTGCCGACAGCAGTGTTTTGCGGAGTCAAACCGGCAAAGGTCCTTTCTCATGGGTTCGTTGGAGTAAGAACCGCAGACCTGGCCGAAGACAGAAGAGGCAGAAAGGCGACCAAGCCTGCGCAACTTCATGCGGAGCGAACCGAACACCGCACGACTCATAATGTGGCGGGGAATTCTTAACGTTTCAAGACAATCCCGTCCGCCTGCGCCCTAAGTGCACTGGAGGAAAGCGGCGAAAGTGGGCCGCGAACGAAAGTCCAGACCGGCGGAGCAAGATAGGAAAGCAAAGCCGCATCCTCCTCGTCGACGCGCCAGTCAGCCAGAGCCCGGGCCGCCGGCGCCGACAACGGCGCATGGTGCGACCCTGGGCGGTCGATCACGGCGATGGGCACCCGTGCAGCGATAGCGCGCCATTCGTTCCAACGGTGAAAACCGGCAAGGTTGTCCGCGCCCATCAGCCAGACAAACCGCACATCGGGCCGCATGGTGGTCAGCATTGCTACCGTGTCAGCGGTGTAGCGCACGCCAAGCGGCTCCTCGATGCCCAGCACTCGGCGGCGCGGATGGAGGGCATGCGCACGCACGGCCTGGATGCGCGCGTCCAGTGAATGTGCCGGATCATGCCTCTTCAACGGATTGCCGGGTGTCACCAGCCACCACACCCAGTCCAGTTTCAAGACCTTGAGGGCCTGCTCGGCGACCAGAAGATGCCCGTCATGGACCGGGTCGAACGACCCGCCATACAGCCCGACGGACTGGCCGGGTGCGGCATAAGGCAGGCGCACCCTTTGTGGAGGATAGCGGGGAATCAAATCAGACTGGCCGGGTCTGGCCGGTGCCACGGACCACATAGTGAAAACTGGTCAGCTGCTCCAAACCGACCGGTCCACGCGCATGCATGCGGCCTGTCGCAATGCCGATTTCTGCGCCCATACCGAATTCACCGCCATCGGCAAATTGCGTGGAGGCATTGTGCATGACGATGGCCGAGTCGCATTCGTTGAGAAATTTGGCCGCCACCATCTCATCCTGCGTGAGGATGCTTTCGGTATGAGAAGAACCAAAGCGTGCAATGTGATCGAGGGCACCTTCCACACCGTTCACCAAACCAACGGTGATGATCGCATCGCCATACTCAGTCGACCAGTCGTCTTCGCTGGCCGGAACCACGCCTTCCGCCATGGCCTGTATATCGGCATCGCCACGCACCTCGCACCCGGCTTTCTGAAGCGCACAGACCAGCGGTCCGACAAAACGATCGGCGGCGGCGTCGATCAAGAGTGTTTCAGCAGCACCGCAGATCGACGTCCGGCGCATTTTGGCATTCACAACAACGTCCAGTGCCATCTCAAGATCGGCAGCCTTGTCGACGTAGACATGGCAAACACCCTCCAGATGCGAAAACACCGGCACGCGCGCTTCGGCCTGAACACGCGCGACCAACGATTTGCCACCACGCGGAACGATCACATCCACCGTTCCGTTGAGACCCGTCAAAAGCTCACCGACGGCAGCACGGTCCCTGATCGGCACAAGCTGAACCACATCGGCGGGCAAACCCACACTTTCCAACCCCTCCGCAATCGCCGCGTAGAGTGCCTGGTTCGTCTCGATAGTATCCGACCCGCCGCGCAGGATCGAGGCATTGCCTGACTTCATGGCAAGCGCGGCGGCATCGACCGTAACATTGGGTCGGCTTTCAAAGATGATACCGATGACTCCGAGCGGTGGGCGCACACGCGAGATTTTCAGCCCGTTCGGACGCTCCCAAGCGGCAATCTCATCACCCACAGGATCAGGTAGAGCAGCAATGGCTTCCACCGCCTGAGCAATCGCTTCGACACGCTCAGTATTCAGCGTTGCGCGTTCCTGATAGGCAGGCGTTACGTCGCGCTGACGCATGCCAGCAAGATCGCGGACGTTCGCCTCCAGCACCTCACCGCTCCGCGCTCGGATTCCTGCCGCGATGGCCAGAAGGGCGGCGTTTTTCATGTCCGTTGGAGCAAGGGCAATCGCGCGCGCGGCCTGACGGGCGCGGTCTCCCATGTCCTGCATGAGATCCCTTACATCAACGCTCGCATCGCTATCCAACAGCGCCATCTCAGCCCCCAACTTCCATTGTCACGTTTGCAACCGAACCGGCGCCAGTCAGCGCCATGTCGTCCCGGTGCACCATCGCATTACGCCCCGAATAGCCCAAAATCGCTTCGATTTCAGAGCTTTTTCGTCCGGCGATTTTCTGCGCATCCGTGCTGTCATAGGCAACAAGCCCACGAGCAACCTCCGTGCCATTTATCGTGACGATGCGTACGGCATCGCCACGCTCAAACCGTCCCATGACGTTTCTGATACCCGCCGGCAGCAAAGACTTGCCCTTTTTCAACGCCTGACACGCCCCATCGTCGATTATCAGATCACCGTGCGGGTCGAGCGACCCGGCAATCCAACGCTTGCGCGCCGTCGCCGGATTGCCATCGGCCGCAAACCAGGTACAGCGCGCGCCTTCATCGATAGCGCGCAACGGATTGCGGACTTTGCCTGATGCGATCACCATCGCGGTCCCGGCACTCACGGCCATCTTGGCGGCATCCACCTTCGTTTTCATGCCACCGCGCGACAGGTTGGACCCCTCACCGCCAGCCACCGCCTCAATCTCAGGCGTCAACTTGGCAACCAGCGGAATGTGCGCGGCGTCAGGATGCATGTTTGGCGGCGCGGTGTAGAGGCCGTCCACGTCGGACAGCAGCACCAGCGCATCGGCTGCAATCATCGTCGCCACACGAGCCGCAAGCCGATCATTGTCGCCGTAGCGGATTTCGCTGGTGGCAACGGTATCGTTCTCGTTCACCACGGGGATCGCGCCCCGTGACAGAAGCGTGTTGATCGTAGCCCGCGCATTGAGGTAGCGCCGCCGGGCCTCGGTGTCGCCTAGCGTCAAAAGAACCTGACCTGCGACCAGCTCCTGCGCTCCCAGCGCCTGCGCATAAGCACGGCCCAGAGCGATCTGGCCGACGGCGGCGGATGCCTGCGCATCCTCCAGCTTTTCCGGACGCACCTGCATGCCCAGCATCACGCGGCCCATCGCAATGGCACCGGAAGACACGAGCACAAGCTCGCATCCCTTTTTGGCGAGCAAAGCAAGGTCTTCGGCTAGCGAGGTCAGCCATGCCTCTTTGAGCACACCCGAAGCCTGATCGACCAAGAGCGAGGAACCGATCTTGACGACGATACGCTTGTGCCGTGCCAGCGGCAGGAAAGCTTCGCCCCCTTTGTCTACGGCCGCCATGGTGCGTCCTCCTGGAGTGGATAGGCCATATCCTCTGCCTGATCGCCATCGATGGTACGCATCAGTGCCCGCAGCACCTGCGGAACGCCTTCACCTGTCGCGGCCGATACCAGAAGCGGCCTTTGTCCGCAGGCCTTGCCGAGCTCGGCCAGCTTGTCTGCACGGTCTTCCTCCAACAACGCATCGGCTTTGGAGAGTGCAACGAGTTCCAGTTTGTCTTCCAGCCCGTGACCGTACGCATCCAACTCACCCCGAATGACGGTATAAACCTCTCCGACATCATCTTGTGTTCCATCGACCAGATGCAGGAGCACTTTGCAGCGTTCAACGTGAGAGAGAAATCTGTCGCCCAAACCAACACCCTCCGACGCACCCTCGATAAGACCGGGAATATCAGCCAGCACGAACTCGCGCTCATCGACACCCACGACACCAAGGTTCGGGTGCAGTGTTGTGAAGGGATAATCGGCAATCTTGGGCTTGGCGGCGCTAGTGGCCGCCAGGAACGTCGATTTGCCAGCATTCGGCTGACCGACAAGGCCGGCATCGGCAATCAGTTTCAAGCGCAGCCAAAGCCAGGCCTCTTCGGCTTCCTGTCCAGGGTTGGCGTTACGCGGCGCCTGATTGGTCGACGACTTGAAATGCGCATTGCCGAAGCCGCCATTCCCACCTTTGAACAAGAGCACGCGATCTCCAACCTCCGTCAGATCGGCGAGAAGCTCATCCGTTTCGGCGTGAAAAATCTGCGTGCCGGCAGGCACCCGCAACACCACATCATCGCCTTTACCGCCGGTCCGGTTGCGGCCCATGCCATGCATGCCTTTTTTGGCTTTGAAATGCTGCTGATAGCGATAGTCGATCAGCGTATTGAGCCCGGCAACGCACTCGGCCCAGACATCGCCACCACGGCCGCCATCCCCGCCATCGGGGCCGCCATATTCAATGTATTTCTCGCGACGAAACGACACGCAGCCTGCGCCGCCATCGCCCGCCTTCACGTAGATTTTGGCCTGATCGAGAAACTTCATCTAAAGCGCCTCAAGCACGTAACGGTTGGATACCATTTTCTGCGTGTCGCGTGCAGGTGTGATGCATTCACTCTCACCGGCAAAGATGAAGCCGTTGGCCAGCAGCACTTTTTGCGAGGCAACATTGTTGCGCGCCGTTTGCGCGTGCAGCGGCCCGCCGATACCCTCGACCTTGAGCTGCTTCAGGAACAATGCCACGGCTTGAGTCGCAATGCCCTGCCCCCAATAGGACTTGCCGACCCAATAGCCCAGTTCCTCGTCGCCGGTCACACGCGGGCCGAGACCGACGCCTCCGACCAAAGCACCGTCTGCAAGGATTGCACGGCTCACCTTGCGCCCCTCTTCGTTGCGCACGTTGGACAGGAAAGCCTCGGCATCGGACAGCGCATAGGGATAGGGGATGGAAGCCGTCATCGCAGTGACGTCGGGATCGTTCAACAACACGGCAAGCCGTGCCGCATCACCAAGTGCGTACGGCCGCAAACGGACATCGGAAGTGGAACGAACAGACATACTGGCCTTCTAACGCAAAAAGGGAGGCTGGCGCCTCCCTTTGATCAAGCATTGCGGCTCCTTCAAAGGAAGGCCGCACCGTTTGGAAGCGACCTACTCGGCGGCTTCGGCCAACGGGAGAATGGAAACGTAGGTATTGCCGTCGCGCTTCTTGGCGAACGAAACCGTGCCATCGGTCAGCGCGAACAGGGTGTGGTCCTTGCCCATGCCCATATTCTCGCCGGGATGCCATTTGGTGCCGCGCTGGCGAATGACGATGTTGCCCGCGGTAACCACTTCCCCGCCGAACTTCTTCACGCCAAGACGGCGGCCGGCTGTATCGCGACCGTTGCGGGACGAACCGCCTGCTTTCTTATGTGCCATCGTTCTGTGTCCTCGACCTTAAGAGTTCTTGGCCAGTTCAGCGGCCTGGCTCAACCAACCATCACGCTCGATACGGCCCTTGAAAGAGAGCGCTTCATCAACCTTGGCGATATCCTCCGCCGAAAACGCCGCGATCTGCGCATACGTCGTAATGCCAAGACCGTTCAACTTCTTCTCCAGCACAGGGCCCACACCGGTGATCTTTTTCAGATCATCAGCCGCACCCGCAGGTGCCTGGAACAGCGCACCTTCCGGCTGATCACCTGCCGGTAC
>JANQJE010000052.1 GCA_028281795.1 Cohaesibacteraceae bacterium | reverse complement strand
CGGCCGGTTTCTTGGCCGGTCGCTCTATTGGGGTTTCGTGCTGTCCATCTGGGGTGTGATCGGGCTGGCCGGTGTCATCGCTTATCATGCGATGCAACTGCCGCCCGCCTCCGAATGGCGCGTCCCGGAACGTCCGCCGAATGTGCGGATTATCGCCAATGACGGTGCGCTGCTTGCCAACCGTGGCGATACCGGGGGCGAGCAGATCCGCATGGAACAATTGCCGTCCTACCTGCCGAACGCCGTCATTGCGATCGAAGACCGGCGGTTCCGCAGCCACTTCGGGCTCGACCCGATCGGCCTGACCCGTGCCATGGTCGTCAACGTGCAGGCCGGACGGTTTGTTCAGGGTGGATCGACGCTCACCCAGCAATTGGCCAAGAACCTTTTTCTCACCGCAGACCGCACGATCAGCCGGAAAATCCAGGAACTGATCCTCGCTGTTTGGCTTGAGACCACCTACTCCAAGGATGAAATTCTCGAACTCTATCTGAACCGCGTCTATCTGGGCGCCGGCGCCTATGGCGTAGACGCGGCAGCGCGGCGCTATTTCGGCAAATCGGCCAGTGACGTGACGCTGGCCGAGGCGGCAACGCTTGCCGGTCTGTTGCGCGCGCCTTCGCGCTGGGCGCCGACCCGCAACCCCGAAGGTGCGGAGGCCCGGGCCGCCACCGTGCTGCAGGCCATGGTTGAGTCGGGCTTCATCACGCGGGAGGAAATGGCACTGGCAAGAGCCAATCCGGCTGCGACCATGGATCGGGCACGCCGTGGATCGGCCAACTATGTGGCCGACTATGTCATGGACGAGCTCGACCGCATCCTGCCGATCATCGAGGGCGACATCACAGTCGAGACCAGCATCGACCCTTACCTGCAGGCCCGTGCGGAACTTGCGCTGCGCACCACACTGGCCGACCAGAGCGACACGGCGCTCCAAGGTGCGGTCGTTTCGCTCGACGGGACGGGGGCCGTGCGCGCACTGGTCGGGGGCCGCGACTACGCGCAAAGCCAGTTCAACCGTGCGACGGATGCGTTCCGTCAGCCTGGTTCGGCCTTCAAACCCTTTGTCTATCTGGCAGCGCTGGAACAGGGGCTAACACCGGGAACGATCCGCAACGACGTTCCGGTCCAGATCGGCAACTGGTCGCCGGAGAACTATTCCCGCGAGTATCGCGGGCCGGTTTCACTGGCCGATGCGCTGGCGCTCTCGCTGAACACCATTGCCGCACAGCTTGCCTACGAGGTCGGCCCGCAGCGGGTGATCAATACGGCCGAACGTCTTGGCATCCGCTCGGATATGGAACGCAATGCGTCCATTGCTCTGGGGACATCGGAGGTCTCGCCGCTGGAATTGACCGCGGCGTACGCACCGTTTGCCAATGGCGGATACGCCGTCACCCCGCATGTGGTGCTGCGGGTGCGCGATGAAGAAGGACGCGTGCTCTATACACGCGATGCCAGCGGCTTCGGCCGGGTTATCGATCCCCTGCATGGCCGGGAGATGAACGCTATGCTGTCACGCACGCTGATCATCGGTACCGGCCGGCGCGCAGCGCTTGAAAGCTGGACGGGTGCTGGCAAGACCGGCACCACGCAGGGTCTGCGCGATGCCTGGTTTGTCGGCTACACCGCGAACCTCACCACTGGCGTCTGGCTGGGCCATGACGACAACTCACCGATGGATGGCATCACCGGCGGTGGACTGCCGGCCGGGATCTGGCAGGCCTACATGACGGATGCTCATATCGGTGTTCCACTCGCGATGTTGCCTGGCACCGATGCAGCAAGCCTTGCTCAGCTTAACCCGGCCACCATTATCGGCGATCAGCCCATTCCTGGCGTATCCGTTCAAGGCCAGGGCGTGCCGGTGCGTCGGGATGATCCTTCAGCCATCGTGTTACCGCCCGAGGGCGGGTCGAACCCCGTCACGAGGTTTCTTGGATCGATTTTCTAGGGTCAGGACTCATTCATCTGGTTGAAATGGTCGTGGCGCGTTTGTGCGGATGCAAGGAGCAAGCCCGCAGGACGTCTTTCGACTTTCAAGGGGTTGCGACACAGCAGCCCGTGTAAACCCGCCCGATCCGAAGGACGTTCGATCTGCCGGCGCCCTACGGCGTCAAAGCCCTCGGCCGGGGGATAAACCCCGCTCTTCGGACTTTTCCTCGTATCGCTTGCCATATCGAACGCCATTTCAATCACATTAATGAGTTCTGACCCTAAGCATCGAACATCTGATCAGGTGAAGCGAATCGCCATCAGCTGTTTTTCCGCCGCCTTCAGTGCTTTCTGACCGGTGCGCCAGCCGGGGTCGAGGCTTGCAACAGCTTTCCAGAAACGCCGCGAGTGGTTCATTTCGACCAGATGCGCCACCTCATGCGCAACAAGGTACGCCTGCGCCTCAGGCGGCGCCATCATCACGCGCCATGACAGGGTTATGACCCGCGAGGAAGAACAGGAGCCCCATTGCGCGCGCGGGTCCCTGTACCGGACGGCCGACGGGCGCTTGCCCAATTGCTGTGCCAGGGTCATCACTTTGGGCGTCAGTGCCTGTTCAGCCTCGTTTTTCAGGAACATCTGCAGGCGCGGCATGATGCGGTGGCGAGCGCCAGGCACGCTAAGGATGTTCTGCGCAGTGCGCGAAACCGTCCCACGTATCCTGCCGGTCGGAACGATCCGATGATCCTCTCCCAGATAAGGCAAGATCTCGGGAAACGGCATGCCGGATGCCCGATCGAGCTCCGGGGCGTGCGCATCAATCCAGCCGGCGCTTTGCGACAGGAACGTGCGTGCGGCGCTTGGCGGCGTGCCACGCGGCACGGTGAGCTTGCCCTCCCCTGTGCGCACGTCGAACCGCAGGATCATTCGCCGCGCCTTGGCGTGCGTGCGTACCTTCAACGGGCGCGACTCGCCGCGCACCATCACCTCGCACGGCATATCCAGCGGCGGAAGGGCCGAAGAGATGCGGGGACGGCTCGCTTCGAGCTGGGTCAGGAGAGGCTTGAACATGGTCTCACGGTCAGATCGGCACTCGTGGGGCGCTTGATCCTGCGCCCGTCATTCATCACTAGGTCACGTTCTCATAAATGAGGTTGATTTGGTAGGAGCCAGTTTGTTTGCCTACAAGGCGCAAGGCCTTAGGAAACCATTCGGTTTTCAAGGGCTTGCAACGCGGTAGGCAGGCAAACCGGCCCTATCCTTTGGACGGCGAAACGGCGTCGACCTGCCGCGTCGCGGCCCTCCACCGGGCAGAAAGCCCGCTGCTCGAACCGCTC
Source organism: Cohaesibacteraceae bacterium (assembly GCA_028281795.1). Classification (GTDB taxonomy): domain Bacteria; phylum Pseudomonadota; class Alphaproteobacteria; order Rhizobiales; family MH13; genus MH13. The sequence continues at coordinate 4,012 of JANQJE010000052.1, read as the reverse complement.
CTTGCATCTCTTTGCCGTTTCAACCGCCAAATACAGCCTCATTTATGAGAACATGACCTAAGGTTGGTACGAATCACAAGGATGACCCGCCATGCCGACTATGCCACGTTTCCACCTTGCCTTCCCGGTCGATGATCTCGCTGCGGCACGCCGCTTTTATGGCGATCTGCTCGGCTGCCCGGAAGGACGGTCGACGGACGACTGGGTCGATTTCAATCTGTTCGGCCATCAGATCGTCGCACATCTGGCGCCGGAAGAGGTTGGTGAGGCCGCCCGCAACGGTGTCGATGGCAAGGCCGTACCCGTCCGCCACTTCGGCGTTCTGATGGACTGGGATGACTGGGAAGCGCTGCACACGAAGCTGACCGGCCAGGGTGTGGACTATGTGATTGAACCTTATGTGCGCTTTGAGGCTCAGCCCGGCGAGCAGGGCACATTCTTCATCAAGGATCCGTCCGGCAACGCGCTGGAGTTCAAGACGTTCAAGAACGACGAGATGGTTTTCGCCAGGAGCTTCTCGTGACCACGCTTTAAGTCTGACATCGACAAAAAAGCCGCCCCGTTTCCGGAGCGGCTTGCAAGGCGATCAAGCTGGGAGGGGGCTTAGGTCGCCGGAGCAGTATCGGCACCACCGACCGAATGGTCGCCATTGTGGTTGTGGCGCGACTTCATGAACTCGTCGAATTCCGCCTGGTCCTTGGCACGACGCAGGTTGCGCAGATGGGCATCGAACTCGTCGACCATCTCGTCAAGCTTGCGGCGCTCGGCTTCAAGACGCTCGATTTCCGCCTTGCGGTACTCATCGAACGCCACATTGCCTGTGCCACGGTTGGCGTTGGAAAAACCTGTCATATCCATCTCCCGTTTGAACTGACCGAAACTGCGGCGAAGGTCATGTTTAAAGTCGTCCATGCGGTCGCCCCAGATGATGTAGGCCAGCATGGCAAGTCCGAGCGGCCAGAAAACCATGAATCCGAGCACCATCAGACCGATGGTTGCCGGTGTCCAGGCCGGGCGAAGCCAGCTCTTGCGGCGGCCGGTGCAATGGGCTGATTGCGTCATCATGAATGTTTGTGTCCTTGTCTCGTTTTGCTACGGACAAGACGTGGTGGGCAGATGTTCACGTTTCAAGAAAAAAGAAGAAAAAAGGCGCCACGAAGGCGCCTTTTCCTTTATGTTTCAGACCATTAAGCGGTTAATTCAGGCGCGCGCCTGCACCGGTTCCGCCTCGTTTGCGAGTGCCTTGGCCTGTTCGATCCATCCTTCACGCAGGATGCGGCCTTTGAAGGACAGCTTGGTTTCAAGCACGTCGATTTCGCGCGGCCCAAGCGACGCCAGTTGCCAGAAGTGGAAAATGCCTTCGCCATTGAGCATCGTTTCCAGCTTCGGGCCGATGCCCCCGATTCTGGTGAGATCGTCGGCTCTGCCGGACGGTTGTGTAAGGCCAAACGGATCCACATGTGGCGCATTGTCTTTGTTGGCCTTCGACTGCGCTGTTCTGGTCCTTGCAGGCTTTCGACCTTTGGAACCGTTGCGACGCCATTCAGCAGACAGCATGAAGTCGGTCATGCGCGGCTGAATCTCGGCGCGGAAGCGTGAACCGTTGAAAACGCCATAATGACCGACACGGGGCTGTTCGTAGTGTGCCTTGAGATCATCTGACAATCCGGAACACAGATCGAGCGCAGCACGGGTCTGGCCGCGCCCTGTGATGTCATCCTTCTCGCCTTCGATCGTCAGCAGAGCACATCGCGTGACCTTGGACGGGTCCACCCTGCGATCGCGATGCATCATCGTACCGGTCGGCAGAGCATGCTTGATGAAAACCGTGTCGATGGTTTGCAGGTAGAATTCGGCCGTCAAATCCATGACGGCGAGATACTCGTCATAAAAGTCGCGATGCTTTTCAGCGCTATCGCCATCGCCCTCGACAAGGTGGTTGAAGAACTCCTTGTGAGCGTCGATATGGCGATTGAGATTCATCCCCATGAAGCCGGAAAGCTGCAAGAAGCCCGGATAAACCGGGCGCATGAAACCAGCATTCGGGAAAGGCACGACCTTGATCAGGTTGCGGCGGAACCAGCCGAGTTCCTTGCCGTCAGCAAAAGCGTTGACCTCGGTGGGTGCGATGCGCGAATCAATCGGCGCGCCCATCAGTATCATCGACGTCGGGATGGCCGGGTCGTCGTCCTCTTCCATCAGAGCGACAGCCGCAAGCACGGGAACACCAGGCTGACACACCGCAACGACATGGGTGTCCGGGCCAAGCCTCTGCAGCATCGAGCGAACATAGTCGATATAGTCATCGAGATCGAAGTTACCGGAAGCCAGAGGCACATCGCGGGCATCGACCCAATCGGTGACGTAGACATCGTGGCGCGGCAGAAACGCTTCCACCGTCCCACGCAGCAGCGTTGCATAGTGACCCGACATGGGAGCAACCAACAGAACCTTGGGATCCTTGTAGGCACGTCCGGCGGGCAAATCCCGTTTGAAGTGCAGGAGCTTGCAGAAGGGCTGTTCCCAGATAACCTCTTCGCTCACCGCACAACGTGTTCCGCCGACCAGGGTATCGTCGATGCCAAAAGCGGGCTTGCCGTAGCGCCGTGTCATACGCTCGAAAACTTCAGCTCCGGCCGCCATCTGCTTGCCGAAGGGCGTGGCTGCCAACGGATTGAGAGGATTGGTGAAAACCAGTTTGGTCATATCCGCTGTCGCGCGCGCGGGCGCAAGGGCGGCATGAGTCCATTCATACATCGTATAGGCAGGCACAGCGTGTCCCCAGTCTTAACTCACAAGGCCTGTGAAGATCATCCGATCACCCCAGGCTGTTCACTCGCGTCGCGGTGCACGGCACCACGACATGGCGGGCATGTTCAGTCGTTAAGCTTTTGAAAGAATATATTTACCATCCTTACCAAAAGCTAAATGGCTTCAACTCCCGGTTGTCTGCATACGCAGTCAGCAGGGTGTCGCCTCGTCACTTTGGCCGCAGGCTGCCCTTTCGCCATTCGACCTTGGTATTTGTTCACCTCTTTGTTTCTCTTGGGGGCACGCCGCATTCTGCCCAGCCGATCAAAAGGTGTTCCCGGCGCCATGCGACAGGCAGCCGGGTTGCGTCCCGCCTCCATCTGATGGTTCAACCATCGCAAACGAAGGCTCCAGCCCTTACACTCTGCCCCGAAACAGACAGTCAGGAGAAGATGGTTTCTCGTCCAACTTTCCGCGTAAGGGTTCTTGGCAAGCTTCGCACGATGCTGCACTGCACACAAGGCTATCGTCTGTGACTTTTGAGGCAACTGAAGCGAACCACAAATGCACTGGCGGCAAGGCCTTGCTTCATCCGGCACGCGCAGCCGATCTTCCAACGCACGCAAAGCGGGTGCGGCTCGACACGCTGGTGCGCCTGCGCTGGCTTGCTATTGGCGGTCAGCTTTCGGCCGTCTGTGCCGTTGCGTTCGGGTTCAACTATCCCTTGCCGCTCATGGCGTGCCTGACAGTGATCGGCCTGTCGGCGGCGCTCAACGTCTTCCTGTGGTGGCGTTATCCGCGCACCATGCGCATCAGTGACCGTCGGGCGGCCTTCATCCTCGCCTTCGACCTCATTCAACTGGCATCGCTGCTTTATCTTACCGGCGGACTGGCCAATCCTTTTGCGGTGCTTCTGCTTGCGCCGGTCCTGATCTCAGCAACCATTCTGCGTTTGCCGACAACTGTTGCTCTGGGCGTTCTGGTGTCCGTGCTCATTACGGCCCTCGGATTGTGGCAGTTGCCGCTGCCCTGGGGCAATGGGGAACCGCCCGCCTTTCCACTGATCTACCGCCTCGGCGTGTGGGCGGCGCTTCTGGTGGCTGTCGGCTTCATCTGCACCTATGCCTGGAGCGTGGCCCATGAAAGCCGAAATCTATCCAATGCTCTGGCAGCCGCCGAGCTCGCGCTGGAGCGGGAGCAGCATCTCTCCGAGCTCGATGGCATGGCCGCTGCAGCAGCCCATCAGCTTGGAACACCGCTG
>JANQJE010000038.1 GCA_028281795.1 Cohaesibacteraceae bacterium | reverse complement strand
GTGCGGATCAAATCAGGCGCGTTGGCGATAACGATGGAGCGGCGCGAGTAGCCCAGCGGTCCGATTGGATCGCGATAGGCCGTGTTGGGCAACAGGCTGAGAAGATCGCCATCGCCCTGCCTGAGTACGCGAAACAGCGATACGATGGCAGGCAAGGAAACAGGGCGGGGCGGGACGTAGGGCGTGGTCATCGGAGCCAATTCGGCGAAAGTTGGTCCCAACTCATCACAATTCCACTGGTCTTGACACCCTCAACTGTCGCATAGTGTGGACATGCATTACGATGCCGCGCTCATCTTTGGCATTCCGTCTATCGACGTCTTTCACGCCTTTGTCTGGGGGCACATCCTGTTCGGTGCCGTCGGCCTTGTTGTTTTCTGGGTGCCGGTTGCCGGCAAGAAAGGCGGCTGGCTGCATGTGCGGGCGGGCCGCATCTTTACCGTGACCATGCTGGCGACCGGTGTATTTGCGACGCTGATCAGCCTCACGACCCTTTATGATCCGGCCGGTACGCACCCGCATTTGATGACGCATCCGGACTTCGGTAACGAGACCGTCATTCGAGACATCTTCGGCTGGCTGATGATCTATCTTGCCATCCTGACGGTCAATCTGACCTGGTATGGATGGCAGACGGTACGCCATAAGATGAACCGCTCGGCGATCCGCGATCCGCTCACCTTATTCCTTCAGGCCGCGCTTTTGGTCGCCACGATCAATTGCACCTATCACGGGCTTGTTGACGGCCAGGTGCTGATGATCGGCATCTCGACGATTGGGTATGCCACGGTCGCGACCAATCTCTGGTTCCTGTACAAACCCAATCCGTGGGTCAAGGACTGGCTGATGGAACACATCAAGGCCCTCGTCGGGACCGGCATATCCGTTTACACGGCCTTTTTTGCTTTCGGCGCTGTGCGGTTGTTGCCGGAGGCCGCGCTTACACCGACCTTGTGGTCCGTCCCTTTGATCGTTGGGCTGACGCTGATCTTCTACCACTGGTACCGCGTGAGAAACCCGAAACGGCCGGTTCGCCGTGAGCCTCCACCGCAACCCGCGGAGTAATCAGGCTGTTGCGAAAGAGACGGCGTCAGGCACAACCTGATCGAGCACGCGCGCTGAGGATATGACACCTGGGACTCCGGCGCCCGGATGGGTGCCCGCGCCGACCAGGAAAAGGTTCTTCGCTTCTTCGGAGATGTTGTGCGGACGGAACCAGGCGCTCTGGAAAAGCTTTGGCTCAATTGAGAACGCAGCTCCGTTGACCGATGACAGCCGGTCCTGGAAATCCTGGGGTGTCAGCATATGCTGGCTGATGATGCTGGCGCCGAGTTCGGGCATCACGGTCTCTTCCAGACGCTTCTGGATGGCCGCACGATAGGGTTCTGCCTTTTCCTCCCAATTCACACCGCTCTGCAGATTCGGGACGGGAGAGAGGACGTAGAACGCATCGCAGCCTTCCGGTGCCAGTGAGGGGTCATTGGCGGACGGGCGGTGCAGATAAAGCGAGAAGTCCTCCGAAAGGTGTTTGCGTGAGAAGATGTCTTTGAGGAGTTCTTCATAGCGCGGTCCGAGCACCATGGTGTGATGCTGGACGTCGTCGAACTGGCGGTTGGTTCCAAAATACCAGACAAACAGGCTCATCGAGAAGGAGCGCCGTGCCACTGCAGCGTCGGACCAGCGCTTGCGCGGATGGTTCCGCAAAAGCCTCGTGTAGGTTGAGGCTGAGTCAGCGTTGGAGATGACAATCGATGCGTCGATGTGTTCACCGCTTTCTAACGTCACACCTATGGCCGTGCCGTTTTCGATGCGAATCTGATCGACACCTGCATCGCATATGACCTGTCCGCCCTGGTCCTCGATGAGGTCCACCAAACCGCGTACCAGAGCGCCCGTGCCGCCCACGGCATAATGCACGCCATACTTCCGCTCCAGATTGGCGATCAGGCAATAGTAGGCTGTTGTCGTCAGCGGGTTGCCGCCGATCAGCAGGGGATGAAAGGAAAAGACGATCCTCAGCGATGGATCGGTGAAGTACTTGCAGACGGTATGATAGACTGATCGATGACCGCCAAGCCGGATGAGATCGGGTGCCGATTTCAGCGTAAAGCCCAGGCTGTGGAACGGCTGGTCCGCCAGTTCTTCAAAGGCCGTTTTGTAGATGTCGGCGCTCACTTTCATGAAGCGTTCGAAACCATCCAGGTCGCTTAGATTGAACTTGGCGACTTCCGCACGCATGCGCTCCTGATCGCCGCAATAGCGGAAGACACGGCCATCATCGAAGCGGATGTCGTAAAAGGGATCCGATGCGCGCAGATCGATATGATCGGAGAAGCTCTTACCTGCCAACGACCACAACTCTTCCAACAGGTAGGGCGCGGTGATGATGGTTGGGCCGGCGTCGAAGGTGAAGCCGTCCTGCTGGTAGGTGTAGGCCCGGCCGCCCGGCTTATCGAGCTTTTCAAGCACTGTGACGCGGTAACCCCGGACGCCCAGCCTGACAGCCGCTGCCAGACCTCCAAAACCTGAACCAACAACCACTGCATGCGGACGCGGATCGCTGGTGCTGTCAAGCATCGAGGGCCTCTTGTCTGTCCAACTCGTTTGACGCTACCAGCTTGGTTATGGCCGGGCAACGCAAGACCGCGGCCATTTCGTCGCTGGGAATTGGATGTCGTCGTTGCAGACCGTGTTGCTCACACTTGGGCGTTTGCCGAAAGGTCTCGACATCGCCCGTAGCTTTGCCGCTGCCGGCTGGCGTGTGGTCGTCGCCGAACCTTTTGGCTGGCACCTTACAGGCCTTTCGCGGGCCGTTGCCAGATCGCACATCGTGACGGCTCCCAACACACAACCCATCGCCTATCTCGATGATCTTTCGCGTATCGTCGAAGATGAAGATGTGTCGCTGGTCGTTCCGATTTCAGAAGAGACCATGCATGTCGCGGCGCTGAAAGGCCGGTTGCCTGGCGGCGTAGAACTGTTCACCGTCACGCAGGACAGCGTGCTCAAACTGCACGATAAACTGCAGTTTGCCCGTTTGGTGGGCGAACTCGGCTTGCCTATGCCGCGTACTGCTGCGCTTGGTACAGGTGAAGCGCTGGATATTGTCGAGGCAGGACCTGCCATTGTGAAAAATCGTTGCGGGGCTTCGGGATCCGGCTTTGCTGTTGTCGAGCAGTGCAGTTGCTTGCCCGATGGATCGGACGGCCTGCTGGTTCAGGAACAACTGTCCGGCGAGGAAATCAGTACGTTTTCCATTGTTCATGGCGGGCAGGTCTCGGCGACGGTTGTTTATCGTCCGGTCATCCGGGATGGGACCGTTTCTACTGTTTTTGAGCGCATCGAGAATACTGCCGCTGAAGCCGTCGCCACACGGATCGCAGAGGCGTGCCATCATACGGGTTTTTTGTCCTTCGACATGATGGTCGGCGAGACGGATGAAGTGGCCGCGTTCGAGTGCAACCCGCGCGCCACAAGCGGCATTCATTTTCTGGAAACGGCAGACATTGCCCGGGCTATCCTTGAGCCGGACTTCTGCCCGCGTTTCGCCAAACATCGTGTGATGCAGCAGGCCTATCCGACGCTCACCTTGCTGTGGGGCGCGATCGGCCGATGGCCGCGCTATCGCCGGATCGCCAAAGCCTTGTTCACGAGCCGCGACGTCACTTGGTCGTGGCGGGACCCTCTTCCCTTTTTTCTCATGACGCCTGCGACCTGGCCGCTGTTGCGTCAAACACTGTTCGAAGGTCGCTCGCTCGGCGAAGCGGCGATTCATGACATCGGGTGGTTCTCGCCACAGGATGATGTGTAGCGTTTCTGATAGTCAAAAGTGTCAGCTTTGCATGACGGTATGGCACTGTTACGACTTGTGTCAGGCGATCGTAAGTGAGTGATTTGATGTGTCGATGCGGGTGACGTTTCCCTTTTCCGCCATTGTCGGGCAGGAGGCGATGAAGCGTGCGCTTCTGATATCCGCCGTCGATCCGACAATTGGCGGTGTTCTTGTTTTCGGGGACCGGGGCACCGGCAAGTCGACCGCGGTGCGTGCGTTGGCCCAGTTGTTGCCCAAGATGAAAGTGGTAGCGGGTTCCCCCTACAACATCGACCCGGCGAAGGTGGACGATCCCGATGTGAAGACCCGTCAAATGCCTGTGCCGGTGGTCGATTTGCCGTTGGGCGCCACGGAAGACCGCGTGGTCGGTGCGCTTGATATCGAAAAGGCTTTGACTCAGGGCGAGCGTGCTTTTCAGCCCGGATTGTTGGCGCAGGCCAATCGTGGTTTTCTCTACATTGATGAGATCAATCTGCTGGAAGACCATCTGGTCGACCTGCTGCTGGATGTGGCCGCGTCCGGTGAGAATGTCGTCGAGCGCGAGGGACTCAGCGTCCGCCATCCTGCGCGCTTTGTTCTGATCGGATCGGGCAACCCGGAGGAGGGTGAGCTTCGTCCGCAACTGCTCGACCGGTTCGGTCTGTCGGTGGATGTATCGACGCCCGAGGATGTCAAACAACGCATCGAGGTGGTGCGGCGACGCGATGCCTTTGACCGCGATCCGGCTGCCTTTGCCGCGAAATGGAAACGCAAGGACGGTGCCATACGCCGCGAGATTGTCGGAGCGCGTGAAAGGCTGGAAAGCCTGGAGGTTTCCGATGATGTTCTTGAGACTGCTGCCGGTCTTTGCATGGCTCTTGGGACCGATGGTCTGCGTGGCGAGTTGACCCTGATGCGGGCGGCGCGCGCGTTTGCAGCTCTTGAAGGGGATGATGAGGTGACTGTCGATGCGCTGCGTTTCGTTGCGCCGATGGTGCTCAGCCACCGCTTGCGCCGCAATCCGTTGGACGACTCGCGCGCATCGACGCGCGTGGAGCGGGTTGTCGAAGAGGTGATGGGCTAACGTGCATGCAGCTTGATGCGCCACAGAGCGAGGATGCAAAAGTCCAGGTCTGGGCCGATGCGCAACTTGCTGTGGCGCTTGTGGCGCTCGATCCGGCCGCTTTTGGCGGCATGATCATCCGTGCCCATGCCGGACCCGTGCGCGATGCGCTTTTGAAGACTTTCCATGGCATGTGCACGCCAGATATGCCGGTAAGGCGTATGCCGAGCCATATCGCTGATGAGCGGTTGCTTGGCGGGCTCGATATGGCAGCCACACTGAAGGCCGGTAAGCCTGTCACGCAGCGTGGGCTGCTGTCCGAGGCTGATGGCGGCGTGGTGATTGTGCCGATGGCTGAGCGCATGGAACCTTTGACTGCCTCCCGGCTTACCGGTGTTTTGGATACCGGCGAGGTCGTTCTGGAGCGTGACGGTATTGCAGCAACGCTCCGAGCGCTGCTCGGTGTCCTTGCGTTGGACGAGGGGTTGGGTGAGGAGGAAGCTGTGTCGGCTGCACTGGCCGACCGGATGGCGTTTCGTGCCGATCTTTCGCACCTTTCTATTCGCGACATCGCCGATCCGGTCGTCACGTCTGCCGCGTTGAGCAATGCCCGTGCCGTGTTTGGCGCGAATGCGCCTGACGACAGGCTGCTGGAAGTCATGACGGCTCTGGCGGTGGCGTTCGGCGTTTCGTCGGTTCGTGCGATCCTGTTTGCCGTGCGTACGGCGAAAGCTCTGGCGGCGCTCGACGGCCGGCAAGACGCCGAAGATCATGATATCGAATGTGCTGCACGTCTGGTGATCGCTCCAAGGGCCACCCGTTTGCCGATGGAAGATCGTCAGGATGAGAGCTCTCCAGATGAGACGCCGCCTGATGAAGTGCCAGAAGAGCAGGAACCGGAAAGCAGCAGTGCGGACGAGGCGGACGATCCGCCGCCTCCACCCGACGGTCCTCTGGACGATCAGGTGCTTGAAGCGGTCGAAGCGGCTATCCCAGCCGATCTTCTGGAGCGGTTGAAGATCGGAGCGGCGCTTGGCAAGTCCGGTGTCCAGGGTGCTGGTGGAAAGGGCATGCAGCAACAGGCTCTGATGCGCGGGCGACCGATCGGTTCCCGGCGTGGCCGGCTTGACGGTCGGTCCAAGCTGCATGTTGTTGATACGTTGCGCGCCGCAGCGCCGTGGCAGCCACTGCGCCGGAAAACTCCGCATGCACGGTCAGCCGTCATGGTGACCGGTGACGATATTCGCGTGCGTCGTTTCAAGCAGCGCGAGGAAAGCGTGACGATCTTTCTCGTCGATGCGTCCGGGTCTGCTGCCCTTCATCGGCTGGCTGAGGTGAAGGGCGCTGTCGAGTTGTTGCTGGCGGAAAGCTATGCGCGGCGCGATTTCGTGGCCCTTGTCACGTTTCGAGGCGAAAGCGCAGACTTGGTTCTGCCACCAACGCGTTCGCTTGTTCGGGCGAAACGCTGTCTTGCCGGTGTTCCCGGGGGAGGGGGCACGCCGCTGGCTACCGGTCTGGATGCAGGGCTGGAGATTGCGCTGGAAAGTCGCCGGCAGGGCCGCACACCGCGGCTGGTCGTGATGACGGATGGGCAGGCCAATGTCGGCTACGACCCGACATCGGGTCGAGCCCAGGCCCATGCCGACGCTATCATCGCCGCGAACCGGCTGGCGATGTACCAGATCGCTGCGCTGATGATCGATACCAGCCCTCGCCGGAGCGGTGCAAAATCCGATAGGCCGTCGAAGGCTGCCGAAGTGGCGGAGGCTATGGGTGCGGTTCATCTGGCTCTGCCCTATCCGAACGCCGCCGGTCTTAAAGAGCTTGTCGATGGCGATATTTCCCGGAAACTGGCGGGGTAGGCGGTCATGCTGATGCGCCCGGACGGCCCGTCCTGGAAAGCTCTTGGCAAGGTCTGGCCCCATCACGATGCTAGCCGCTTTGTAGAGGCTGGCGGCATGTGCTGGCATGTTCAGGACATGGGCGACGGACCTGTTCTGCTTCTGGTTCACGGAGCTGGCGCATCGACCCACTCATGGCGCGACCTCATGCCTGAGCTTGCCAAACGGTTCCGGGTGATCGCAGTCGATTTGCCAGGCCATGGTTTTTCAACGTCTCCGCCGGTCTACCGTCCAACCCTCCAGCGCGTCTCTGTATTGCTGGGCGAGTTGATCACCGTTCAGGGCATTGATGTACGCTTGGCTGTTGGCCACTCCGCAGGTGCTGCGATCCTTTCGCGCCTGACGCTGGACCATCGCATATCGCCAGCGGGCCTCGTCAGTTTCAACGGCGCATTTCGACCGTTCGATGGCATGACGGGCCATATCTTTCCCGCGTTGGCCAAGCTGTTGTTTGTCAACCCGCTGGCGCCGCGTCTGTTTGCCATCGGAGGGAACGACCGCTCGCGCGTCATGCGTCTCATCGAGGGTACGGGTTCGCGCATCAACGATCAGGGACTGAAGTTCTATCAGATCCTGATGAGTTCCCCCGGTCATATAACAGGTGTGCTCGCTATGATGGCCAATTGGAATCTTGATCGCCTTTCAAGCGATATGATGGGGCTCAAGGTGCCGCTTTTGCTCATCACCGCGGATGGCGACAAAGCCGTGCCACCGCGCGTGACGGAGGACCTGGCCAAACGCGTGGAGGTTGCGGATCGCGAGCTTTGGCCCGCATTGGGTCATCTTGCCCACGAAGAGGAGCCGGAACGGGCGGTCGAGCGCATTACCGGCTTCGCACGACAGGTTGGGGTTCTCGAATAGGAAGATCATGGCTTGCGGCCCGTCTCATCACCCGTCTACTGTCATGTCATGTTGACACCTTGTCGGCCACTATGTGTGCCCGGCACACAGCCTGATCCCGGAAAGGCGATATCCTCTGCCCACACCCGCCTTTAAAACCAGTCTTCAGAACGGATGGAACGAAACAGCCTGCCGTGCTCTGATCCGGCAGGGATCAAAGTCGTTCTATGCGGCCTCGCTGCTTTTGCCGCAGCGTATCCGCACACCGGCTTATGCGCTCTATGCCTTTTGCCGTCTTTCAGACGATGCTGTGGATGCCAAAGACGCGCCGAGCGATGCGGTGGACCGGCTGCGCGAGCGGCTTGATCTGGCTTATGCTGAAAAGCCTAAAGCCATCCCGGCGGACCGAGCCTTCGCGGATATGGTGCAGCGCTATCAGATGCCCCGTGCTTTACCGGAAGCTTTATTGGAAGGGTTGCAGTGGGACAGCCGGGGTTGGAACCCTCAAACTCTCTCAGATACCTATGCCTACAGTGCCAGGGTGGCTGCTGCTGTTGGCGCCATGATGACCGTCCTTATGGGCAAGCGCGATGCCGATACACTGGCGCGCGCCTGCGATCTGGGGGTTGCCATGCAACTGACCAACATTGCCCGTGACGTCGGCGAAGATGCCCGCAACGGTCGGATCTATCTGCCGCGCGACTGGCTGAATGACGTTGGTATCGACGTCGAGGCGTTCCTGGCAAAGCCCCAGTTTGATGACCGCATCGCACTGTGTGTGGAACGGCTGCTGGAAACAGCGGACACGCTTTATGATCGGGCGGTCGGCGGTATTGCCGCTCTGCCGGGCGATTGCCGTCCCGCAATTCACGCGGCCCGCCTGATCTATCGTGAGATCGGACGAAAGGTGGCCGCCAACGGTTACAACTCCATCGACCAGCGTGCCGTCGTCTCCAAACATCGCAAGCTCGTGCTGTTGGGCACGGCATGCAACGCGGCCGTCTGGACGCCGCACAGTGAGCCGGCGCCGGCCCTGCCCGAGACAGCTTATCTGGTGGATGCTGTTCCGCCCTTCGATGTTTCTCGCAGCGGGTATCTGCCTGCCCCGGACACCCGTCCGATAAGCCGTATTTTGCATATTCTGGAGCAAATGGAGCGCCGAGAGCGGCAGCAGCACGCACCGCCCAACTGAGTAGACCGCCTTCGACCACCTGTAAGATGCAACCGATCTATGTCATTCTGCGTAAGCCAGCAGATAGGCAGGGTCTACGTGTCGATTTCAATCTCACTTGTCGTGTTTTGCGGGATCACTTTTTTGGCGGCGATTTCGGGCGGCTATTTCCGCCCCGGCGCGTGGTATCGTAGTCTCGCCAAGCCGAGCTGGAATCCGCCTGACTTTTTGTTCCCCATTGCGTGGACGATCCTTTACGCCATGATGGCTGTTGCCGCGTGGGTGGTCTGGAACGAGGCGGACTGGTCGGTTGTGATGCTGCCTCTGGGACTTTGGCTCCTCCAGCTCGTGTTCAATGCCCTTTGGTCGGCGCTGTTCTTCGGTATGAAGCGCATGGACTATGCATTGATCGATGTGGCGGTGCTTTGGCTGGCTATCGTGGCCACCATTCTTGCATTCTGGCCGATCAGTCCGGCGGCCGGGCTGCTGATGTTGCCCTATCTGGCATGGGTCAGTTTTGCGGCCTTTCTCAACCTCACCATTCTTCGTCTCAATCCGACCACGTGAAAAATGAGGGCGGCATGGATACCAACATTTTCAAGATGCTCGAACTTTTCCTGTTTTTTGGTGCTGTCTTCGGGTTTTGCCTTTGGCAGCTCTACTCGGTGAACAGGGACATTGCCGAACACAAGGCGCGCAAAGCTGAACCCGGTGGATCGGACGAGTAGGGTTCTGACCACAGCTAGCGCGCTTGCCATCTGGCGCGGCGTGGCATGCGGAACGGCAAGAGAAATTTGACCCAGCGCGATGCAAAGCGGTCGAGATCCAGGTTCTCATGGACGGCGGCACAGGTTTCATTGTCGAGCATGACCTCAATGCCGTTTCGCGTGTAG
>JANQJE010000269.1 GCA_028281795.1 Cohaesibacteraceae bacterium | reverse complement strand
TGGGCGTGCTGCGAAGGCCCGGCTCAAACAGGGTGAGTGCCTTGGAGATGCCATGACGAACGGCACCCGCCTGCCCTGACAGGCCGCCACCGGAGACGGTGCAGACCACGTCGAACTCGCTGGCACGATCCGTAACGACCAGCGGCTGGTTCACCAGCATCCGCAGAACTGGACGGGCGAAGTACTTTTCCTGATCGCGGCCGTTGACCGTGATGACGCCGGTGCCGCGCTTGATCCAGACACGAGCTACAGCGTCCTTGCGCTTGCCTGTGGCGTAGGAGCGGCCCAGATCGTCGATCTGCGGGTCCGGCAGAACTTCAGGCTCAGCTGGTGTAGCCGGGGCCTCATCAGTTGCTGCGGCCGTCATTGCGTCGCCGAGATCCTCAAGGGACTTGGTTTCTGTTTCTGACATTCTCTAGTCCCTCGGCGTGTTCTTGGAGTTCAGCGCGGCAATATCCAGCACTTCCGGCTGCTGCGCTTCGTGCGGGTGCTCGGCACCCGGGTAGATCTTGAGGTTGGACATCTGCGCCCGTGACAGAGGCCCGCCCGGCAGCATGCGCTGCACGGCCTTGCGCACCACATCTTCCGGGTTCTTGCCGGCGAGGATGCGCGTCGGGTTGGTTTCCTTGATACCGCCCGGGTGACCCGTGTGGCGGTAGTAGGTCTTGTCCGTCATCTTCTTGCCGGTCAGGGCGACCTTGCCGGCATTGATGACGACGATGTTGTCGCCGCAATCCATGTGCGGGGTGTAAGTCGGCTTGTGCTTGCCGCGAAGGCGCGTCGCGATGATGGTGGCCATACGCCCCACGACCAGGCCCTCAGCGTCGATAAGCACCCACTTCTTCTCAATATTTGAGGGGGTGGCTGTAAAAGTCTTCATTGCTCTTTTGAATGTCCTGATTGGCCAGACCTGTAAGGCCCAACCGGAAAACAAAGCGCCGGACGCGATTGCCCGGCGAAACGTGAACACGCTTGTGAACGTTGCGCGGTTTATCAACGACCCGGCGTGTCATGTCAATCCGCAAAGGCGGCGAAAAGCGCTTTAAAACCAGCCACTTCTAAGTGCGGTGTAATAATACCCCAAAATTCAAGGCTGACGCGCACCCGAAGGCACCCTAGGCTCGTCTCAAACGCATTTGGGAGGATGCCTTATGTCGACTGCCGCCGCTGCGATCAACGATCCGGTCCTAATTGAACATCTCGACAAAGGCGTGGCCCGCCTGACCCTCAATAGACCCAAAGCACGCAACAGCCTTTCAGACGAGTTGATCGCAACCCTGCATGCGGCAATCGACCGACTGGGTAAAAACCCGGCAGCCCGCGTCATCATCCTTGACGCCGCAGGGTCCGCCTTCTGCGCCGGTCATGACCTCAAGGAGATGACGGCGCACCGGCAGGATGCAGACGGAGGCAAGGCCTATTTCGAGGATCTTGTGTCCCGCTGCTCCGACATGATGCAGGCCATAGTCCGCTGCCCCAAGCCAGTCATTGCCCGTGTCCATGGCATTGCAACGGCCGCCGGGTGCCAGCTGGTCGCCAGCTGCGATCTGGCGCTGGCCAGCAGCGACGCACACTTCGCAACGCCCGGGGTCAATATCGGCCTGTTCTGTTCCACCCCCATGGTCGCCCTCTCCCGCAATGTGTCGCGCAAGCAGGCCATGGAGATGCTGTTGTTGGGTGAGATGATTGATGCAAAGCGCGCCGCCGAGTTCGGCCTCATCAATCAATGCGTGCCGGGAGACTTTCTGGATGAAGAGATCAATTCCTGGGCCAAGCGCATTGCGGGCAAGTCATCCCACACGGTCGCCATCGGCAAGCGGGCCTTCTACGACCAGCTCGAACATGGTCTCAGTGACGCCTATGAGTTTGCGGGCCGCGTGATGGTGGAGAACATGATGGCGCGCGACGCCAATGAAGGTATCTCGGCTTTCATCGACAAGCGTGAGCCAACCTGGGAAGACCGCTAGAGCGGAGCGGTTGTCCCCTCGAACACCTCGGCCATGTGCTTCTGGTTTCTCAGGAAAGCGTCCAGCACACGCTCATCAAAAATGTCCGGCGTCATCCGGTCATCCCCGTAAGATAGGACATCGCAGGCCGCTTCGTGCGACATGCCCGGCTTGTAGGACCGTTCCCGGCGCAAGGCATCAAAGACGTCGCAGAGCGCGACGATCTGGCCGGGCATACTCACGGCATCTCCCCGCAGCCCATAGGGATATCCGGTGCCGTCCGCATGCTCGTGATGCTCAAGGGCAATCTGGCTGGCCAGTTTCATCAACGGGAATTTTGCCGTCTGCAAAATCTTGGCACCTGCCTCCGGGTGGCGCTGGACAATGTGCCGTTCTTCCACGGTCAGCGGGCCGGGTTTGTGCAAGATGGCGTGCGGAATTGAAATCTTGCCTACATCGTGGAGTCGGGCTGCAATGCCGATCGCTTCGGCCTCTTCAGGAGAGGAGCCCATGAGCGCTGAAAGATGTTGAGCCATACGGCCAACAGCGTCGCCATGTTCCGCCGTGTTGAGATCAACGGCTGAATGCGTCGCGTGGACGCACGAGAGTGCATCCACATGGGCAGGATCAAGAAGATGAACAGCAGGCATGACAGCCCCTTTCAATCCACCATCAATACCCCCGTCCACTTAAGACGCGATTACTTTTGGTTGCGCATAGGTTGTAAAATCTGCAACTGGTAGTTCACTGCTGGACGGCATTGCCGAACACGGTGTTAAGTGCCCACCCACAATCTGAACGAGTCCCATGCCGCACTACTCCGACGAGACCCTGCGAGACCTGTTTGAGCGCACAAAAACCATTGCTCTTGTAGGGGCAAGCGATAAGCCGCATCGCGCCAGCAACGAGGTTATGGCTTTCCTGCTACGCGAAGGCTTTGACGTCTATCCGGTGAATCCACTGAAGGCAGGTCAGGAGATACACGGGCGCACGGTTCTGTCATCGCTCGCCGACGTCCCTGTTCCCATCGACATGGTGGATGTCTTCCGCAACTCCGACGTTGCGGGCGAGACCGTGGACGAAGCCATTGCGGCAGGTGCCCGATCAGTCTGGATGCAGCTGGGAGTGATTGACGAAGCCGCTGCCGACCGCGCGACCCAGGCCGGCCTGACCGTCATCATGGACCGCTGCCCGGCTATCGAAATCCCACGCCTTCGGGCGGCCTAGACCAAACCAAGTTTCAAACCTTACAGATGATCCGTACAGGGAGTATATGAGATGAGTGACCAGGGTTTTGCAACACGCGCCGTCCACGCAGGCGCCGCCCCCGACCCCACAACCGGCGCGCGCGCAACGCCGATCTATCAGACATCGTCTTACGTCTTCAACGATGTGGATCATGCAGCGCGGCTGTTTGGCCTGGAAGAGTTCGGCAATATCTACACCCGCATCGTGAACCCGACGCAGGCCGTGCTTGAAGAACGCATTGCCTCCCTCGAGGGCGGTACGGCTGCGCTGGCGACCGCGTCCGGCCATGCTGCACAGCTCCTGATCTTCCACAGCATCATGCAGCCCGGTGATCATTTCGTAGCGGCCAAGCAGCTTTATGGCGGTTCGATCAACCAGTTCGGTCACGCCTTCAAGAAGTTTGACTGGCATGTGGACTGGGCGGACATGGCCGATGCCGCGGCGGTGAAGGCAGCCATCGGACCAAAGACCCGCGCCATCTTCATGGAGTCGATCGCCAATCCGGGCGGCGTTGTTCAGGATGTGGCCGCGATCTCGGCCATCGCCAAGGAAGCCGGTATTCCGCTTATCGTGGATAACACCATGGCAACGCCCTATCTGTGCCGCCCGATTGAACTGGGCGCCGACATCGTCTGCCATTCACTGACCAAGTTCATCGGCGGTCACGGCAACTCGATCGGTGGCATCATTGTCGATGCGGGAACGTTCGACTGGTCAGCCTCGGGCAACTATCCCACCCTGTCTGAGCCGTGCGAGAGCTATCACGGTCTCAAGATGCATGAGACCTTCGGCAATATCGCCTTTGCGATCACCTGCCGCGTGC
Organism: Cohaesibacteraceae bacterium; assembly: GCA_028281795.1. Taxonomy (GTDB): domain Bacteria; phylum Pseudomonadota; class Alphaproteobacteria; order Rhizobiales; family MH13; genus MH13. The sequence continues at coordinate 799 of JANQJE010000269.1, read as the reverse complement.
TGGGCCTGCGCGATCTCGGGCCGTCAATGGCGCCGCAGAATGCGTTCCTGCTGCTCACGGGCTGTGAAACCCTGGCCCTGCGCATGGAGCGCCACTGCCAGAATGCGGTGACGGTTGCCGAGCACCTCAAGACCCATGACAAAATCTCCTGGGTCTCCTACGCAGGTCTGAAGGACGATCCGGGCCATGCGATGATGCAGAAGATCAGCCCCAAGGGGGCCGGTGCCGTCTTCACCTTTGGCCTCAAGGGTGGCTATGACGCGGGCAAGACGCTCTGCAACTCGGTCGAGATGCTGTCTCACCTCGCCAATATCGGCGACACCAAGTCGCTGATCATTCACCCGGCCTCCACCACCCATGCGCAGCTTTCAACGGAGCAGCGGGCGGCGGCAGGCGCCGGCGACGACACGGTGCGAATTTCCGTAGGCATTGAAGATGCAGCCGACATCATCGCCGACCTGGATCAGGCTCTGGCCAAGACCTGATCGGATGACGTGTCCGGTGTTCCATGCATAGCGATATGAAGCTGCAGCATGGCAACGCCGAGTACGATGACCGCGCCGAACTGGTGAAGACCGCCCAGCCAGATCGGAACGACAGCAACCAGCGTCCAGATGCCGATGAGTATCTGGACGCTGATGGCGGTCGCAAACCACATGGCGGCCCGGCGCTGTAGCCGGTCAGCCTTTGCGGCAACAACGCGCCAGCAGAACACCACCGTCAGGATCGCAATCAGATACGCCACCATCCGATGGTTGAACTGGACGGTGAGGTGTTGCTCGAAAGCCGCCGCAGGGAC
>JANQJE010000212.1 GCA_028281795.1 Cohaesibacteraceae bacterium | reverse complement strand
CTGCTCCACCCAAAATACCATGCTTGAGTTTTGATCCTTCGAAAGACGGCAGATCGCAGTAGGTCAGTTTATGCGGGCGAAAGCCGGGCCGCGCATAGTTGATGTACCCAAACAGGCAGGGCGAATAGGCAAAGTCGTCGGTGGTGGACAGCAACTCAAGAACGTCAATGGGGTTCCACCCCGCCGCATCGGCAGGTCCGAGTTTGTAGAGCGCCTTGATCACTCTCAGCGCATGTAGACCATGGCGTTCTGATACGAATGCGTCGGCACTGAACGGCAACCGGGTTTCACCCAACCCTGCAATCAGCGTCATCATCATGTCGAAAGCATCAACAGGCAGAAGCGGCGTGACCAGACGGAAGTCGGACGGCTGTGCGTCGAACACTGCATCCCAGTTCGGCAGCTCAACGGGATCGAGGTCCGCGCGTTTGATCGCCATCTGGCAGGCGGCGTCAATGGGATAGGCCCACAAGCCTTTGTCCCAGACGTAGCTTTCCAGACTACCGCCAAGCGACACATCGGCCGCCTGCCTTGGCATATCCAGGGGCAAAAGGGATCCTGTCTCTGCGATCAGTCCAACATGGGGGTGATCGAGAACGATCAGATCATAGGTCTGCGCTAGCCGTTCAATTGAGGCATCGGCAAAAGCCTGAAGGCTGCGGCGGTCCCATGTAACGTCAACCGCCACCCTCTCCGCATAGAGTCGGCTTGCCGCTTCAAGCCCGGCATAACCGCGAGGGTGATCCCAGGTCATCCCTCTTAAATGCACGCGTTCCACCAAATTACCCTTCGATCACTGATACCAACCTGAACATCAGGATATCGGAAGAAACGCAGAAGATAAAGCGATTTACCAAATGTACGGTAAGCGCTAAAAGTGTCCTCATGCACCATGTCCAGAATGCGACGGGGCCCCGCCGGAGCGCTGGACAGAACCGGCATCGCGTGGAAAGACGGCTGGGCGTTGGCCGGATTGAGGAGACGCATGACATTGCACCGGGATCATGATCTGTCGAAGCTGCCTGCTCCGAACACTTTGAGCAGTCAGTCTTCATGCTGCCTGCCAGCCCGGAAACGACCAGGCATCGAGACTGCGACAACTCAGCCTGCCCATCAGGCGGTCAAAGAACTTCAAACCTCATCGGAGATCGTAGATGTGCCCGGCGGCATTGCATTGGTCGGAACCAACGAGCCACTTCTTCCGGTGGATGGCGAGGGACCGTTGCGAAAGAAGAGGGTCAAGCCGTTTCGGATCGATGCCTGTACGGTTACCAACGCCCGATTTCAAACGTTCGTGTCCGAAACCGGCTACATCACCGACGCAGAACGGATCGGGGACTCGTTCGTATTTGCCGGTCTTCTACCGCCCGAACATCCCGACGGCCCGCGTGTCGCTGAAGCGCCATGGTGGCAGGCCGTCCCCGGCGCCTGTTGGCGGGCGCCGACCGGGCCTGGCAGCGAAAACACCTGGCAGTCAGATCATCCGGTCGTCCATGTATCCTGGAACGATGCCTGCGCCTTTGCAGAATGGGCCGGCGGGCGGCTGCCAACGGAGACTGAATGGGAACATGCCGCGCGAGGCGGGCTCGGCGATACCCGTTTTCCATGGGGTGACCGGGAACCGGACGACGAGGCCTTTTTCCCCTGCAACATATGGCAGGGAACCTTCCCGGAGAAAAATCTGGAACGCGATGGCTATTTCGCCACCGCACCGGCCAAATCATTCGAACCCAACGGTTACGGCCTGTACAATGTGGTGGGCAATGTCTGGGAGTGGACCGCCCAATCCTTCAAGGTGAAATCGCTCAAGAAAGCTGTGGCCAAGACGCAGGCAGGGAAAAAGGGCTACAAGCTGACCAAAGGCGGGTCTTTTCTGTGCCACGCCAGTTATTGCTATCGCTATCGGATCGCAGCGCGAACGGCCACCAGCCCGGACAGTTCCACCTCGCATCAGGGCTTCCGATTGGTCTACGATCATAATCGCCAGCCTATGCCCTCATAATCTAAGACGTCTGGCCTGCTATCAGTTCAAACTTCATATCCGTAACCGGTGGAGCGCTCTGACCCGCCAAAGTATTGAGAAGGGTTCGGGCGGCGCGCTGACCGACCTCAAGGCGCGGAAAGCGGATGGTCGTCAGTTTGCGGGGCAGCGCCTGGCCGATGTCCAGCCCTCCGAAACCCGCAATCCCGAGATCGCCGGGCACGCGCAAGCCCAACTCATCGCAAAGAAAAAGAGCACCCACAGCCATCAGGTCATTGCCGAAGACCACCGCATCAATGTCCCGTGTTTTTTCAAACAGCCGCGTCAGACCCTCGCGCCCTTCATGAACGCCAGGCGGAGCATCGAAGTAGCTCGGAGCAATGAGTGAATGGCCCCGCGCACTCAAACAGTCCCGCACACCGGCAAATCGGGCTGAGGCGGCGAACTGCGTGCCGTGCCAGCCCAGAAACGCGAAGCGGCGATATCCCTTGGCAAGAAGATGATCCACCAAGGCATGTGCTGCAGCCGAGTGGTCGAAACCAACGCATTGCCGGATCGGGTCGCCGGACAGTTGCATGATCTCGACAACCGGTACGCCCGCCTTTTCAAGCAGTTTCTTGGTCCGATTGGTGTGGACGAAATCGTTGACGATGATTCCCGCCGCATTCCAGGACAACAGCGACTCAACCAGGCTTTCTTCCCGATTAAGATCGTAGTCGGTCACACCGATCACTGGGTTGTAGCCAGCCTTCTCCAGTTCCTGAGTGATACCGGCCAGTACTTCGGGGAATATGCCAACCCGCATCGACGGCAGAATGACACCCATCTGGTTGGAACGCGACAACGCCAGAGATCCGGCCATGCGATTCTTCACGTAACCCATGGCCTCGACAGCAGCGAGCACCTTTTTGCGCGTCCGCGCCGAAACGGTGCCGCGCCCTGTCAGCACTCTACTGACCGTCATGTCGGACACGCCGATCGATCGGGCTACATCTTTCTGCGTCGCTCGACTAATATCAGTCAATATTACTGACCTAATTGTTGACGTTAGACAATCAACAGTATCATGCCCCCTGCTTCGACGCTAACCTTGCCGGATAATCATGGGAGGAAAAAGCAATGAAGCTAAAAACAGTAGCTCTTGGAGCCACGGCATTCGCCCTTTCGGCAGGCATGGCCCATGCCGATTTTCCCGAACGGGCGCTCAGCATCATGGTACCGTTCGCGGCTGGCGGCGGGGCGGATGTGCCGGCCAGATTTCTTGCCGAACAACTGGAGCGTGAGCTGGGCCAATCGGTTATAGTGACCAATGTCGTCGGTGCCGGCGGCACGGTCGGCGCGACCCAATTATCCACGGCCGAGGCGAACGGCTACAATATTGGTTTCATGCCCGTTGGTACCACGACGACGCAGCCGCATCTACGCGGAACAAGCTACAATGATGAGAGTTTCATACCGATCTGCATGGTCGCCTCGGGGCCCTTCTACCTCGTGGTCAATCCCAATGGCGACATAGACAGCTGGGATGATTTTGCCAGCCAGGCCACGGGTGACGGAATCACGTTCACCGGCGCGGCGCCCGGCTCTCTGGCCCATGTAACATCCGTAGCGATCGGCGCCATGCTGGACACGGAAATCGGCTATCTGCCGACGTCAGGCGGTGGCGAGGCGGTCAACGAAGTGATGGGCGGCCGGGCTGACGCCACGGCCTGGTTCTCCGACTATGATGTCCGCTTCGGACTGAAAGCGTTGGCGATCTTCGCACCAGAACGCTCTGACATTCACCCCGACGTGCCGACTTCTGGCGAGCTTGGCCACCCGGCGGACATCGCCGTCTGGATGGGCCTTTTCGCACCGGCAGGAACACCTGACGATGTGGTCACAGTGCTCGACATCGCGTGCGAAGTCGCTGTCAAGTCCGATGCTTTTCGGGCCAACATGGACCAGGCCAACCGCGAAATCCGGCACCTGAACGCCGACGATTTCGATGCCTTCTTCCACGAGGCTTATCGGCAGAACGGCGAACTTCTGCGCAACGCCGGACTTGTCGCCAATTAAGTTCCTCCCTGAGCCCCTGTCGGTCGTCCGGACCGGTGGGGGCTCGCATTTCGACCAAAAGCCGTATCTGGCTTAAGGTCGATCGGGAGCAGCCACTTTGCGGGAGGCACGGCAGACATGCGCACGTTGGAGATCACCATATCGGGGACGCTCCTGCTGATCGGCATCGCGCTGTTTGCGATGACCTTTTCCAGTGCGTTCGACGTTCCGACGTTCGGCGGCGATGTCGGCCCGGCGTTCGCGCCACGCGGATATCTATCGGTTTGGATCGTGCTCTCGCTGACGGCTGTCCTGCAAGCGACGCGGTCTGAAGACAAACCTCTGTCGGCGTTCGGCGACATACGCCGTCTGATCAGCGTGACCGCCGTCGGCTTAACGACCGGCCTTGCCATGCTCTGGCTCGGCTTTGTGTTCGCGGCAATGCCGGGGCTATTCGCTTTTGCCTGGGTCCTGGGCTACCGCAAGCTTCACATACTGCTTCTGGTCAGCATCTGTGTGCCTCTGGCGATCTGGTACCTGTTTGTTTTCGGGTTCGAACTCCTGCTGCCGTCGTCGCCCTGGTTTGCAAGGTTGTAGCGATGGACCTTGTCGCTCAAGCCTGGGTCCAGTTTGCCTCCCTCGCCGTTCTTCTGGCGCTGATCATCGGAGGTTTGTGGGGCACTTTGGCCGGCGTCATGCCGGGAATCGGCACGGTCGCTGCCCTGATCATCGCTCTGCCGTTCACCTTCGGGATGTCGACCGAAGCGTCGATGGCGCTGTTCCTGGGAATCTATGTCACGTCGGTCTATGGCGGGTCGATCTCGGCCATTCTGATCAACACGCCAGGCACACCGCAATCGGCGGCCACGGTGCTTGATGGCTATCCAATGGCACAGGCTGGCAAAGCCGATCTTGCCATCGGATGGGCAACCGTATCGTCGTTTATCGGCGGCGTGTTTTCGCTTGTCATCCTCATAGCGGCGGCTCCGGCACTGGCGCGCGTATCGGTCGCCTTCGGTCCATCGGCCATATTCGCCATCGTCCTTTTTGCGCTGACCTGCATCGCCTGGCTGAGTCAGGGCAGCATGGTCAAGGGGCTTCTGGGTGGCGTCATCGGGCTGTTTCTGACCACCATAGGCCAGGACAACTACACCGGTATGACCCGCTTCAGTTTCGGCTCGGACGTGCTGCGCGGTGGTCTGACGCTTATCCCGATCCTGATTGGACTTTTTGCGCTCAGCGAAGTGTTTGTGCGCGCCGCCAAGCTGGGCATGCAAACCCCTCCTTCGCAGATGAATGTCGGCTTTCGCCTCCCGGCGCTTAGCGACATGCTCAAACGGCGCCTGGAATATCTTCGCGCCTGCATCATCGGAACGTTCATCGGCATCCTTCCTGGGACGGGCGCCATGGCTGCCACTTTCGTCACCTACACAGCCGCCAAACGCTATTCTCCCAATCGCGACAAACTTGGAACCGGCGAACCCGACGGTCTCATCGCTTCAGAAACATCGAACAATGCGGTGACCGGTGGAGCGTTGATTCCGACATTGGCGCTCGGCATTCCCGGAGATGGCGGCACACTAGTCCTTCTTGGCGTTCTGACCATCAAGGGCGTGACGCCCGGATTCGACCTGGTCAACAACAATCCCCATGTGCTGACCGCCGCCTTCATGATGATGTTTATGGCCAACATCATCATGTTTGGAGCCGGGATGGCATCGGCACGCGTTTTTGAGCGCATGTTGCGGGTCCCCGAACCGCTGCTGATGGGTCTCATCCTGCTCTTCTCGCTCGTCGGTGCCTTTGTCGTGCGCGGCAATCCAGTCGACCTGATCGTCTGCATCGTGGCGGGTGTGATTGGTGTGCTGCTGAGAATGGCACGCTATCCGATCGCCCCGATCGTCATCGGCGTGGCGCTGGGCTTTATCTTCGAAGCCAAGCTGCGGCAGGGGCTCATCGCCAGCCGCGGCGATTTCTGGGGCTTTATCAGTGATCCGATTGCACTGCCGATCTTCGCGCTGACAGCCGCCATCATCATCTATCCGCTGGCTCGAAGCCTGGCGGACAACCGAAAAACGGGGGATGCATGACCAAGCCGAACATCCTGCTGATCGTCACGGATCACTGGTCTGCCCGACTTTTGGGGGTGGCTGGGCACTCGGCGATCCGCACACCCACTCTAGACCAGTTGGCCCAGTGCGGCGTGCGGTTCACCAATGCCTATTCGGAGCACCCAGTCTGCATTCCGGCGCGCCGCACCATCATGACGGGCACCTCGGCACGCGAGCATGGAGACCGCACGTTCCAGGCCAAACTTCCAATGCCAGCACATCTGCCTACCATGGCGCAGACCTTTCGCGACGCGGGCTACCAGGCCTACGCCGTCGGCAAGACGCATACCTACCCGCAGCGCGATCGCCTGGGATTTGACGACATCCTTCTGGACGATGAAGGTCGCACCCATCATGGCGTGACTGACGATTACGAGATCTTTCTCGGCGATAAAGGCTATCTTGGCCGTCAGTTCGGTCACGGAATATCCAACAATGGCTATGCTGCAACCAGTTGGCACCTCCCGGAGGAAGCCCATGCGACCAATTGGGCGACCGAGCAAATGTGCCGGATCATCCGTCGCCGTGACCCGACGCGGCCCGCATTCTGGTATCTGGGCTATCGCCATCCGCACCCGCCACTGGTCCCACCTCAGCGTTTTCTGGAGTTCTACCGCGATGTGGACCTGGACGAGGCTTACAGCGGCGAATGGGCTAAGGGCGATGATCTGCCTCTAACACTCCAGGCCTTTCAAGCGCGGTATCAGCTCACGCTTGAGGAAGCGCAATGGGCACGTCGCCACTTCTATGCGCTGTGCACCCAAATCGATCAGCAGATCGGCACGCTGATCGGTACCATCCGCGAGGAAGGCCTGCTGGACAACACCATAGTGATGTTCACCTCCGACCACGGGGACAGCTTCGGCAATCACGGCATTTGGGCCAAGCAGAACTTCTACCAGTCCTCCGCCAACATCCCGATGCTCCTGATGGGTGTGAAAGGCTGTGAACGGGTCGGCTTCGATCGGCTGGACAACAGGTTGGTCTGCCTCGCCGACATCATGCCGACGCTGCTCGATCTGGCAGGCATTGATGAACCTGAAACTGTCACCGGACGGTCAATGCTGGCACGACCACGCGACCATCTCTACGGCGAGTTCGGTGAAGGCGAACTCAGTTCACGTATGGTGCATGATGGCCGCTACAAGCTGGTCTATTACGCTGCTGGCAATCACCTTCAGCTCTTCGACCTGGAATCCGACCCGGACGAGTTGGACGACTTGGCAGAGCGACCCTCCATGGCCAATGTCTTGGATGGTTTGAGGAACATCCTGATATCGGAATTGTATGGATCCGACCTTGAATGGGTCAACGACGGCAACTTGACCGGGCTACCAAACCGGGCCTATCGGCATGCGCCGAACCGTGGTCTCGGCTTGACCCGCGGCCATCAGTGGCCGGTTCCGCCGATCAATCCAGGCGGGTTGATGAACTTCTTCCCCGAAACGCCGTCACCGAAAGCGGACGAGCACACTTGAACGGTCTGCGCAAAACCCGCATGACAGGTTGCCGAAAATTCAGCCCTCATTCTAGCAGCTTCG
>JANQJE010000199.1 GCA_028281795.1 Cohaesibacteraceae bacterium | reverse complement strand
TCTTTGCCGTTTCAGCCGCCAAATCCAGCCTCATTTATGAGAACATGACCTAGCTATTTCGTTGGTCCGGAATTTCAGCTGAACCATGATGGGCGCGAGTCGAGACCGATCAGTTCGTCAATCGTCGTGCGCGGGCGCACCGTGTGGAATTGATCACCCTTCACCATCACTTCGGGGATGAGCAGGCGTGAATTGTAGGTCCCCGATTGGACCGCACCGTAGGCTCCGGCAGAAAAGATGGCGACCAGATCGTTTTCCTTTACGGGCGGAAACGAACGGTTCCTGGCGATATAATCTCCGGTTTCGCACACTGGCCCGACAAGATCCACGACCGGCCAGAGCTCCGCAGACGTCGGCTCAACCACCGGGCGGATCGTGTGGTGGGCATCGTAAAGCGTCGGACGAATAAGGTCGTTCATCGCCGCGTCGATGATGATGAAGGTTTTGCCGTCGGCGGGCTTCACATATTCGACCTTACTGACAAGGATACCGGCGTTTCCGGCGATCAGCCGGCCCGGCTCGAAGATGATCTGGCAGTCGAGCTGATCGACATGTTTTTTCACGACGGCGGCGTAGGCATCGGGATGTGGCGGCGGATCGTTGTCGTCGGTGTAGGGGATTCCCAGCCCGCCGCCGAGGTCGATGTGGTGGATCGTATGACCATCGGCGCGCAACGTAGCAATCAGTTCGCCCAGCTTGCCGAACGCCTGGTCGAACGGTTCCAACTGGGTGATCTGCGAGCCGATATGCATGTCGATCCCGATGACTTTGATACCGGGCAGACTTGCCGCGCGGGCATAGGCGTTACGTGCGTGGACCCATGGAATGCCGAACTTGTTCTCCGACAGGCCAGTGGTGATCTTCGTGTGGGTCTTGGCGTCCACATCAGGGTTGATGCGCAGTGAGACCGGCGCTTGTTTGCCCATGGCCGTCGCCACTGCGGACAGGCGCTCCAGTTCCGGCTCGCTCTCCACGTTGAAGCAGAGAATACCGGCAGCCAGAGCATCTTCCATCTCGGCCCGCGTCTTGCCGACACCGGAAAACATGATCTTGGCGGCTGGCACACCGGCACGCAGGGCACGCTCCAACTCACCGCCCGACACCACATCGGCGCCGGAGCCAAGACGTGCCAGCGTTTCCATGACCGCCTGGTTGGAGTTGGCTTTCAGCGAATAGCAGACAAGCAGGGGCAGGTCGCCGAAAGCATCGACGAACACCTGATAATGGCGTTCAAGCGTGGCCGTCGAGTAGACATAGAACGGTGTTCCCACCTCTTGGGCGAGCGTTTCTACCGGCACATCCTCGGCAAAAAGGCGGCCATCGCGATAGCTGAAATGATGCATTGCCCCGCGTGATCCTAAAGCAGCAGTCCGTCGAGGATAAAGGGCCGGTCTTCTTCCGGCTCAACAACCGCAGGCTCCTCACCCTCAGGGACGCTAGCGGCCGAGGGCGGCTCCAGTTCGCCGCGTACGCCGCAGCCCGCAAGGCTCAACGCCAACAGTGTTGTGACAAGAAGAGTGTGAAGGCGCATTGTGCGTCTCTTTCAACAAGGGACAGGTCCCCTATCCCTAGGCGGTTTTGACCAAGGGTTTCAAGCCGGGCCTCAGGCTCTTGGCCGTTGGCTCAGTTTCTTGAGCCATTTGCGCGCCTGCTTGCGAACATTCTGCGGTGCGGTTCCACCATAGCTGATGCGCGAACGCACGGATTTGTCGACCGACAAGATCGTAAATACATCCTCGTGGATGCGTGGCTCAACGCTTTGCATCTCACCAAGGGTCAAGCGGTGAAGGTCGATGTTTCTCTCCGCCGCCATGCCGACCAGTGTGCCCGTGACATGGTGGGCATCGCGGAACGGCATGTTCAGCACCCGGACCAGCCAGTCGGCGAGATCTGTTGCGGTTGCATAGCCAGAGCCCGCCGCCTTCTTGAGTGCTTTGGCGTTGGGCACCATATCGCGCACCATGCCGGTCGTGGCGGCGATGGTGAGTTCCAGCGTCTCCAGCGCATCGAAGATCGGTTCCTTGTCCTCCTGCATGTCTTTCGCATAGGCCATGGGCAAACCCTTCATCACCGTCAGAAGTGCGGTAAAGGCACCCATCACACGGCCGATTTTGGCACGCACGAGCTCGGCCGCATCCGGGTTCTTCTTCTGCGGCATGATGGACGATCCGGTTGTCAGCGCGTCGGACAGCGTGATGAACTGAAACTGGGCGGACGACCAGATGACGATCTCCTCTGCAAAACGTGAGAGATGCATGGAAAGGATCGACGCGGCTGCCAACGTTTCCAACGCGTAGTCGCGGTCTGACACGCTGTCGAGCGAGTTTGCCGTCGGCCGGTCGAAGCCAAGCGCCTTGGCGGTCATATCCCGGTCGATCGAGAACGAGGTGCCGGCGAGCGCAGCGGCCCCAAGAGGGCTTTCGTTCAGCCGTTTACGAGCGTCCTGGAACCGTCCGCGGTCCCGGCCAATCATCTCGACGTAAGCGAGCAGGTGATGGCCGAAGGTTACCGGTTGTGCTGATTGAAGATGGGTAAAGCCCGGCATCACCGTGGCAGCGTGTTCCAACGCTTTTTCGGCCAGCGCCATTTGAAGGTCAGCAAGGGCAGCGTCGATCCCGTCAATGGAAGCACGCACATAAAGCTTGGTGTCAGTCGCGACCTGATCGTTGCGCGAGCGGGCAGTATGTAGACGCCCGGCAGGTTCCCCGACCAGTTCTTTCAGCCGCGCCTCAATGTTCATGTGAATGTCTTCCAGGGCGCGCGAAAATGTGAAGTGACCGTGTTCGATCTCTTCGCCAATCTGGGAGAGACCCCCGATAATTGCGTCACGATCTTCGGCGGTCAGGATGCCGACATCTGCCAGCATGGCGGCATGCGCCTTGGAGCCCTCAATATCCTGGGCGTAGAGCTTCCGGTCAAAGCCGATGGAGGCATTGATGTCTTCCATGATCGCCGCCGGACCTGCGGCAAAGCGCCCGCCCCACATCGTATTTTTGCCCGTATCACTCATCTAGCCTGTATCGCTCTTGTCTTCGAAGGAACGTCGTTATGTCTGCACCGCAAAGCTCTCAGACCCCGCCGCCAAAGAGGCATGGCGGGAACATGCGGCTTACACTTCTGCTGTTGACCGCTGCCGTTCTTGGCATCGCGTCCGGTGGGCTTGCGGTATATGTGAACAATGGCGGGCCTGACAATGACGAAACAGCCGCGGCCTGTTCCTTGTCAGATGAGCGTCGCGCGGCGCTCGATGTCGCCGCGAGTGGCGAGGTGGCCGCGTTTGCTGTTGTAGACGATGCTCGCGCTGCTCCCATGATGGCGTTTGAGGATGCCGATGGTTTGGTCCGCACCATGACGGAATGGCAGGGCAGGACCGTTCTCTTCAATCTTTGGGCCACATGGTGTGCGCCGTGCCGCGAAGAGATGCCGGCGCTCGACCGCTTGCAAGCCAATCTGGGCGGGGATGATTTCGAGGTGGTTGCGGTAAGCATCGATACGCAGGAGAGCGCTGATCCGCAGGGCTTTCTGGAAGAGATCGAGGTGCAGGCGCTCGATTTCTATCAGGACGATACAGCCGATCTCTTTCAGAACCTGCGTGCCGAGGGCCTGGCCTTTGGCATGCCGACAACTCTTCTCATCGATGACGATGGTTGTCTGCTTGGTTTCCTTGCAGGCCCGGCTCACTGGGACAGTGCGGATGCCGTGGCGCTGATGGATGCGGCGCGCGTTCCTTAGAGCGTTCCAGGATGGAAGGGTATCCGGCCTAACCGCCTGCCTTGGACGTGTTGGCTTCAGGCGATGCGTGTGTATCTGCGCGCGATCGTGACGATGTGGCCCGAATGGACTCGCGAAGCTCGCGTGCGCGATTGAGCGCATTTGTAATCGCGGTCATGTCCTCTTCCAGTCGCTTTTTGACCTCCGCTTGAGCCGCCATCTGACGCTCGTGAGCAAGGCGGGCGGCCTCTTTTTCAGCTGGTGATTTCAAGTCGGCGTTGGCGACCATTGCCCGTACGACGGTCAGAACGGCGATTGTGATGAAAGCCACCACGATATGGGCGACAGCTACGATGATGGCGTCGGCTGTGTGGGCCACGGACTGATAGAGAAGCGCCCGCATGGGGGCGCAGCCATCGGTATGGAAATGATGGGCGAACACGCAATGACCCATCAATGACTCACGCCAAACCGCAAAATAAGCTGCCGGCGCTATGAATATCGGTATCAGAACGATGAGCGTTGCATGCTTGCGCATCAGCGTCCCGAGCACACCAAAGATCATACCGGAAAGGATGCCTATGAGGGCAATGCTTGTCATGGTGACGTCTCAGGCTTGGCGGTCGATCCGTGTACCGACGCCGGGACCCGTCGCTGAACCGATCGATTTTGCTGCCGCCAGAGCGGCCGAGTTGGCTGCGGCCTGATCGATCATGGCAACCAACTGTTGGGCGGCTTCGTGATTCATCTTCATCATTTTTTGTGCTGCAGCCGCGCCAATCTGTGCCTGGCTGTTGGCCATGGCTGCTGATGCGATTGCTACCGGTTCCAAAAGGATTGCTCCGTTTTACGTCACGTCAGGCAAAGTAACGGGCAAAACTTTATGGAGCGTTGATGGGATGATGCAGATTTAGAGCATGTCTTGGTTAGATTGAAGCGATTTGATGGATGAGCTTTTGTGTGTCCCACAAGGAAAAGACCGCAGCGCGATGCCGCGCTTCGCGGGAGGATTTTGACGACGTGGGCGCGCAAAAGATCGCCAAGCCACAGGTCGTTCCACGCTGATAAAGAACCATATATCGCAATCGTCTGAGCTTGGTCTTTTCCGCCCCGGACGGCGTTGCGCGAAGCTAACGGTGCCTGCACCGCGTCCCCTCGCGCTCCTTGCCGGATCGAAAAACTTCGGCGCTCAAACGATTCAATCTAAACAAGATATGCTCTAAAGGGGAAGATCGACGCAGGTCTTGGCCAGTGAAAAGCACAAGGCCTTTTGATGTATCAGCGGGTAGGCACAGGCGTTTCGCCGCGATAATCGTAGAAGCCGCGGCCTGCCTTGCGGCCAACCCAGCCAGCTTCGACATACTTCACCAGCAAAGGGCAGGGGCGATACTTGGTATCAGCCAGTCCGTCATACAGCACCTGCATGACTGACAGGCACGTATCCAGGCCAATGAAATCGGCCAATTGAAGCGGTCCCATGGGGTGGTTGGCGCCAAGTTTCATGGCCGTGTCGATGCTCTCCACGGAGCCGACACCCTCATAGAGCGTATAGATCGCCTCATTGATCATCGGCAGCAGGATGCGGTTCACGATGAAGGCGGGGAAATCCTCCGCAACGGTAATCTGTTTACCGATGTGGTCGACGAAGGCACGTGAGGCTTCGTACGTCTCGTCGTCGGTCGCAATGCCACGCACCACTTCAACCAGCTCCATGAGAGGGACCGGATTCATGAAGTGAATGCCGATGAACCTTTCGGGCCGGTCGGTGGAGGCAGCGAGGCGCGTTATGGAGATAGATGAGGTGTTGGTTGCCAGAATGGCATCCGATTTCACCACCGGACCAAGCTGCGCCAGAATCTTGCGTTTGATGGTTTCATCTTCGGTGGCGGATTCAATCACCAGGTCGCAATCGGCCATGTTGTCATAGCTGTCGGAGGCTGCGATGCGCGCCAAAGCGGGCTTGATGGCATCCTCTTCGATGATCCCTTTGGCAGCCTGGCGGGCCATATTGCCGGAGATCGTTGCCAGGCCCTGCTCCACTTTGTCGAGAGCCAGATCCTGAAGAACGACATCGAGCCCGGATAAGGCACAGACATGCGCGATGCCCGATCCCATTTGTCCAGCGCCGATGATCCCGACCTTTTGAATGCCACTCATGGTTTTCTTGTTCTTCCTGTACGCCGTACCCGTTTCAAACGCCGGTGCGCTTCAAAATGTCAGCGCGGCCAATGGCTGGCGCTACCTTTCTAGGATTCAACGGCTGATTTCAACTCCGGCAGAACGTCAAAAAGGTCTGCAACCAGACCGTAATCGGCCACGTCGAAGATCGGAGCATCTTCATCCTTGTTGATTGCAACGATAACACGGGAGTCCTTCATTCCGGCCAGATGCTGGATAGCGCCGGAAATGCCGACGGCAATGTAAAGATCCGGCGCGACGACTTTGCCGGTCTGGCCGACCTGCCAGTCATTGGGCGCGTAACCGGCATCGACAGCGGCCCGCGAGGCGCCCACAGCGGCGCCGAGGCTATCGGCAAGCGGCAGTATGATGCGTTCGAACTCCTCCTTGGAACCCAGCGCGCGGCCACCGGATAGGATGACTTTGGCACTGGTCAGCTCCGGGCGTTCGGTTTCGGCGATGTCCGCGGACACAAAGCTCGACACGTTCGGCAGGTCGGGGATTGCAACCGCTTCAACCGTGGCTGATCCGCCTGCGCCTGCAGCCGAAAAGGCCGTTCCGCGTACGGTGATGACTTTTTTGGCATCCGTCGAGCGAACCGTCTGTATCGCGTTGCCTGCATAGATCGGGCGCTGGAATGTATCTGCGCTGTTCACCGCCGTGATGTCGGAAACCTGCATGACATCAAGCAGGGCTGCAACGCGCGGCATGATGTTCTTGCCCGTCGTCGTGGCAGGGGCCACGAAGGCATCATAACCGTCGGCCAGCGACAAGATGAGGGCGGCCATCGGTTCAGCCAGCGCGTGCTCCAGTTCCTTGTCTTCGGCGTGCAGCACTTTGGCGACACCGTCGAGCCCTGCTGCCTGACTGGTCACATTGCCTGTGCCCGAGCCGGCGACCAGAATATCGACCGGTGCGCCAAGCTTCCGCGCTGCCGTCAGGGCCTTGGCGGTTTCACCGGACAGGGTTTTGTTGTCGTGATCGGCGATCAATAAGGTTGTCATTGCTTCTCTCCTTACAGAACGCCAGCTTCGGCTTTAAGCTTCTCGACCAGTTCGCCGACGCTTTCCACTTTGACGCCGGCTTCGCGTTTCGCCGGAGCGGCCGTGGTGACGACTTCAAGACGCGGTGCGAAATCAACACCGATATCCTCCGGTGTTTTCACATCGAGCGGCTTCTTCTTGGCCTTCATGATATTGGGCAGCGAAGCATAGCGTGGTTCGTTCAAACGCAAGTCGGTGGTGATGATCGCCGGCAATGTCAGGCGAACGGTTTCCAGGCCGCCGTCGACTTCGCGTGTTACCGCAACAGTATCTCCATCGAGTTCGACGGCAGAGGCGAAGGTGCCCTGTGCCCAGCCGAGCAATGCGGCCAGCATCTGGCCGGTCTGGTTGCAATCATCGTCGATCGCCTGTTTGCCCATGATCACAAGGTCCGGGGTCTCATCGCCGATGATCGCTTTGAGTGCTTTGGCAACGGCCAGCGGTTCCGTCGTTTCTTCGGTCTTGATGAGGATCGCCCTGTCCGCGCCCATGGCAAGCGCTGTTCGTAGTGTTTCCTGGGCTTTATCCGGTCCGATGGACACGGCAACGATCTCGTCGGCCTTGCCTCCTTCTTTCAGGCGAAGCGCTTCTTCCACCGCAATTTCGTCGAACGGGTTCATCGACATTTTGACGTTGGCGAGGTTCACCCCCGATCCGTCGTCTTTGACAGTGATCGTGACATTGTAGTCGACGACCCGTTTCACCGGCACCAAGATCTTCACGCAGACATCCTATCATAGTGGTCAGGCAGGGTTGGCGCCTGGTCGCTGAAGCAGCGCGCAATGCATGTTGTGCATCGCAGCAAGAACGCCAAAACAACGGTAGGATCGGCCTTTCGGCCTGTCAACGATCTGATCGTCGGACAGTCGGTCACACTTAGAGCATATCTTGTTGAGATTGAATCGTTTGAGCGCCGGAGTTTTTTGGTCCGGCAAGGAGCGTGAGGCGACGCGGTGCAGGCACCGTTAGCTTCGCGCGACGCCGTCCGGTGCGGAAAAGACCAAGCTTAAACGATTGCGAGAAACTGCTTTGTTCCAATGTGGTATGACCTGCGGCTTGGCGATCTTTTGCACGCCCACAGCGTCAAAATCCTCGCGCGATAGGCTGCATCGCGCTGCGGTCTTTTCCTTGTGAGACACACAAAACCTCGTCCATCAAATCGCTTCAATCCAAGCAAGACATGCTCTAATCTGATAGGGCCGCTTGGCGCGAGGCGTCCAGATCCCTGTCGAACAGTTTGACATCGCGGTGCTTGAAGAGCGGCGTCAGAGCCGCACCTGCAACCAGACCGCCGAGATGGGCCCACCAGGCCGTGCTCGAATTGCTGTTGCCCACAAGAACCATCACAACGTTCCAAATGACATACGCGCCGAGCACGATCCAGGCAGGCAAAGGCAGTGGAAACTTGATCAGCAACGTTGCCAGAACCCAGACTTTGACCCTGGGGTGGAGCATCAGATAGGCCGCCACCACGCCGGAGGTTGCACCGGACGCCCCGACCAGAGGCGAGGCCGGATCGGGCGTCATGACGGCGTAGGCCAGACCCCCGGCAATGCCGCAAAGAATGAAGAAGATGAGAAACTTCACATGTCCCATCGCGTCTTCGACATTGTCGCCGAAGACCCACAGGAACAGCATGTTGCCAGCCAGATGCAGCCAGGAACCGTGCAAAAACATGTAGCTAAGAACAGTGATCTCCTCGGGCACCAGGATGAGATCGACCGGTCGTGCCTGTTCGGCAAACAAGGTGACGGGAATGAGCGCCAACCGGTAGTCGGGATAGTCGATCACAGCGCCCTGAAAGACCAGAAAGAACAGGATGTTGACGACAATGAGCCCAACCGTCACCACCTGTAACGAGATGCGCTGTTTGGGATTGGAGTCGTAAAAGGGCAGAAACATGCGCCAGGACCTCCCGTCAGTCGCACCTGATGGCTCTTAACGGTTTTTGCCGGGCACCCACAAGACATCTTGTGCACCCTTGTCGTTGGTCCAGCGCGATGCAACGAACAGAAAGTCGGACAGGCGGTTGAGATAGCGGCGCACATGGTCGCTGACTTTGCCCGGCTCTGCTTCTGCCAGTTCCACCGACTGGCGTTCGGCGCGCCGGCAGATGGTACGGGCGACATGCAGGGCGGCTGCTGCCGGTGTGCCACCGGGCAGGACGAAAGAGTTCAGTGGCGACAGGTCCGCGTTCAGCGTGTCGATCTCGGTTTCCAAGCGGTTCACCTGTGCTTCCACCACCCGCAGAGGCTCATAGCCCAGGTCTTCGTCCGTCGGGGGCGTGGCCAGATCGGCTCCCAGGTCGAACAGATCGTTCTGAATGCGCATAAGCATGGCATCCAGATCGGCCAGTGCGGCATCGGTGCCCGTAGACAGCCGCGCCACGCCAACGGCAGCGTTCGTTTCATCGACCGTGCCATACGCGTCCACACGCAGATCATACTTCTTTCGGCGTTCGCCGGAACCAAGACCCGTTGTGCCGTCATCGCCGGTCTTGGTGTAGATTTTTGTCAGAACAACCATTGCTTTATCCTCTGCTGGCAGCCCACGCGACAACAATCACCACAACGATCGCCAGACCTTGCAAAACCACGCGCCAGCGCATGAGCTGCTGCGAGCGATTGGCGCTACCGCCTCTCATCATGTTGGCAAGGCCCAAAAAAAGAACCACCGCCACCGCGAGCAACGCAGCAGCGGCGAGAATTTGAGTGAAGAGTGACACGGGATGAAGCTCGTTCTTGAATCAGGGCGTTGGCCATATAGGGCACGTGGCCTGGTGAGGCGAGGGGCAAATGCGCGCTAGCGGCGGGTTCCCGTTGCCAGCATAGCATGGAGCATTCGCGTTGGCAGAACGCGGCGGACAAGCGCCATCAGCCTGGTCGGTATCGTGATGCGGTAGACGGGCCGGGGGTTGGACGTTTCCAGCGCACTCACCAGAGCCTTTGTTACGGCCTGCGGCCCAAGTTCAAACTGTGCTTTCTCGCGTGATGTCAGGCGCTTCAACTGATGCCGGTAGTCATCGGCATAGGCGGAATTCTCCGCATCGACAGTGCGTCTGAAAACCGCCAGGCCATTGGCACGAAACTGACTGGTTATGGGCCCCGGCTGGATGGAGATCACCTTGATGCCGAAGCGGGCAAGTTCGATACGCAGAGTGTCGGTGTAGCCCTCCAGGGCGAATTTGGATGCGGTGTAAGGCCCGCGGTAGGGCGCAGCAACAAACCCAAGAACACTGGAGCATTGGATGATACGGCCTGCCCTTTGGGCCCGCATGATTGGAATGATCTGGCGGGTCAGCTCGTGCCAGCCAAACAGATTGGCCTCGAACTGCGCGCGCAGATGCTCGATCGCGATGTCTTCCAGCGCGCCCGTCTGACCGTAAGCCCCGTTGTTGAACAGCGCATCCAGCCGCCCGTTGGTGTAGCTGAGCGTTGCGTTGAGCGCGGGTTTGATCGTCTCCGATCTGGCATAGTCGAGCAGGACCGCGTTCAGGCCATCGGCTTGCAGATTCGCGATGTCGTGTTCGTTTCGGGCTGTTGCAACGACAGTCCAACCCCGTCGGTGCAATGTCCGCGCGGCATCCCTGCCGATACCGGTGGATGTGCCTGTGATGAGGATGGAACGCTGGGTTTGTGTCATGCCCCGCCATAGCCTTGTCCAGGCGAGGTGGCCAGATGACTTTGCTATGCTGCCTGGCTGGGCGGCAGGGTTCGTACGCGGCGATTGTTGGTATCAAGCTTGGCGCAGACAATCGCTATCTGATCGATCAGATCGGTTAGCGAGTGCGGTGCCATTTGATAGGGGCAGAAGTCCGGACGTACCTTGTACTTGGAGAAGACCGGGTTGCTGTCTGCTGCAATGTCGAATGCCGCCAATGACGGCGAAGTAAACTGCCGCGTGACTGCAGGCCCGGCCTGAATCAGGTTGATTTCATGGTGACGATCATCTTGAGCGATGCGGTTGTACGTTTCGCTCAACGGGCCGCGTGGGCCTTCCATAACCTGGATGAAATAGTCGTCGACGTGAATAAGGCAGCCCGATACGCCGTTTTGCCTGTTGATACGGTCCGCCTGTTTTACAATGCTGCCGAGGAATGCCCGCCGTTGTTCACCACGTACTTCCGGTGCTCGGCTGATATACGTTATTGTGTAAAGCGGCATTGGCAAGCACCTTGGGAAGACGGTGTTGTCAAACTGATCTCTTAAAGTTGCATATTTGTTAAATGCAACCATAGAATGTTGTTGGGATTGGCACGTGTGGCTTGCCCAAATCGTCGCGCAATCGGCACACTTTTCGCATTGTCAATCGTCCGGCTTCAAAACTGCGCCGGGCGATAACTCTGTTCGCTGGCGTGATTTGCCGTCACGTTTCCAGAAGGCGTTTTGCAATCACCTGGGCTTGAATTTCCGCAGCCCCTTCAAAGATGTTGAGGATGCGGGCGTCGCACAAGACGCGTGAAATCGCATACTCCAAGGCGAAACCGTTGCCGCCATGGATTTGTAGAGCATTGTCCGCATTCGCCCAGGCGATGCGCGCGCAAAGCAGTTTGGCCATACCGGCCTCGACATCGCAGCGACGTCCTTCATCTTTTTCGCGGGCAGAAAAATAGGTCAGTTGACGGCCAATCATCGTCTCCACAGCCATCATGGCAAGCTTGTCGGCAACGCGGGGGAACTGGATCAATGCCTTGCCGAACTGAACGCGTTCTTTGGCGTAGCGCAAGCCAAGATCAAGCGCTGACTGCGCAACACCTACAGCACGGGCGGCGGTCTGAATCCGTGCGGATTCGAAGGTTTCCATCAACTGTTTGAAGCCGTTGCCTTCGGTTTCGCCAAGAAGGTTGGTGGTCGGCACGTCAAAGCCGTCGAACGCGATTTCATATTCCTTCATGCCGCGATAGCCGAGCACCTCGATCTCGCCACCCGACATGTTTTCATGCGGAAAAGGATCATCGTCGGTGCCACGCGGTTTCTCCGCAATGAACATGGACAGGCCCTTATAGCCCTGTTCATGGGGATCGGTGCGGGCCAGCACGGTCATGATGTCGGCGCGAACGGGGTGCGTGATCCAGGTTTTGTTGCCATTGAGGGTGTACGTATCGCCGTCCCGGGTGGCGCGCATTTTGAGACTTGCAAGGTCTGATCCCGTGTTGGGCTCGGTGAAGACCGCTGTCGGCAGAATCTCGCCGGTGGCGATGGCGGGCAGCCATTTGTCTTTCTGGGCCTGCGTGCCGCCGCACAGGATCAGTTCAGCCGCGATTTCCGAGCGCGTGCCGAGCGAACCGACACCGATGTAGGCGCGGGACAGCTCCTCGGAGACGACGCACATCGCCTCCTTGCCAAGGCCGAGCCCGCCATACTCCTCGGGGATGGTCAGGCCGAAGACGCCAAGGTCAGCCATCTGCGCGACGATCTCCAACGGAATGTAGTCGTTCTTCAGGTGCCATTCGTGGGCGTGCGGTTTCACTTCGGCATCGGCGAAGCGATGCATTTCCTCGCGAAACGCTTGCATCGTTTCATCCAGACCATCGGCGCCGACGGTCGACGCACCGTCATCGGCGCCCATCGCTGCAACGAGGGCCGTCCGCTTGGCCGGCTCGGAGCCCCGAGCGATCAGGGTACGAACGGATGGATTCTCCGAGAACGCACGTGCGTCCTCCGGCTGAACGCCCAATGCGGACAGCCGTACGATCTCTCCCTGGTTCATCGGGATACCGCCCTCGATCTGCGCCAGATATTCGGCAAATCCGATTTCCAAAATGAGCTCTTCGACCTCGCCAAGGAGGCCTT
>JANQJE010000183.1 GCA_028281795.1 Cohaesibacteraceae bacterium | reverse complement strand
GGCACGGTGATCAGAAAGGAGTTCACCATGTAGCGGGGCATATCGGACTCGAAGAACACCCGGCCATAGTTGGAGAAGAGCTCGAAACTCGACGGCAGCCCCCAATAATTACCGTTGGTGAAGTCGGCATCCGGCTTCACCGAAAAAACGGCAACGGCAACCAGCGGCAACAACCAGAGCAGCAACGCAATCGGCAACAGACCTTGGTAGCCAAGCTGCCAGGCACGTGAGGATTTTTCTATCGGTCTGGGAAACATCAGCGTGCCCCCTTTTCTTCGCGCCACATGGAGTAGAGGAAATAAACAATGAAGCCGAGCATGAGGAAGAACAGCACCACCGCGATGGCCGCGCCGTAGCCCATACGGAATCCGAATTCCGACAGGGATTCCTCGAACATGTAGAAGCTCAGAACCCGGGTCGAGCCGAACGGCCCGCCATTGGTCATAACGGAGATAAGGTCGAAGGACCGCAACGCACCGATGATCGTTACGACGAAAGCGATGAACGTGGCAGGCTTAAGCTGCGGCAGGATCACATACCAGAGCATTTTGAAGCCTTTGGCGCCGTCCAGCCGTCCTGCTTCGATCTGCTCGGGATCAACGGCGTTGAGGCCCGTAAGATAGAGGATCATGCAGTAGGCGGTTTGAGGCCAAAGCCCGGCGGCGATGATGCCATAGGTCGCCAGGGTGGGATCACCCAGAATGTTGACGGGTCCCAGCCCCACAAGCGCAAGCATCGCGTTCAACAGGCCCTCGCGCGGCAGGTAGAACCAGGAAAAGACCAGCCCGACTACTACCTGACTGAGCACAAACGGGAAAAAGAACATCGACTTGTACAATCGAATGCCGCGTACCGTCTGGTTCAGGAACAAGGCAATGAACAGGCCTGCCGGAATCGCCAACAGGTAGAGAATCAGCCATCTGACGTTGTTCCAGAAAGAGGTATCGAACTTCCGGTCATCGGTGAGCAGGCGCTCGTAATTCCCAAGCCCCACCCATGTCATCTCACCCAGACCGTCCCACTCGTGGAAACTGATCCAGACAGACTGAAAGATCGGAATGACCACATAGACGGAAAAAAACAGGATGCCAGGCAAGAGGAACAGCCACGGCGTGGTCGCAATCTCGTTGCGCTTGTACCAACTCCGTCGTTGCACTGTGGCGGTCGCGGATACCATGGGCGTGCTCCTTACAGATCGGGCTTAAGGGACGTTCAACGTATGCGACAAGCGACGTGGCGCGGCGTCAGGCCATCATCGTCGGCTTCTCGAATAAGTTGAATGCACACCGTGGCAGGATGTCCTGCCTCGGGCATGCCGAGGCAGGACAAGGCATCCGATCAGCCTATTGGTAGATGCGCTGGCGTGCGTCTTCCAGACGCTCCAGAATGTCGTCCAGATTGTCCGGGAACACCATGAACTCCTGCAGACCTTCCATACCGACCGAGGCCATCTCAGCGGGGAAGTCACGGTCGAAGAACTGCGCCACACCGCCTTGAGCGTTTTGCGACAGCATTTCGAAGCCCTGCTCGAGGAATTCGTCGGCATCAACCGAGGAGTTGGCGTTCACAGGCAACTGACCGAGGTTGTCGCCATTGTTGATCCGCGTCTGCACATCGGGCGACGTCACGAACTGAAGGAAAGCGCGGGCGGCTTCCTTGTTCTGGGCACCTGAAGGAATGTGGAACGTATCGGTCGGCGCATCTTCACCCTGCGGCAGACCTTCGGTGATGACCGGGAACTGGTAGAAGTCGATCTGATCATCCGACAACCCTGCGTCACGCATGGGCGCTACAGCAAAGTTACCCATGAGGTAAGCGGTTGCGTCGCCATCGGTGAAGAATGTGAGGGCTTCCTGCCAGCTGTAGGACTGATGATCATCGACAAACGCGCCCATGTCGATCAGACGGCGCCAGTTTGCAAACGTCTCGCGAACGCCTTCATCTTCCGTCCACGAAAGCTCGCCTTGTGCCAGCGCCATATGGTGATCAAAGCCGTTGGTGCGCATGTTCAGATAATCGAACCAACCACCGGCTGTCCAAAGGAACTTGGTGCCGATGGCATAGCATTTGCGCCCGGAATCCAGGATCACCTGGCAGTTGGCAATTTCTTCTTCGAACGTTGTCGGCTCCGACAGGCCAAGCTCGTTGAAGATATCTTCGCGGTAGTACACTCCCCACTGATAATAGGTGTAGGGCACGCCCCACTGCCGACCATCGATGGTCATCGCGCCCCTGACGGCATCGAGGCCCGTCAGCGAGCCATCGTCCCACATGTCGGTGATGTCTTCGAACAGACCAGCGTTCACATAAGGCAGCATGCGGTTGGCAGCGTACCAGTTGATCACATCCGGTGGATTGGCAGACAGCGCATTGCGGATCTGCGTTTTCCAGGCTTCGCGATCGACGATTTCCAGCTCGATGTTGAGATCGGGATGCATCTCACCGAACTCAGCTGCCAGGCTTTCCATCACCGCGCGCGGTGATGGGTTGGACATGTCAGAGATAATGCGCAGATCGCCGGTAAGCTCGGCAAGCGCAGTCGAGGTCAGCAAGCCAAGGCCAGCCAACCCAAGCACGGATGCTTTCAGGGTACGGTTCATTCTAATCCTCCCATGCGGACCGGCGGTGAGTGCAACCACCGTGTGTCAGGTCCGCTGTGTTTCTCCCATACGTTCACGCCTTTGCGGCTTGTCGCCTGAAGGAAACCCTTCGGGCGCGAACGCGTTTGGTGCACCGTCACAAACTCCGTCAAAAACCGATTTTGGGTCTCACTCAACGGAACTTTGTTTTGGTGGTTGAAATGTTACGCATCATTGCCTACCGTCTGTCAAGGCGCATTGATGGCCCGCTCAACGAGGCTGCAAGCGCCGGAACCGGTATACCGGTTCAGTGGGAGGTGAACGCATATGGGGCGCCAGGAGCGATCCACATTAGCGCAGGACAATGGTGTGAGCACACAGGCTCGCCCCGGCAGCGCTATGTCGGCGTCGGCTGGCACGCGCGAATCCAATCGCAACCAGGGCCGCATGGCCGGCGATGGCCCGGTAACCAAGTCGCTCATGCTTCTCGATGCATTCGCCGAGGCGGAACAGCCTTTGCGTTTTTCCGATCTGAAAGAGCGCCTGCCTTTCCCCAAAGCCACGCTCCACCGCATGCTCAAAGCACTGGCCGACGAGCGTATGCTTACACACAATGAAGCCAGCGGCAGCTACCAGCTTGGCCCTCGTCTCATCCGGCTGGCACACGCCGCCTGGGCACACAGCTCCCTGTCCGATGCCGCCCGCCCGGTTCTCGACAGCCTGCATGCAGAGCTCGGCAAGACGATCCATCTGGCCCAGCTCGACAGCGGTCAGGTGCTTTATCTCGACAAACGTATCGGCAACCGTGGCCTGGCCATGTTTTCACGGCCCGGCAAAGTCGGTCCGGCCTATTGCACAGGCGTCGGCAAAGCCATGATGGCTTATCTGCCGGAAGGCGCACTGCAAGACTGCCTGCACCGGCAGACACTGGCGCGTTTCACCGCCACCACACTGACCAGTCGCGCAGCTCTGCTCCGCGAACTGGAGGCAATCCGCAGCCGCGGCTATGCGCTCGACCGCGAGGAGCATGAGCCCGGCATCGTCTGCATCGCGGTTCCCATTCTCTCCACGGACGGTGCTCTGTTTGGTGGCCTTTCCGCCACCAGTCCGGGCACCGTCGACGACATCAAGCAACTGGAAAAACTGGCCCCAACGCTGAAGGAAGCTGCCCGCATCATTGCGGCAGACGCCACCATGCGTATGGCGCCGACACTAACCTGAGGAAGACGCACATGGCTGGCCTAACACTCCGCGACGTCAAAAAAAGCTATGGTCCGGTGGATGTGATTCACGGTGTGGATCTGGATATCGGTGACGGCGAATTCGTCGTATTCGTCGGCCCGTCAGGCTGCGGCAAGTCGACTTTGCTGCGCATGATTGCGGGACTGGAAGCGATCACAGGCGGGACCATCGCGATCGGTGAGAACACCATGAACGATGTCGATCCGGCCGAACGCGGCGTTGCCATGGTGTTCCAGACCTACGCCCTCTATCCGCATATGACCGTCGAAGAGAACATGTCGTTCGGCCTGCGGATGAACGGCCACCCGAAAGCCGATATCGACAAGCGTGTCACCGAAGCGGCCGATATTCTGCAACTTGATGCGCTTCTTAAACGCAAGCCTGCCGCCCTGTCCGGCGGTCAGCGCCAGCGTGTTGCCATTGGCCGCGCCATCGTCCGCAAACCGGATGTCTTCCTGTTCGATGAGCCTCTCTCCAACCTTGATGCCGAACTGCGTGTGGCAATGCGCGTCGAAATCTCCCGCCTGCACAATGAGCTGGCCGGTTCGACCATGATCTATGTAACGCACGACCAGACCGAGGCCATGACGCTGGCCGACAAGATCGTGGTGCTGCGCGGCGGTATCATCGAACAGGTCGGAGCCCCTCTGACTCTTTATGATGATCCCGACAACGCTTTTGTGGCAGGCTTCATCGGTTCGCCGCGCATGAACTTCCTGGACGGTGAAGTCACCAGCACCGATGGCGGCGTCAGCGTGAAGTTGACGAAGCAAGGGGATGTACCTGTCACACTGTCCGTTGCGGGAAATGGGCTGTCCGTCGGCGATGCCTGTCAAGTTGGCATTCGGCCCGAGCATTTGAGCCGCGAGAACGGGGCCATGCTCACCCTCAACGTCGATGTTGCCGAGCATCTGGGATCCGACAGTTACATCTACGCCGCATCCTCAGCGGGCGAGACACTGACCATCGAAACCGACGAAGGACGCGATGCCCGTCACGGCGCGCAGTTCAAGATCGGTATCCCGCCGGAAAAAGCCTTTCTCTTCAATGCAGACGGCAAGCGTGTGCGCTAAACACGCCCGTTTTCACCGTTCCAGCTGCGGGGTGCACTCGTGATCGATCAGGCAACCTTGATCACCTACATTCTGATTGTGCTGGGCTTCGTCTTCATTCCGGGTCCGGCCACCATTCTTACCGTGGCGCGGGCCACCACATCAGGAACACGGGTTGGCATTGCCACGGGTCTTGGCATTGCGGTCGGTGACCTGATCCACACGGCCCTGGCAGTGATCGGTATCTCGGCGATCATCCTCGCGTCGGCCTTTCTGTTCAGTGTCATCAAATATCTGGGAGCGGCCTATCTGGTCTATCTTGGGATCAAAGCGCTTCTGGAAAAAATGCCGGCGGCCACAAACAGCCGGACGATTGTAATCTCGGCGCCAACGGCCTTCCGTCAGGCGATCCTGGCTGAGGTCCTCAATCCGAAAACGGCGCTCTTCTTCCTCGCCTTCCTGCCGCAGTTCGTGAACCCGGAGAACGGTTCGGTCATGCTGCAATTGACAACGCTCGGCGTCATCCTCGTCTTTCTGGGCCTTTTCAGCACTGTCGTTTTTGCGCTCACCGCAGGCAAGGTCGGCAGCTTCCTGCGCCGCAATCCATCCGTCCTGCGCTGGCAGAGCAAAATCGTCGGAAGCGTCTATTGCGCACTGGGCGTTCGCCTGGCGTTTCAGGAACGCTGACTGACCATCTTCTCTTTCCTAGAGAACGCATAAACGTTCGCAGAACACACCCGCAGAGCTTCTTTCATGTCATCCCCTCATCCGTACTTCCAGCGTCAGCGCTCCCCGGCCAACACCGGCTGGGTTTTCCATAACGGGTTCGATCCGGCCTGGATTACGCTTCCTCTGCCCGGCCCGACGGTTCGCCTGCCACACAATGCGGTCGACCTGCCCTGGAACTACGGCGATGAGCGTTCCTATCAGCGGCCCTTCACTTATCAGCGCATCCTGCATTGGGAACCACACTTCGAGGGTCGCGAGGTGGTTCTGTGTTTTGAAGGCGTCTTGGCGGGCAGCAAAGTCTGGATCAACGGTCATCAGGTTGCCGACCACCCCGACGGCTACACGCCCTTTGAAGCGCGCCTGACGGATCACCTGATCGACGGGGAAAATCTCATTACCGTCGCCATCGATGGCAGCGAAAACGGTGACATTCCGCCCTTCGGGGGCCGCATCGACTACCTGACCTATGCCGGTATCTACCGCGATGTCTGGCTCGACGTGCGGCCGGCCATCACCATTGAAAACGTCAAGATCGAGCTCATCGATCCGATGGCCGAAACCGTCCACGCCACGGTCCGTATATGGATGTCGAATCCACAGGCCCGGCCTGTCGCCGGTGCCGTAATCCTTTCCCGCCTGGACGAAGATGGTCAGCCGGTCGGCAAGACGCCCGGCTTCACCCTGATCAACGATCACGGCGAGGCGGAACTGGAGCTTGGGTCAGGTCTTGCGCGATGGTCACCCAACAACCCGACGCTGCACAGGTTCAAGATCACCTACCGCGCCGAGGACGGCGAGGACTCTGTCACAGTGCGTCTGGGTATCCGCAAGGCCGAGTTCCGGCCGGACGGGTTCTTTCTCAACGATCGGCCCTTGAAGATCATGGGGCTCAACCGTCACCAGAGCTTCCCGACTGTCGGCTATGCTCTGGGCCCGGAAGCGCAGGCGCAGGATGCCGACATGCTGAAGTATCAGCTTGGCTGCAATCTGGCGCGCACCTCCCACTATCCGCAGTCCAAGGCTTTTCTGGACCGATGCGATGAAATCGGGCTGATGGTCTTTGAGGAGATTCCCGGATGGCAGCATATCGGCGGCGAGGCGTTCAAGGCGCAAAGCCTGGCCAATGTCGAAGCCATGATCCGGCGCGACTGGAACCACCCGTCCATTATTCTGTGGGGCGTGCGGATCAACGAGTCGCCGGACGATGACGCATTCTACACGGCCACCAACCAGCGCGCGCGCCAGCTCGACCCGACACGTCAGACAGCCGGAGTGCGCAAGCACACCAATTCCTCATTGCTCGAAGATGTCTACACGATGAATGACTTTGTGCTTGGCGAAGAACATCTGCCGGGGGTCAATCGCCCGCGTACACCCTTGCGTGATCAACGCGAGGTGACAGGGCTGACGAAGCACGTTCCCTATATGGTGACGGAGTATGGCGGCCACATGTACCCGACCAAAATCTTCGATGGCGAGGAGCGCCAGGAGGAACATGTGCTGCGCCATCTGGAGGTCGTGAACGCTGCCCATGGCGACCCGCATATCGCAGGCTCCATCGGCTGGTGCATGTTCGATTACAACACCCATGCCGACTTCGGGTCCGGCGATCGCATCTGTTACCACGGCGTAACGACGATGACGCGCGCACCCAAATTCGCCGCATCCGTTTATGCCAGCCAGGGGCTTGATCCGTTGATCCAGCCTGTTCTCGAACCGGTGACCCACTGGTCGTTCGGAGACCGCAAGGTCGGCGGCATCTTCCCGCTGATCATCCTCACCAACTGCGATGAGATCACGTTCCAGTACGGTGACGATGAGCCTTTGAGCTTCCAGCCGGCGTATGACCGTTTCCCTTTTTTGCCCCACCCGCCCGTTGTGATTGAGGCGGCGGATCTGCCCGAGGACAAGCGAGTCGCCTGGGGCGACAAATGGAAAGGCGGCGTCATCAGGGGCTATCTGGGCGGACAGGAGCTGATCCGCCGGACGTATGCCGCAAACCCGGTCCCCACCGTGCTCGAAATGGCATGCCGGCCCGTCATCAGAACGCACGATGCCTATCAGGACAGGTTGGTCCAGATCACAGCACGCGATCAGGCTGGTAACCGGCTACCCTTCTTGATGGACCAACTGGCAATCTCGGTAGATGGACCGGCGGTGCTGCAGGGCACGCCATCCATTCCTCTGATCAGCGGTGTCGCGGGCTTCTGGGTGCGTGTTGTGGGGGACGATCCCGTCAAGGTGACGGCAACGCCAACCTCCGGTGTTTTCGAACCGCAATCCCTGACACTGAATGGTTAGCGGCCTTCAGGACCTGATCCATGCTACGGCCCAAACCGGGCGTGTGGAATGGATCGGCCTGCGTGGCGCACGGCGTGAACCCATGCAGATCGTGGACGGTGCCGACATCACGGAAGACGGTCTGATCGGCGATCATGGACGCCCGGGTAAACGTGCCATCACACTTATCCAACATGAGCACCTGGCGGTCATCGGCGCATTCCTCGGTCGCAGTCCGGTGGACCCCCGTATCCTGCGCCGCAACATCGCGGTATCGGGAATCAATCTGCTCGCTCTCAAAGGGCGTGCGGTCCTGATAGGAACAACAACAATGGAGATCACCGGCCCGTGCGCGCCCTGCAGCCGGATGGAAGAGGCGTTGGGACATGGTGGCTATTCGGCTGTGCGTGGTCATGGCGGTGTGACGGCCAAGGTGCTTGCACCGGGCCATGTGGCCCTGAACAGCAGCATCAAGCCCGTCGACTGACAACGCCTCAAGGCCGGAATGTCGAAACGACGGCATCATGGTCAGACAGCGGGCGGCCGGTCTTGTCCGTAGAGGGCAGAATGAGACTGTCGCTAACGGCAACCCCACGGGCACAGAACCAATCAAGCTTCATGGCGGCTGAAGGGTTGAGCGTGATCAGGCTGGGCCGGGTCGTGGTGCCTTCGGCATTGGCGTCCCAGTGATAGCCTGCCTGACGCGCGGTCTCGAACAGGGTTTCCTTGCGCCAGTCGAAGTTCGGCACATGGTTCCCTGTGTTGAGATCGCCGCCGATGATGACGGGAAGGTCGGGAGCAAAGTCTTCGATTGCGGCCAGCAAAACCTGCATCTGCGTGTCGCGATGCCCGGCATCCGCAGCACTCTCCAGATGGGTTGACACAAAACAGGCCCGACCACCATCCACCGCGATGACCGCTGCAATGGCCATGCGTCCGCCGACACGCGGTTGGCCAGCATTGGCAGCACCGTCCTGCGGTACGAACCAATGTCCGTGGTCATCCAACCGGATGAGTTTCACCCGTTCAAACGGCGCAACGGAAAGAATGGCGTTTCCATGCCAGCCCTCGGCGTTGAAATCGTCCTCGCAGAAACGCCGCTCCGTTTTGCCGCCCAGATCCATTTCATGGAACTCCACGCCATAAACGAAGTGCATCCCGAGAGCCGCTGCCATGTCGGCGGTCGTGTGGCGCTGACCGGTACGGGCCATGCCTTTGTCCATCTCTGACAGAAGAACGATCTGAGGATTGTAACCGGCAATGTGCGCAGCACTTGCCTCGGGAAAAAGGCAGCGTTCGAGATTCCAGGCCACGGTCGTGACGGGCCAGTTGAGTGATGCCCTGGTGCCCTGGCCTCCGACTTCCAGCAGATCCATCACCGAAAGCTCGCCCATCAGGCGGCGATGATCATCGCTGGTGCGGGGAGCACTCAGGATCGCATCATGCTGGCTCTGAGAAACACGCGGCAGGGACGCAACCGTTTCCGTCAAAGGCGACGCCCCGTTTCGCCATGGAAAAGATGCAGCGCATGCTGCGGCAGGTCGAGCATCAACGTGCCTTCCAGCGGCGCATCATCGTTTGGTGCATTCACGGTAAACTCATGCCCGGCAAGTTTACCATGCAGCAGGCGGCTGGCACCCAGTTCCTCGATCAGGTCAAGCTGGAACGGCGTTTTGCCCTTGTCGGACAGGTGAACCTCTTCGGGTCGGATACCAAGCTGGACCTCACCGGCATGGTCGGCATCGGCCTGGATCGGCAACGCCAGATCATCGCCCAACGCCACATGGCCATTGCCATTGTAGCTGGCTGGCAAAAGATTCATCGGCGGCGCACCCATGAAGCTGGCCACAAAGGTGGACGCAGGCCGGTTGTAGATTTCCGACGGTTTCCCGATCTGCTCGATCTGACCGGCATTCAGCACGATGATCCGGTCCGCCATGGTCATCGCCTCGACCTGGTCATGCGTCACATACATCGCCGTCACGCCAAGACGGCGCTGCAAGGATCGGATCTCGATACGCATCTGGTTGCGCAGCTTCGCATCGAGGTTCGACAAAGGCTCATCGAACAGAAACAGCTCCGGCGAGCGCACAATGGCGCGGCCCATGGCGACGCGCTGACGCTGCCCACCGGACAGTTGGCTCGGGCGGCGGTCGAGATACTCCGACAGATTCAGCATCCTGGCCGCTTCGCGCACCTTTGCGTCGATCTCCGCCTTGGGCAGGCCACGGTTCTTCAGGCCGTAACCCATGTTTTTGGCCACCGTCATGTGCGGATAAAGCGCATAATTCTGGAACACCATGGCGATGTTCCGATCGGCCGGATCGACGTCGTTCACCACCCGGTCTCCGATCGAGAGCGTTCCGTCGGTGATGTCTTCAAGCCCCGCCACCATGCGCAGAAGCGTGGACTTACCACAGCCCGAAGGACCCACCATCACGACCAGCTCGCCATGGGGTATCTCAAAGCTTGACGGTCGAACGGCTTCGACCCCGTTCGGATAGACTTTACGAACGCGATCAAGCGTCACTTTTGACATGGCGCACTACCCCACCCGGGGTTCCCTACTTGTCGGACTCGGTAAGTCCCTTGACGAACCAGTTTTGGAAGAAAATGACGATCAGGACCGGCGGCAACATGGCGATGATGGCGAGCGCCATAGCCTGGCCGTGTTCCGGGATCGATGAATCGGTATAGGTCTGCACGATCTGCCGAATGCCCCGCACCAGCGTAAAGAAGCCCTCTTCGGTCGTGATCAGTGTTGGCCAGAGATATTGGTTCCAGCCGAAGACGAACATGATGATGAAGATCGCGGCGATCATGGTGCGTGACAGCGGAATCAGGATATCGATGAAAAACTTGACCGGCCCTGCTCCGTCGATCCGCGAGGCTTCCACCAGCTCCTCCGGCACGGACCGGAAGAACTGCCGAAAGAAGAACGTCCCGGTGGCCGATGCGATAAGCGGCACGATGAGGCCGGTATAGGTGTTGGTGAGACCCATACCCTGAATCACTTCGTAGGACGGCAGAATGCGCACCTCGAGCGGCAGAAGTAGAGTGGTGAAGATGATCCAGAAGGCAAGCGTTGCGAACTTCAGTCGAAAATAGACGATCGCATAGGCGGCAAACATGGAGATAATGATCTTGCCGACCGCGAAACCGATACCGAGGATCATCGAGTTCATCAGCATACGCATGCCGTCGACGGTGTCTGTGAAACCGCCTTTTTCGAACATTGCGGCATGGAAATTCTCGGCAAGCTGGTCGCCCAGCCACCATTGCATGCCTTCAGTATGGACCGTCACCGGCGTGTGACTGGCTGTCATGAACACCAGGAAAACCGGCACCACCATAAAGAGCGAACCGAGAATGAGAATGGCATGGTCGCCGACCAGCCCCCATTTGATGCGCCTGGTCGGCTTTGAGGCGGGGGCGGCGATGATTGCCGGCGTTGTGTCGGTGATATCAGCCATCATCGTGCCTCATGTGTAATGGATTCGCCGTTCCATCATGCGGAACTGCACAATGGTCAGAATCAGAACCAACACCATCAGCACCACGGACTGGGCCGATGAACCTCCAAGGTCATTGCCACGGAATCCGTCGATGAAAACCTTGTAAACCAGGGTCATCGGATTGTTGCCCGGCTCGCCCTTCACCAGAGTATCGATGACGCCGAACGTATCGAACAGGGCATAGGTGATGTTGATGATCAGCAGGAAGAAGGCAGTCGGCGCCAGCAGCGGAAAGATCACATCCCAAAACCGGCCCGAAGCCGAGCGGTTGTCGATCAGTGCAGCTTCGCGCACCGAGCGCGGGATCGACTGAAGGCCGGACAGAAAAAAGATGAAGTTCACGGGAACCTGCTTCCAGACGGCCACGATGATCATCGCCGTGGCGGTGTCCCAGTAATTCACACCCAGCCTGAAATCCCAGCCGAAAGCGCCGAACAGTTCCGTGATGGGACCGGTGCTCTGATCGAAGAGCATCACGCCCATGAGACCGGCGACCGGCGGCGCGATGGCATACACCCACATGAGAAGCGTTCGATAGGTCTTGGCGCCTCGCAGAACATTGTCGGCTTTCACGGCCAGAAGGAGCGCGATGGCCAGCGAAAAGAAGGTAACGAGCACCGTATAGATGATCGTGAACCAGGCCACGCGCAGATATTCGGATGATGCGAACAGGTCGGTATAGTTGGAAACGCCGACAAAGGTTGACCCGAAGCCGAACGGATCTTGCAGGAAGAAAGACGATTGGATGGCAAATCCGGCCGGCCAATAGAAAAACACCGCAATGATCGCCAGCTGCGGCGACAAGATCAGGATCGGCAGCCAGGGATTGGAAAAGACAGCCCGCTTCAACGTCGGCACCCCTCACAAAAGAGCATGGTGGCCACCATTCGGCGGCCACCACGCGTGTCTGGTTAAGGCGGATTAGCCCTGGGTCTGCGCGAAGCGCGCAAGCAAGCGGTTGGCTTCCTCCTCAATGGCCTCGAAGGCGCTGTCCACATCGGTTTCATCGGTGAGGATGCGGCCATACTCACGGTTCATAACGTCGCGGATCTGGACGTAGAAACCCATGCGGTAGCCGCGTGTGAACTCGCCAGCAGGCAAAGTCAGCTGATTGATGGCAACTTCAGCAGCCGGGAACTCTTCGTAGTGACCACGCTCGGTCGCGAGTTCATAAGCAGCCTGGGTGATCGGCACGTAACCCGTCGCCGTGTGCCAGTCGTACTGGGCTTCAGCCGATGCAAGATACTCAAAGAAGGCGGCCGTGGCGGCATTTTCATCATCGGAATGGCCAGCCATGGCGAACAGGGCTGCACCACCGATGAAGGTCTGGGTCGGCTCGGGGTTCACAGCTTCCCAATAAGGCAGCATGGTCGCCGAAAAGGGGAAATCGGTCGTTTCAAGCAGGCCGCCCCAGGATGCCGACGAACCCAACCACATGGCAACTTCACCCTGCTGGAAAGGCTGCTGGTTGTCGCCCCAGCCGGTGCCATACCAGGAAAACAGGCCTTCGTCCTGCCAGCGAACAAGCGCTTCAAAATGAGAGCGGATCGCGGGGTGGTTGACCATAATTTCGGTGTCGAGGCCTTCATAACCATTGTTGTTGGATGCAAATTGCAGGTCATGACGCGAGAAGAAATTCTCGGTGAAGATCCAGGGCAGATGCGACTGCGCAAGCGGGATGTAGCCAGCATCGCGCAGTGCCGGGCCGGTCACATCCTGAAATTCCTCCCAGGTAGTCGGAGCAGACACACCAGCTTCTTCCAACGCGGCTTCGTTGTAATAAAGGACGGGCGTTGAGGAGTTGAACGGCATACCGATCATGGTTCCGTCAGCATCGGCGTAGAAGTAGCGAACGCCGGAGATGTAGTCGTTGATGTCGAAATCGACACCATTGGATGCCATCATCTCTTCCACCGGGATCACGGCACCTTCAGCACCGATGACCGTGGCCGCACCAGCATCGAAAACCTGGATGATGTTCGGCTGCTCGCCAGCGCGGAACGCTGCGATACCGGCAGTCAATGTCTCTTCGTACGTGCCACGGAAGACAGGCGTAACAAAATAGTCGTCCTGGCTGGCGTTGAAGTTTTCAGCGATCTGGTTGAGCGACTCGCCAAGTTGACCGCCCATGGCGTGCCACCAGGTTATCTCGGTTTGTGCCACAGCAGGCGTGGCCAGCGCGCCGGTCAGCAGACCTGCGGCCAGAAGTGTTTTCAGCGACATGGGATTCTCCGTTGCCCTAATCGGAGACGGTCGTCGCCTCCTCGCGAGCGGGGAAGCTAGTCGGGGATTTTCAAAGTTTTGCGACGGGTCCGTGACGGTTCGATGAAGGCTTGGACAACGAGCACACAGGCCGCACTTGTCACCAGAATTTTGCCAGGAACCGTCAACTCGGATGTTCGGTGAGCTCTCGCCTCAGTCCAGATCGGTAACCAGATCAACGTCTTTTAGCATCCCGGCAGGAGCTTCGACGAGCGCCTCTGCCGGCAAGGCCTGCAAAAGCGATCCGGCGCCCCGATCGCCACGCAAAGCCAGAAGCGCATCAGCCATGGATGTGGGAAAACAGGCCGGTGGTGTGCGGTGCGTTCCGTCTGTGCTGGCAGATGCCCGCTTTTGTGTGCAACGGTCTACGACAGCCCGCACATGAACAGCAGTGACGAGCGGCATATCGCCAAGACCAATCAAAAGCCGATCCCAGCCGATATCCAGCGCGGCCTGCACACCGGCGCGAAGGCTGTCGGACTGTTCCGGATCAGCCTCTTCAGGCCATACAAGAGTGAAATCAGCAAGATGATCAGCAACGGCCTGATCGGTCACGACGGCAACCAAACCATCAAGCCCGGCGTTTCGCATCGCTTCCGCCGAGTGGATCACAAGCGGCTTCCCACGGAAATCGGCAAGCAGCTTGTTCTGCGGCCCAAACCGTCGCGAATGCCCGGCAGCAAGCAGCAGACCGACGGTTCTCATGATCGCTCAGGCATCGCCCGGGCAAGCACTTCGGCAAGCACGGAGACAGCCAAAGTGCCAGCATCACGTGCCGACGGGATAAGCCCGACCGGCCCGGTGAGCCGATCCAGGTCGGCTTGTGTAACACCCATCGCCGACAATGTGGCCAACCGTGCATCCCGGGCGCGCTGGCTGCCTTGCGAGCCAATATAGAACGCCTTGGTTTTCAAGGCACCCTGCAAAAGCGGGGGCTCCCAATCGTGGTCATGAAAAAAGAGCACCACAGCCGTTCGATCATCGACGGTTTCATCCCCGGGAAACTCCTGCACGGATAGATGCCGGGTCGGGCAGCCCGACGCTCGCCCATCCTCCAGGGTTTCCTCGTCTGGCGAGAACAGCATGTTCGGATAACCGGCTGACTGAACCAAAGCGGCAAAGGTGCTTGCCTCCGGACCCTTGCCGAAGACCAGAAACCTGATGTCGGGCTCGAACAGCACATGCAGCACATCGCCAACCCGACCGGTTGCCTCATGCGCACCCAACGCCATTGCGCCGCTCGTCAGATCGATGGTCAGCGTGCATGGAATGCGGGCCTGCCGGTTCTCTGCCACCTTGGCCAGAATGGCACGGTCCGGCTGCGGCAGCAGCGCGATATCCAGCCCGCCGCCACAAGGAAGCTGGATGTCCATGAAGGGCGAGCCCTGCCCGTAGCGCACGAGAGCCGGTCTTCCGGTCTCGCGCGCCTCCATTGCGTGGAGCGCAATATCTGATTCCACGCAACCCGATGAAAGCGTGCCGGCACGCTCGCGCGGTCCAAGAACGCTCATCATGGCACCAACTGGCCGGTAAGACGGTCCTTCCACCCCGGCGATCACCGTCAGAACCGCATCCTCCGGCCCATTGAGCAGGGCCTTAATCGGATCGCGTGCCGGGTTCGTTGTGGTGTTGAGGATCGTCATGGGCACCTTTTTGCAAAGCGCGGTCAGAACGCCTTGATGGACAGTGTCACAGTCGTCGTTTTAGGCTTCATCATCAAGAAAGAACCAAAATGGAAACGCCATGGCCAGCCCCGAGACCGACCAGCCCGCAGCCATGCCGTCTTCGATTGACCGGACGATCGAGCTTCTGGCCGAGCAGAATTATGTCTGCGGGCGCGATCTGGCCACAGTTGCATTCCTCTCCCTGTCCCTTGGCAAACCGCTTTTCTTGGAGGGCGAAGCAGGCGTCGGCAAAACCGAGATTGCCAAAGCCCTGGCCGGCGCCCTAGGTCGGAGGCTCATTCGCTTGCAATGCTATGAAGGCTTGGACGCAGCCTCGGCGATCTACGAGTGGAACTTTGCCGCACAGATGATCGCGATCCGCACGGCCGAAGCGGCCGGCAACACGGATCGCACGGCTTTGCAAACTGAACTCTTTTCCGATCAGTTCCTTGTTCGCCGTCCCTTGCTTGAGGCACTCCAGCCCCACGCGGAAGGCCCGCCGGTCCTGCTGATCGACGAAATCGACCGGACTGATGAACCCTTTGAGGCCTTCCTGCTCGAAGTTCTGTCCGACTTCCAGGTCACGATCCCCGAACTCGGGCCGATCCGGGCCGCTGAACCGCCTGTCGTGGTTCTCACCTCAAACCGCACCCGCGAAGTCCATGATGCGCTGAAACGACGTTGTCTCTATCACTGGGTGGACTACCCGGCGTTTGAACGGGAACTGTCCATCCTCCGCGCCCGCGTCCCGGAGGCCACGGAAACCCTTTCCGCTCAAATCGTCGCGTTCGTACAGGGCCTGCGCAATGAAGACCTCTTCAAGGGTCCAGGCGTAGCCGAAAGCATCGACTGGGCGCGCTGCCTGGTCGCGCTGGACGCCGTGGCCCTGTCACCAGACCTCATCACCGACACGCTCGGAGCTGTCCTGAAGTACCAGGACGACATCGCCCGTATTGCTGGCGCCGAAACCACACGCCTGCTGGACGACGCGCAGGCCATGCTCGCCAAAGCATCCTGATGCCGGAAGCCAACGACCCAACAAGCCGACAGCTTGATGCGCTTGACGGGCGGCTGGTGGAGAACGTTATCCACTTCGCCCGCGCCCTGCGGAAGGCCGGTATCCGTGTTGGAACGGCCCAGGTGGAAACAGCGATACAGGCGGTCGAGCAGGCCGGTTTCACAAGCCGCGTCGATTTCTACCACACGCTGCGGGCAACGCTGATCCACCGGTCCGATCAGCTTGAGGTGTTCCATCAAGTGTTCGCGATGTTCTGGCGCGACCCGGAGTTCTTGAACGCCATGATGCACATGCTCTCGCCGCAACTGCGCGACGAGACACCGCCGAAGAAACGCGACGCCGGCACCCGCCGGGCTGGCGATGCGCTCGGCGACCCGCCCAAGGCGGACAACAGACCGGAAGAAAACCGGGTGGAAACCGACGCGGCCTTGAGCTGGTCGGCATTGGAAGTCATCCGAACCAAAGACTTTGAGCAAATGTCGGCGGCGGAGTTGCGTGAGGCGGAAAAAGCCGTGGCATCGCTCAACCTTCCAGCACCGCGCCACCCTTCCCGACGCCTGTCCCCGACATCGCGTCGGGCACGGCCCGATGCGCGCGCGACGATGCGGGCCTCCATGCGCCGCGGCGGCGAAGTTCTGCGGTTGGCGCAGCGGGCTCCGGAAGTCCGCGCACCGGATCTGGTGGCCATCTGCGATATCTCCGGATCCATGGCCGCCTACGCCCGCATCCTGATGCGCTTCTTGCATGCGCTGTCGCACAACCCTCATCAGGACTGGGGCCGGGTGCACGCCTTCACCTTCGGCACCGAATTGACCAACATTTCCCGTGCTCTGGCGCGC
Source organism: Cohaesibacteraceae bacterium (assembly GCA_028281795.1). GTDB lineage: Bacteria > Pseudomonadota > Alphaproteobacteria > Rhizobiales > MH13 > MH13. The sequence continues at coordinate 18,913 of JANQJE010000183.1, read as the reverse complement.
GGCGATGCCGACGCCGCGCTCGAGCAAATCGGGCGGGAGGTAACAGATTGGGAGGGCGGCACACGCATTGGCCCGGCCCTTGAGCGTTTCAACAAACAGTGGAGCCGCCGCGTGCTGGGACGGGGCGCCATGGTGCTGCTTGTTACCGATGGTCTGGAACGCGCCGATCTCGATCTGCTGGACGCACAGATGGAGCGTCTGGCGCTATCCTCGCGCAGGCTGATTTGGCTGAACCCCTTGCTGCGCTGGGATGGTTTTGCTCCTTTGGCGGGAGGCATCCGCACGATGCTCCCGCATGTTGATCGCCTGCACGCATGCCACAATGTCGAAAGCCTGAGCGATCTGACTCAGGCACTGCACGGACCAAGTTTCCTTCGATCTCGCGTGCCGGTCTATCAGCATGCTGCGGTGCTTCCAGCCTAGAGCATGTCTTGTTGAGATTGGAGCGATTTGATGGATGAGATTTTGTGCGTCCCACAAGGAAAAGACCGCAGCGCGATGCAGCGCATCGTGCGAGGATTTTAACGAAGTGGGTGCGCAAAAGATCGCCAAGCTGCGGGTGGTTCCATGCTGATACAGAACCAGGTATCGCAACCGTCTGAGCTTGGTCTTTTCCGTCCCGGACGGCGTCGCGCGAAGCTAACGGTGCCCGCACCGCGTCGCCTCGTGCTCCTTGCCGAACCGAAAAACTCCGGCGCTCAAACGATTCAATCTCAACAAGATATGCTCTAAGGTTGCATAAACGAACAGGCTCTTACGCCGGGTTGCTGCTTGATTTCTTTTTTTCTGCCGATACGCTTCCTGTCGGGAACAAACTGGGAGGTGCTCCGCCATGGACATGAATGGCGAACACCGGATTGCGGCATCTCGGGAGACGGTGTGGACGGCCCTCAATGATGAGGATGTCCTGCGCGCCTGCATTCCTGGCTGCGAAGAACTGAACAAGACCTCCGAGACAGGTTTTCACGCCATCGTTGTGCAGAAGATCGGACCGGTTAAGGCACGCTTTGAAGGCGAAGTTGAACTCACCAACATCAAAGCGCCGGAAAGCTATACCATTCAGGGCGAAGGCAAGGGCGGCGTGGCCGGGTTTGCCAAAGGCGGCGCCGACGTCACGCTTGCCGAGGAGGCTGGCGAAACGCTGCTCGCCTATACGGTTCATGCAACCGTCGGCGGCAAGCTGGCGCAGTTGGGCAGCCGCTTGATCGATTCCACTGCCCGGAAACTGGCCGGCAAGTTTTTCGACAATTTTCAGGCCCATTTGAACCCGGAGCCTGCGGCAGAAACGGCTTAACGGCTGGATCTGGAATAACCGGCCGGAACAACCGGGCGGATAAGAGCCAAGCGAAGGAAAACCTTCGCGCACAGGGGAGGACAAGAATGACCAACGTCTCCATGACGGTGAACGGGAAGGCTGTCAGCCGCGATATCCCGGACACCACATTGCTGTCGGACTTCCTGCGGGAAGAACTGCGGCTCACCGGCACGCATGTCGGCTGCGACACCAGCCAGTGCGGCGCATGCGTTGTGCATGTCGACGGCAAAGCGGTTAAAGCCTGCACGGCACTGGCTGTCTCGTTGGAAGGGGCGGCCGTAACCACTATTGAGGGCATCGCCAACGGCGGACTGCATCCGATGCAAACAGCCTTCAACGACCATCATGGTCTGCAGTGCGGTTTTTGCACGCCCGGCATGATCATGGCCGGAATCGACATCGTGAACCGCTACAAGGCGCAGGGCAGATCGCTGAGCGAAGAAGCCATCCGCGATGAACTGGAAGGCAACATCTGCCGCTGCACCGGCTACCACAACATCGTCAAAGCGATTGAAGACGCCGCCGCCAAAATGTGAGCGAGCTGAAGGGAGAGAACAATGAGCGACGGGATCGGCGCGCGCGTCAAGCGCAAGGAAGACAAGCGGTTCATCACCGGCAAGGGCAAGTACACCGACGACATTCGTATGGAGAACCAGGCTTACGCAGCCTTTGTGCGCTCACCGCACGCCCATGCAAAGGTAACCGGGATCGACGCATCGGCCGCTGAGGCCATGGATGGCGTGATCGCGGTTCTCAACGGCGCGCAACTCACAGGCGATGGCATCGGCAACATCATCACCGGGTGGGCCATCACGTCCAAGGACGGCTCGCCGATGAACATCGGCGCCTGGTCTGCCCTGGCGACCGAAAAGGTGCGCTATGTCGGCGATGCGGTTGCAGTAGTCATCGCCGAAACGCAGGCGCAGGCGCGTCTGGCTGCTGAAGCGGTGGACGTGGACTATGAGGAGCTTGCTCCCTCCGTCAGCACCGCAAAGACGCTGCAAGACAATCAGCCGCTCGTGCATGACGAGATCGCCAACAATCTCTGTTTCGACTGGGAGATCGGCGATGAGGCCAAGACCGACGCGGCGCTCTCCGGCGCGGCACACATCACCGAGATCGAGCTGACGAACAATCGCCTTTCGCCCAACGCCATGGAGCCGCGGGCGGCCATTGCGGTGTTCGACAGCGCCGAGGATCACTACACGCTCTACACGACATCGCAGAACCCCCACGTGGCACGCCTGGTCTTGTCGGCGTTTTACAACGTCGCACCGGAGCACAAGCTGCGCGTGATCGCACCCGATGTGGGCGGCGGCTTCGGTTCGAAAATCTACATCTACCCTGAAGAAATCACCTGTCTTTGGGCATCGATGAAAACCGGACGCTCGGTGAAATGGACAGCCGACCGCTCCGAAGCCTTCATGACCGATGCCCATGGCCGCGATCACGTCACCAAGGCCCGCATGGGCTTCGACGACACCGGCAAGATCGTCGGTTTCAAGGTGGACACGATCGCCAACATCGGCGCTTACGCATCCCTGTTTGCGACCGCCACGCCGACCTATCTTTACGGCACTCTGTTGTCGGGCCAGTACGACATCCCCGCCATCTACGGCAACGTGAAAGCAGTCTACACGAACACGGTTCCAGTGGATGCCTATCGCGGCGCCGGGCGGCCCGAAGCCACCTACCTCATTGAACGGATCGTAGAAAAGGCCGCACGCGAGATGGGCCGGGACGTGGCCGATCTCCGCCGGACGAACTTCATTCGTGCGTTCCCCTATCAGACCCAGGTACTGCTCGCCTATGACAGCGGCGACTTCGACACCGTGCTCGACATGGCACAAAAGGCGGCTGACGTGGCCGGCTTCCCGGCTCGCAAAGCCGAGGCTGCGTCTCGCGGCAAGTTGCGTGGCCTGGGCTATTCCTGCTTCATCGAAGCCTGCGGGCTGGCCCCGTCAGCCGCCGCAGGATCTTTGGGCGCTGGCGTCGGCCTTTGGGAAAGCGCAGAAGTGCGGGTGAACCCGGTCGGCACCATCGAAATCCTGACCGGCACGCACAGCCACGGCCAGGGTCACGAAACCACCTTCTGTCAGCTTGCATCCGACAGGTTCGGCATCCCGGTGGAGAACGTCTCCATCGTCCATGGCGACACCGATAAGGTCCAGTTCGGCATGGGGACCTATGGCTCACGCTCCGGGCCGGTTGGGATGTCGGCGGTTATGAAGGCGCTCGACAAAGTCGAAGCCAAGGTCAAGAAGATCGTCGCCCATTCGCTGGAAGCGTCCGAGGACGACATCGTCATCGAAGGCGGCGAGGCCAAGGTTGCCGGTACCGACAAGAAGATGGCCTGGCATGAGATCGGATTGGCTGCCTACATGGCGCACAATCTGCCCGAAGGCATGGAACCGGGCCTGAAGGAAACCAGCTTCTTCGATCCGGTGAACTTCTCCTTCCCGTCCGGCACGTTCATCTGCGAAGTCGAAGTCGATCCCGAAACCGGCGTTACGCAGATCGTGCAATTTGTGGCGGCCGATGATTTCGGCACCATCATCAACCCGATGATCGTGGAAGGCCAGGTGCATGGCGGCGTCACCCAGGGCATCGGTCAGGCGCTGCTGGAAGGCGTTGTCTATGACGATGAAGGCCAGCTGCTGACGGGATCCTATATGGACTACACCATGCCGCGCGCCGACGACGTACCAAGCTATGTCATCGGCCATGGCTGCACACCGTCGCCGAACAACCCGCTCGGTCTGAAAGGCTGCGGTGAAGCTGGCGCCATCGGCGCTCCGCCTGCCGTGATCAACGCCATCGTCGATGCCATTGGCACGGAGAATATCGAGATGCCGGCAACCCCGCAGCGCGTTTGGGCGGCGATTCAGGCAACCCAGATGCCCGTGGCGGCCGAGTAAGGAGGACACAGTTATGTACGCAGCCAATTATCACAAACCCTCCTCTCTGGCCGACGCCGTGGCCGCGCTTGCCAGCAACGAAGACGCCAAGGTTCTGGCTGGCGGGCAGACGCTTCTGCCGACGATGAAACAGCATCTGGCCGCCCCGTCCGATCTGGTGGACATCCGCGGGATTGACGGCATGGTCGGTGTGTCGGTTGACGGTGACATGCTCACCATCGGCGCAGCGACAACCCATGCTGAGGTGGCCAGCAGCGCCGACGTCAAGGCGCATATCCCAGCGCTTGCCAGCCTTGCTGAGGGTATTGGCGACCCGGCGGTCCGCCACATGGGAACCCTTGGTGGATCGATTGCCAACAATGACCCTGCCGCCGATTACCCGTCAGCCGTTCTTGGATTGGGCGCGACGGTGGTCACATCAAAACGCGAAATCGCAGCGGACGACTTCTTCGACGGCATGTTCGCTACGGTTCTCGACGAGGATGAAATCATCACTGCTGTTAGGTTCCCCAAACCCGCAAAAGCAGCCTACGCCAAGTTCCCCAACCCGGCCTCGCGCTACGCCATGGCGGGCGTGTTCGTTGCCCAGACCGGCGGCGGGGTTCGCGCTGCGGTCACAGGGGCGGGCTCGGACGGCGTGTTCCGCCATACCGGGATCGAAGCGGCCCTTTCCAGTGATTTCTCACCCGACGCCGTCGATGGTGTTTCCGTGGATGCCGGTGACATGCTCTCGGACATCCATGGTGACGCGGCGTACCGCGCCAATCTGGTGAAGGTCATGGCGAAACGGGCGGTCGCCGCTGCAGGCTAGCCTTGCAACAAAGGCCACATAAAACCTCTCAGAAAAGGCGCATGGCAGAAGCCATGCGCCTTTTTTCCTATCGGAGCATCAGCTCTTAACGTCCTGAGGAAGCAAAGCATCGGGCATGTTCTGATAGCAGATCGGCCTGAGCCAACGGCGGATCGACAATGTTCCGACCGAGGTCGCTCCGAAATTGGTCGATGCCGGATAAGGTCCGCCATGGACCATCGTGTCGGAGACCTCAACGCCCGTCGGGTAGCCATTGGCCAGCAAACGGCCAGCCTTGCGGGTCAAAATCGGCATCAGGCTCTGCCCAAGCTCTGCGTCTGCGTCGTCCAGATGCAACGTACAGGTCAACTGACCCTGCAAACTCCTCGCGATCGTCAGCATTTGATCGGCATCCTTGGACCGAACGACCAGACCCAGCGGTCCGAATACCTCTTCGGACAGCGCATGGTTGGCCAACCAGTCATCGCCGGAAACTTCATAAAGATCGGCTGTTGCCTGCCGGCCCTGACAGCTGTTCGACAGCACTTCTTTCACGCCGTCTGCCGTCGCGATGATGGTGCGACCGGACGTGTAAGCCTCGGCCATGCCATCGGTCAGCATGGTCTGGGCAGTCAGCGGTTCCAGGGCCTTGCGGGTGGCCGCCACGAAAGCACTGGCATCGGCGCCATCCAGCACCACGGCAATGCCCGGATTGGTGCAGAACTGTCCGGCACCCATGGTCAACGAAGCTGCCCAACCTGCGCCAATCTGGTCGGCTCTGTTGGCTATAGCATGCGGCAGGACAAACATCGGGTTGACCGAACCGAGCTCACCGAAAAACGGAATCGGATCAGGCCGTGCAGCACACAGGTTGAACAGCGCCCGGCCACCACCAAGGGAACCGGTGAAGCCGACGGCACGGATCAGGGGATGCTGCACCAACGCTTCGCCCACAGACCGGTTACCGCCTTGAATCAGAGAAAAAACGCCGGGATGCATCTTGGTTGCTTGGATGGCCGCATCGATCGCCTGAGCAACGAGCTCACCTGTGCCCGGATGCGCTGAGTGCCCTTTGACCACCACCGGACAACCCGCCGCCAGCGCGGAAGCTGTATCACCTCCGGCAACGGAGAAGGCGAGCGGAAAGTTTGAGGCACCAAACACGGCGACCGGGCCGGTCGGCACCTGCATCAGCCGCAAGTCGGGGCGCGGTAACGGCTGGCGGTCGGGCAAAGCGCCGTCACGGCGACGATCCAGGTAGTCGCCCTTTTCGATGTGATCGGCGAACAAACGAAGCTGACCGACCGTGCGGCCACGCTCGCCAACCAGACGAGCTTCCGGTAGGCCGGTTTCCTTCATGCCCATCGCCGTGATGGCATCACCACGCGCATCGATCTCATCGGCGATCGTGCGTAGGAAGTTCGCGCGTTCGCCTCGGCTCGTCGCACTGAACGGCCAGAAGGCCTCTTCGGCGGCTTCCACAGCCTGGTTCACAAGGTCCGGTGTCCCGGCGGCAAAGCTGTCCGCCTCGCCTTCTACCGGCATGTTTTCAAATGTTGTGGATGCGCCAACCCAGGAACCGGCGATCAGATGTTTGCCAGACAACGAGCGTTTCTGCAGCATGGAATGTCTTTCAGTTAGAGAAGGTTACGGTCGGCCAGATTGGCCATCAGAGCCCGGACACCAAAGGTCCAGGGGGGACAGTTGGTCGAGAGATCGACACTGTTGGTAAGGCTGCCCAAATCGGGTGACGAGATGGTAACGAGATCGCCAAGCCGATGGGTAAAGCCGTCGCCCGGCGCACCGTCCGGATCGCGGTCCTCCGTCGGGGCAAACAGGGTTCCGAGAAACAGCATGATGCCATCGGGATATTGATGATGCGGCCCGAGTGTTTGCGCAACCAGATCGGCCGGATCGCGGCTGATCTGGGCCATGTCCGAGGAGCCATGCAAGACGAAACCATCGAGTCCTTCAACATGCAGGGTGAGCGTCTGACGACGAACATCATCCAGCGTGAACGCCTCATCGAACAGGCGAATGAATGGACCGATTGCACAGGAGGCATTGTTGTCCTTCGCCTTTGACAGCAACAGCGCAGAGCGGCCTTCAATGTCCCGCAGGTTTACATCATTGCCCAGCGTCGCGCCGACGATCGTACCAGTGGAGGCAACTGCCAGCACCACCTCAGGCTCGGGATTGTTCCATTGCGATGCCGGATGCAGGCCGATTTTCGCGCCATGGCCCACCGAGGACAGGACCTGTGCTTTGGAAAAAACCTCTGCATCCGGGCCGATGCCAACCTCAAGATACTGGCTCCAGAGGCCTTCAGCAATCAACGCTTCCTTCACGGCCATCGCCTCATCCGAACCCGGCGTGATGTTGCGCAGACTTTCACCGATCAAGGCACCAATACGCTCGCGAATGGCCTGCGCGGCGGATGGATCACCGGCGGCCCGCTCTTCGATGACGCGCTCGACCATCGAGCCGGCAAACGTCACACCGCATGCTTTGACCGCCTGCAGATCACACGGAGCCAGAAGATGGGTGATGGCAGGGTCGCCGATAACTGCATCCTGAAGCGCTTTCAGCGAGCCGACCGTCTCGCCCGCAGCGGACACAACAAAGCCTGCCGGATCATCCATCTCACAGACATCACGCACCGTGGGTGCAACCTTGCTGGTGATGTCGACAACATCGTCACCGCCACGCACTGTCACAACGCACGGCCCGACACCATCGCGCCAGACGCGGCCAAGACAAACAGGGTGACTCATACGTTAGAGCATACCTTGTTTAGATTGAATCGTTTGAGCGCCGGAGTTTTTCGGTCCGGCAAGGAGCGTGAGGCGACGCGGTGCGGGCACCGTTAGCTTCGCGCGACGCTGTCCGGTGCGGAAAAGACCAAGCTCAGACGATTGCGAGAAAATGTTTTGTTCCAATGTGTTATGACCTCCGGCTTGGCGATCTTTTGCAGACCCACTTCGTCAAAATCCTCGCACGATGCGCAGCATCGCGCTGCGGTCTTTTCCTTGTGGGACACACAAAACCTCGTCCATCAAATCGCTCCAATCTAAACAAGGTATGCTCTAGGCTCCAAAACGGTGATCTGGCACGCCCGGCGTATCGACGGCCGCACAAAGCACGGCACCTTCCATCGGGTTGGCTGCCAGTTGATAATCGCTCAAGGTGAACTGAGCTGACGTAACGAACAACTGTTTACGATCCGGACCACCGAATGTGCAACTGGTGGGGTTGGTAACCGGCAGTTCGACGATCCGATCGATCTCCCCGCCCGGGGTGATGCGGACAAGACAGGACCCGCCGAAGCGCGCGTTCCACAGGCAGCCATGCTCATCGATCGCCGACCCGTCCGGTGCCCCACGCTCGAAACCTTCCAGATGAACACGAGGGTTGCTGATCGCGCCGTCGTCGGCGTGCCAGTCATAGGCAAAGATGACATTGCGAACGCTGTCGCCGAAATAGAACGTCCTGCCATCAGGCGACCAGGCCAATGTGTTGGAGATACCGAACACATGCTCGGTGCGAGGACTGACAGTACCGTCGGGATCGATACGAAACAGCGCACCGGAATTGCGGTCCATGGTACGGCCGGAGCCATCGGGGTTGAGATTGGTCTGCATGGAACCCGTCCAGAACCGGCCTTGCGGGTCGCATTTGCCCTCATTGAGCCGGTTACCGTCCATCGGATCCACTGCGGTAAACGGTTTGAAAACACCATCGTCAAAGTCCAACCATGCCATACCGTCAGCCAGGGCGACCATGGCGCGGTTGCCGTCTTGGGAGAGGGCAAGAGCGGTCGGAAAATCCTCCGACAGCCATCTCTTACTACGGTCCGACGCTGGATCATGGGCATGGATCGTCTTGCCGATGATATCGACCCAGAAGAGCTTTCCCTTCTGACCATCCCAAACCGGACCCTCGGCGACGGCATAGCGTTCTTCGCTGATCGGCCTGAAATCCATCATGATCCGCTCCAGTCCAAGACCATCTGCATCGCGAGACTTTTCCCCGGCTCCAGAATGGCAAGCCCTGGCAAACCGGGCAGATTGTGGGCGTTCACCGGATGGCTGACCGGCTCGAAACAAAAAAACCCGCAATCGGGTTCGGGAGAATAGACAATGGCGGATGTCAGCAATCCACTGGTGACTGTCAAAGACAAAGCGTCCTCCCCCTGCACGATGCAGGCTCGACCGTCCCATCCGGAATAGCCGCAATTGATCCATCGTTGCGGCAGCGGTTTTGCGGTCGTGAAATCAAAATCATCAGGCGCGGCCTGCGGCCTGTCCGTTGCAGGCAGATGCCTCTCGTCTTCCGGCCAATGGTTCGGTGCGTTGAACTGCAACACTGTGTCGTCGCTGCGGGGAAACCAGGGATGAAACCCGCCCCCATAGGGCAGTGCAAAAGCGGCCTGGTTCGTCATATCAAGCTCAAGCGTCAGGCGCGTCTCCGTCAGCGTCACTGTCTGGACGGCTTCATACCGATAGGGACCGAAAGCCCCATCCGTCAGGCGCAGAACAGCTTTCGTGCCATCCGCTTCATCGATCAACCAACGCTTCTGGAAGCCATCGCCGTGAATGGCAAATGGATCGATGTCGAGATTGGGCGGCATCGCGTGATACGTGCCCTGAAAGGTGAAACCGCCCGCGATACGGTTGGAGAACGGCACCAGGATATTGCATGCCAACGCAAACGGACCTTCGCTCTCATGACCCGACCAGGGCCGCAGTACAGGCTTTCCGTCAACCCAGAGACCGGCAAGACCGCCCCCAAGGTCGGGAACAAGGCGGGCCTCCGCATCGTCAGCCGTCAGCGTGAGCATCACCAACCGCCATCGATCGCCATGTTCTGACCGGAAATCATGCGCGCTGCATCCGAACACAGGAAAAGCGCAAGATCGGCAACATCGCTCGCTTCAATACGCGATTTGAGGCACTGCCGTTCCAGCACCCAGTCATTGTATTCGTCCAACCGGTCGGCGAAGACGCGGTTTTCCGCCTCGGACTTCACCGCACCGGGCGCAATGGCGTTCACATTGATGCCGAACGGTCCAAGCTCTCGCGCCAACCCTTTGGTGAGACCCAGCATCGCACCTTTGGACGCAACATAAGGCACATACCCGTCCCACTGCCCGTTGAGCGTGATGGAGGTAAGGTTGACGATCTTGCCCCAGCCTTTCTCCTTCATATGAGGAGCGCAAACCCGCGATAACGCGAAGGCCGCGGACGAGTTGACACGAATCTGGTCCTCATACTCGGCCAGCGAGAAAGCCTCATGCGGCTTGTTGATGATCAACGCCGCATTGTTGATCAGAACATCGAACGGCGTAGCCGCTCTGACAGCCTCTTCAGCAGCTGGAAGATCGTTCAGATCGACGCCAAGATAGCCAAACCCATCACGTGACTCGCCGTCTGGCCGATCAAGAATGGTGACATCGGCGCCCGCGTGTTTGAACTGCTCCGCCATGGCGCTGCCCAGAGTGCCCAGAGCACCGGTGATCAACGCACGCTTTCCGGACAAATCCATTTTGAGAAAATCGGTCATGGGTTTTCCTTCCGTCAGAGCAGATCGTGGACTTCATCGATGTTTGTTTCACCGATGGGCTTGTCGAGAACGACTTCGCCCAATGCCATGGCGATGATCCGGTCGCAGCAGGCAAACACGTGATGCATGTTGTGGCTGATGAAGATGCCCGTGACATTCTGCTCTTTGAGAGATTTGACGAACCCGATCACCTTGGTCGTCTCTTTCACCGAGAGATGGTTGGTTGGCTCATCGAGGATCATAACCTTGGAGCGGAAATGCATGGCACGGGCAATGGCAACGCCCTGCCGCTGACCGCCGGAAAGCTCTCCAACGAGCGCATCAGGTGAGCGGAGATGAAGGTCGACATCGGCGATGGCGTCGACGCTCTGCTGGCGCATCTTGGTTTCATCCAGGATGCCGATACCGCCGAGCGAGAATGTCAAAGGTTCGCGCCCGATAAACATGTTCCGGGCGATGGACATGATCGGGACCATTGAATTGTATTGGTAGATCGTCTCGATACCCAGATCCATCGCATCGCGCGGATTGGCGATGGAGGCCTTCTCGCCCTCCACGAACACCTCACCCTCATCAGCCATGTGCAGACCTGAGAGAATATTGATAAGGGTAGATTTCCCTGCACCATTGTCGCCGACCAGACCGACCGCTTCGTTCGGTTTGAAGTCGAGTGAAACGCCTTTCAGCGCGTGAACACCGGAATACCATTTGTGCAGATTGCGCACTGAGATGATGGCTTCGCTGCTCATGATCACGTCTCCACCTTCATTGCTCGGCCCCGCTTGCGCAGCCAGGCGTTTGCAACGACGGCCAGGATGGTGAGCGCACCGACGGCGAACTTGAACCAGTTGCTGTCAACCTGACTGAGCACCATGCCGTTATCGATGACCCGGATCAGCGTGGCCCCGATAACACCTCCAAGGACCGAGCCGATCCCGCCGAACAGCGACGTACCGCCGATGACGGCTGCCGCAACAGCCTGAAGCTCCAACCCCTCTCCGATGGATGGCAATGGCGAGCCGAGGCGCAGAACCTGGATCAGGCCGGCAAAGCCCGCCAGCATGGAGCACAGCATGAAGCAGGCGATCTTCACACGCGCCGTCGGAATGCCCATCGCCTGCGCTGCGGGCAGAAATCCGCCGGTCGCACGGACCCAGTTGCCGAAATTGGTTTTGCCGAGCAGAAACGCAACGAACAGCGCGATGCCGACAAACCAGAGAAACGAGGCACGGAAGAGATCGCCAGGCCCGACGAATGCAATGAACAGGTGCTCCGGGATCTCATCAAGCTTCAGGCGCGGCGGGAAACCGCCGGAGATCACCACGGTCAGCGAGCGTGCCATGAACAGCATGCCGAGCGTGGTGATGAACGAGGGAATGCCGAAACGAATGGTGAGAAACCCGTTGACGAAACCGATCAGGGCGCAAAATCCCATGCCCACGGCGACGGCGGGAAGAAAGGCCCAGCCATCCACCATCAGCACGGCCATCGTCATGGGCATCAACGCAAAGACCGAGCCGACCGAAAGATCGAACTCGCCGCAAATCATCAGCAGCGTCACACCGACCGCAACAAGCGCCATTTCGGGCAGAAACCCGAGAAGACCGCGCATATTGGCATAGCTCAGAAAGAAGCCGCCCGAGGTGATCTGAAAAACACCGACCAGAATAAGCAGAAGCAGGAGCGCTGCCAGCTCAGGCTTTTGTAACGAGAGTTTGAGCAGCCGTTTCATTGGCCTATGCGCCCCCAATGTGAAGGAATGAGTGGCGACCGGCACAGGATGCCGATCGCCGTTACGTCCGCAGAAGATCCGCCTGGACGCTGGGAGAACCTGTTGGTTCGAAGAGAACCGGCTTACCGAAGGCCTTGGGCCGACAGATCCATGATGGCATCAGCATCTTCCGGCGTGACGATACCCTGTCCGGTATCGATATCGGCAGGTGCAAGACCGACGGTTTCCGCCAGATAGACCTGCATCACCGGCATGAAGCCCTGCATGTAGGGCTGCTGATCCACCTGAACCTGAATGTAGCCGTTCTGCATCTGCTCCACCGCTTCCGGCACAAGGTCAAAACCGCCCAGAAGCACCTCGCCCGGCGCCACGCCACGGTCGGCAAGAACCCGCGCCACGGCGGCATGCCAGAAGCCCGTATCGAAGTAAGCGGTGGTATCGGGATTGGCGCCGAGATAAGCGCCGACGCGATCTCCGACGGTGGCAAGGTCGGTGCCGGAATCAATGCGCTCGAAAGTCACTTCGCGATCCGGATTGGCCGCAGCATAATCCTCCATGAACCGCAGAACTCCGCCGCCACGCTGCTCCGACCAGTTCTGGCCTGGCGCCGAGATACCGACCAGAACCTTGATCGGACCCTCCTCGGGAAAATTGGCCGACTGCGCCCGGCCAAGCGAATAACCGGCCGCCAGAAAGCCCTGACCGATAAAGGCCTGCCGGGCATTGCCGTTGGCGCCTTCAAGGTCATCGACATTGACACCGATTACGATAACGCCTGCATCGCGGGCGCGCTGGATGATTTCATCAAGCGCCGTGTTGTCGACGATCGAGGTCAGGATCGCATCAGGCTGGCGGGCGAGCGCGGCTTCCATGTTGGCCAGCTGCTCCTGCACAGCCCCTTCGGTTTGGGTGAAGATCATCTGGCAGTTGGCGTCGATACGCTCACAGGCATCGTCGAAGCCCTTTTTCACCGCCTGCCAGAACGTGTTGGATGCAGACGAATGATGCGCGAACACGATATCAAGGGAATCCTGCGCCAAAGCAGGTCCCGAAACGGTGGCCATGAGGCCAGCAAGTGCAAGTGCCTTGAGTTTCATGGTTCTGTTCCTCCCGGAAACATGGTTGGGTCCGTTGTCAGACCGTGGTTGCGTCGGACGTTTTGCGCGACGTGGTGAAAGCCCGGTCGATGTCCGGGTTCAGCTCCAGCCCAAGGCCTGGGCCGGGCGGTACGGTGATCATGCCGTTCGTGACCTGGGGTAGCGCGGTGACGAGGTCCCGGTACCAGGTGCGGTAAAAGGCGCGGACGCTCTCCTGCACCAAAGCATTGGGAGCGTTCAGAGAAAGATGCGTGGAGGCGGCCAGGACCACAGGGCCTGTACAGTCGTGCGGAGCGACCGGCAGATGCCAGGCTTCCGCCATCGAAGCGATCTTGCGTGCTTCCGACAGACCGCCGCACCAGGAGATGTCCAGCATCACAACGCCGGCTGCGTCGGTTTCCAGAAGATCCCGAAAGCCCCAGCGTGAGGCCAGTGTTTCGGACGCTGAAATCGGTGCAGGCGACACATCGGCATAGCGCTTCAGGCTCGCCAGGCTGTCCATTTTGATCGGGTCTTCGTGCCAGAAGGTGCCGAACGGCTCCAGGGCCTTGGCAATCTGCATGGCGGGCAGAAGCTGCCACATGGAGTGGAACTCCACCATGATGTCCATCGTGTTGCCAACGGCATCGCGGATTTTCTCAAAAGGCTTGAGCGCGGTTTCAAGATCGGCACTTGAAATGTAATGGCCGCCCGATTTTTCAGCCGCCATGTCGAACGGCCAGATTTTCAGCGCGGTGATACCCTCTTCACGCAGGGAGAGCGCCAATTCATCGGCATTGTGCAGGAAACCATTGAGATCATCATACTGCTTAACGGTCGTATCAAGCGCGTAGTTGGCCGTTGTCTGGCCGGTGGCCCGCTTGATGTATTCCGACCCCGCGCAAGTGTTGTAGGTCCGTATTTCCTGACGGGTGAAACCACCAAGAAGTTGGGCAATCGGCTGGCCCGTGGCCTTGCCGAACAGATCCCAGAGCGCGATATCGAAGGCGGAATTGCCGCGCATCTCAGCTCCTGACGAGCGGAAGCCAAGATATCCCACCAGATCTGACGCCAGGCGATCGATCTCCAACGGATCACGCCCGATAACGCGCGGCGCAACATATTCGTGGATGTAGGCTTCAACCGTCGCGGCCCCAAAGAAGGTTTCGCCCAAACCCACCAACCCTTCATCAGTGTGGACATGCACCCACAGAAGGTTGGGGCGCTGGTCGATCCGGATGGTTTCAAGCGCGGTTATCTTCATGCCGGACGCCTCATGACAGACCGGCCTGCAGCAACGCACGAACACTCTCATCGAAATGCGTGCCCATCGCTTCAGCTGCCTGTTGAGGATTACCGGCGGCAACAGCGCTGGCGATGCGGTGATGGGTGTCGATCATGGTCTCACGCGCTTCCCGGCTTGTCCGGCTCTTCCAGCCGATGGGCCAGGTCTGGCGGGTGATGCCCTGAAAAGCGCCGACGATAAGGGCGAACACCGGGTTCTTGCTGGCCACGGCAAGCGCTGCATGGAACGCAAGATCATGTTCCATGAGCGTCTCCGGCGCATCGATGGCGTCCCGCATCGCTTTGGCGAGCGAAAGAATGTGATTGGCCTCAGCATCTGATCGGCGGATCGACGCCAGGGTCACGATGCGTGTTTCGATAGTCCGGCGCACATCGTAGATCTGCTGGACATTGATCTGCTCGGTATGAACGCCGTGCTCGATGATGAGCGACATCGCACCATGATCGATGTTCGCGACAGTGGCGCGCTTGCCGACATTCAGCTCGATGATGCGCATGGCGGCAAGCGACCGAAACGCTTCCCGCACAACGGTCCGTGAAACCTTCAGATCCTTCGACAGCGACGCCTCGGAAGGCAGGCGGTCGCCAGGCATCAATTCATGTGCACGAATGTGCTGTGTGATCGCACCGATGGCTTCATTCACACGGCCTGAACCGTTTTTTTCCGTCTGGCTATCGGGTATCTGCAAACCAAATCCTCCAAACCTGTCATACAGGTTTGGAGGATTTGTAGACAGAACATGCCGGAACGTCAACAGCGTTCGCCATGATCACCAATGAATCGGATGATCGAAAAGTGCCGATTGGCTCACGGCAAAGTTGCTTTCGGCACCTTAAGACAGCAGGAACAGCAGCCCCGGCGTCAGCGCACGATCGGTCAACACATCTGTCCTGAAGAAACAAAGCCGGCGGACTGATGGTGCCGGTGAGACAGCAAAGCCTGAACTCAACAGGCATAAGGTCGGTCATCCGAAGCGGGCGTCAGGCTTTTAGACCAACCGCAAGCAGGAACGGAGAGGGATGAAAGTGGTGCCGCTTACGTGACTCGAACACGTGACCCCATCATTACGAATGATGTGCTCTACCAACTGAGCTAAAGCGGCGTCGCCCTGGGGCCGACGGCACAAAGACCGGCCCGGCCATGCAGGAATGGAGCGGACGGGTAGCTCAATCGCTGCCCTTTGGCAAGGCAGCAACGAACGCGGCCCTCCGATCAGAACAGACGGAACCTGCGCCGTTCGCTGACGGTGTCCTCTTGGTCATTATCCGACCCCGGATCGTCTGGTGCATGGCCACGCGGCAGCCCGCTATAGGCTGCCTCGTCCTCGGCTCCCGGCTCATCAGCTTCATCGGGTGCAGGCTGCGCGGCCACACTCTCGCTCTGAGAGGTGTCTTCGGCGTCCGATGAATCAGCAGGCTCTTTGACGACATCGTCATTGGCGACAACCGGAAGGCTCTTCTCCGGTTCATCTTTCTCGGACTCGCTGTCTTCAACAGCAGCACTCTTATCCGGCTCAGATGCTTCTGCGTCCGGCACAGGTTGCGCCTCTGAAGCGGGTTCAGGAGCAGGTTCGGCAGGCACGCCCGGTTCCGGCTTGGCCTCGACCACCAGTTCGGCGTCATCAGCAGGCTTCACCTCGTCGACCATTGATTCATTACCGGAAACAACATCATCGTCGGAAGTTGCGTCCACAGCCACACCGGGCAGACGTGCAGGCAGCAACACCTGGCCATCATCGCTCATCGCATCATCCGGGATAGCGATCGGATCATGTGCAGCGAAGCGTTCCACCGGCACTTTCCACTCAAAGGCATCCACTTTGCCGGAAAGCGGCGAAGCCGGCTCCCATGTCGATGAGATGTAGCCGTCGGCCACCCAGGCCGGATCACGCTTGGCGCGCAGGGCACGTGCCATCCAGCCGCGGACCGCAGCCGTCTCGCCGCCCTCTTTTTCCTCAATCTCCGCCATCAGGAGGCAAACGCGCTGTGTTGCATCCGGCCCGGCATGCTGATCAAGCGTCTGCCGCGCCTCATCGAGCTTACCGGCTTCCATCAAAGCCCGGGCCAGTGCCAACTCCCCCTCAAGCGCATGGGCGCTGAGTTGAGCAAGCTTGCGCGCGCGTTTGACCCGGTCTGCCACCGCATCGCCCGGACGGACATAGAGATAAACCTCGGCAAGCTCCGGATGCGGTGCCTTGCGCCAGGTCGTCTCGATCACCTTGCTCGCCTGGGTCATCTTGCTGGCACGGATGAGAAGCCGTCCGGCGACTGCCCCGGCAGGCACGAGATCGGGTGCCAATTTGTGCGCCTCAAGCGCCAGCGGCCGTGCAGATTCAGGCTCTCCTTCTTCACGATCGATCGCTTCTGCAGTCAGCAGCACAGCCCGCAAACGGTTACGTTCGGCCTTGGTAACGACCCGTGCCTGCAGATTGCGTTCCAGCGCGGCCCGCGCAGCCGGCCAGTCACTGCGCTGCACCTGGTCCTCAAACTGGGCCTGACCGGCCCAGGGCAAGGCGGGTGCGAGAGCGGCTGCCTGATCGGCATAATGACGGGCTGCTTCCTCGTCATCGTCCTTGACGGCATCGAGATACAACCCGCGCAAGCCCAGAAGCTGTGTTTTCGGATCGTCGAGCATCTGCCGATAAGCAAGCCGTTTGGCGTCGACATCGCCATTGAGATCAGCCGCCGAGGCGGCCAGCACGCGGGTCAACGGAGCTTCGGGCGCGAGCTTGCGCGCTTGTTGCGCATAGCGTTGCGCAGCCTTGCTGTCACCCGACCCGGCAGCCACAAGGCCTCCCGACAAGGCTTCATAGCCTTTGTCGCGACGCCGCGCCGAGAAATAGCCACCCATCATCTGCGGCGAGCGAACGATGACTTTCAGCACCCACCAGGCAGCCATCACGGTAACCAGAAGCACCAGCAGTACGACCACGGCCAGCATCGCCGAAAGCTCAATCTCATAGCCGATCCAGTCGATCGCGACGGTACCGGGTCGATCGGCAAGCCAGGCAAAGCCAAACGCCAGCGCAAGAACAAGGCCGAGAAAGATGAGGACGCGTATCACAGGGCGTGTCTCCGTTGGTTTACTGGCTGTTGACCTCAGACACGGGAACGCTGAGTTGAACCATCAACGCCTGACGTGCATTGGCAATGGCATCGTCCAGAGCGGCCCGGGCATTCAGTGTTTCAACGAGCGAACCGCTTGCCTGCTGCATAGCCACCGGCAGACCGGTGCTCAGCGCCAGGGCATCCTCAAAGCGACCGGCTGCAATCAGACTTCCCAGGCGATCAAGCCGGGCCGAAGGACTGTCACCACCCGACAGCGCCGCACCTTCCGGCGCACGAATGGTCACCATCTGACGCGCCCGCTCTTCCAGAGCGCCCAACAAACCATCGCTTTCGGAACCGGGAACGGCCGCGCGCATAGCATCGTATACGTCTTCGTACATGGCCAGAATGGCAGCGTCGCTTAACGCACCGGACACCTGGGCCGACGAGAGCGGCGCCAAGGCATCCGCAAGCTGGCCATCAAAGGAGGCTGCGCCTTGTGCCGCTGCCAGAGGTGGAGCCACATCAGCACCGGAATCCCGCGCGGCCACCAGTGCGTCGAGCGCAACACCCAGACGAGCAAGCCGATCCGGCGCCTGCGTGACCGGTGCTTCAGCCAGGGCCGTCAGATCATCGCCCAACGCGCTGGTCTGCAAACCAAGCGTCTCAACATCACTGAGAAGGCCCGAAACACGCTCATTCAAAGCGCTGATCTGCGCACCGGTCTCGGTAGCCAATCCATCCAGCCCGTCGAGACGGTCGCTGATCTGTGGTGACAGATCAGCCATGGCCGATTGCAGGCCCGAAACCGTACTTTGCAGGTCCGTCACCTCGGACCGTAACGCCGCGAAATCGCTGGCCAGGTCATCCAGACCGTCGGCAAGCGCCGGATCCGCGGTTTCCGCCACCGCCGATGGCGTCTCCTGCTGGTCGAGAGCCGCAAGTGCATCAAGGGCGGATTGAAGCTCGGTCTCAACGACCGCCACGCGTGCTTCCAGCGGGTCAAGAACTGATGAAACCGCTGCATCCACATCAAGCGGAGCCCCGTCACCAGACCCCGCACGCAACGTCTCCAGTTCGCCGCGAAGTGCGGCGAGCTCAGCTTCAAGCGGGTCCAGCAGACTTGCATCGGCATCCGAGGCAGCAACCGGTTCGCGCGCCTCTATC
>JANQJE010000160.1 GCA_028281795.1 Cohaesibacteraceae bacterium | reverse complement strand
CTCTCGGTTGAGCCATCCTCCGCCGGCCAGTTGTACGTCAACTCGATCATCGGTGCTTTGTTGGCCAGCGCCGCTTCCTTATCCTCAGGAGCGGCAAGGAAGATCAGGGTGAAACGACCACCCTCGCTCTCACGGCGGCGGATTTCTTCCATGCCAAGAAGGTTGC
This sequence comes from Cohaesibacteraceae bacterium, assembly GCA_028281795.1. Classification (GTDB taxonomy): domain Bacteria; phylum Pseudomonadota; class Alphaproteobacteria; order Rhizobiales; family MH13; genus MH13. The sequence continues at coordinate 10,362 of JANQJE010000160.1, read as the reverse complement.
AATAAAAATGGAGGCTGGCGTCGATATCCTCAACGCGGACCATAGTGTGCAGATAACGCATCGCTGGCTCTTTCCTTTACTGGGTGAAAGTCCGACATAAGGCACGTCACGTTTCGAACCAAGGCCTCTTCCCCTCATGCCCATCAAAACCCACACACCACGCAACAGCCAACCGAAGAACGGTCTGGAGCGGGCCGCCTATCCCGTTCTTTCCGATGATCATGTCGCTCTGCTGGAAAGCGTGGGCGAACGACGGATCCTTGAACCCGGTGCTGTCGTGTTCGAGGTCGGACAGGACAGCTACGACTTTCATCATCTGGTATCCGGCTCGATGAATGTGATCGACCGAACCGATGGCCATGTGGTGGTCACGGTATCGGCACCCAACTTCATCGGTGAGCTTGGGATGTTGATGGGCCAACGCACGTTCTTCGCCAGTGAAGTGCGCGAGAAGGCCGAAGTGATCACGGTCGGCAACCAGGCGCTCCGTGAACTCATCGCAACACACCCGGAGTTCAGCGACATCATCGTAACGGCGTTCGCGGCCCGCCGGCGCCTGATCATGGAATGGGGCGAAGGTCGTCTGACGATAGTCGGCGATGCCACCAATCGCAGGACATTGCGGATGTTGGAGTTCGCCACCCGAAGCCTCGTGCCGCATCGCTTTGTGGACCGCTCCAACCCGGACGCGGTCAAAGCGCTGGACCATCACTGCGCTCTGCCGGAAGCCGATGCCATTGCCCTGATCGGCAACGACGAAATGCTGGTGAATCCAACCACCAGAGAGGTTGCCGCGGCCTTGGGTCTCGATCTGGAGGCCAAAGCCGATACGCTTTTCGATGTTCTGGTCGTCGGTGCTGGCCCCGCGGGACTGGCAGCATCGGTCTATTCGGCCTCCGAGGGCCTCAATGTGATCACCATCGAAGACACGGCCATCGGCGGTCAGGCCGGCACGTCGTCCCGGATCGAAAACTATCTTGGGTTTCCACGTGGAATCTCGGGCGCCGACCTTGCCTATCTGGGGGAAGTGCAGGCGGTGAAGTTCGGCGCGCGGTTTACCGTGCCGCGCCGCGCTTCCAAGCTGCACTGCAAGGGCGACCATTATGAGGTCGAACTCGACGATGGTAGCTGCATCCGGGCCCGTGCCGTGGTGCTCGCCAACGGCGTGCAATACCAGCGCCTGCCATTGGACGATCTGGAAAGGCTCGAGGGCCATGGCGTCTATTATGCGGCCACGGAGTTGGAGGCACGTTTCTGCAAAAACACCGAGGTGGTTATCATTGGTGGCGGGAACTCGGCCGGCCAGGCGGCAATGTTCCTCTCACGCCATGCCAGACATGTTCATTTGGTGGTCCGCCGCGATGGTCTCTCCGAGACCATGTCGTCCTACCTTTCGACCCGCATCATGAACGATCCTTCGATCACGCTGCATCCGCAGTCTGAAGTCTGCCATCTGACGGGCGAAACGCGGCTGGAGAGCCTCACACTGAAGAATCGCCAAACAGGCAACAAGACCGAGATCGACAGCCAGGCACTCTTCATCATGATCGGCGCGGCACCGAACACCGGATGGCTGGAAGGGCAGGTCTTGCTCGACGGAAAAGGCTTCATCAAAACCGGTGGCGACGTCAGCCTGGAAACACGCGGCTATGCGACATCCAAACCGGGTATCTACGCCGTGGGCGACATTCGATCGGGTTCGGTGAAACGTGTAGCATCCGCGGTGGGAGAAGGATCGGTTGTGGTCTCCGCCGTGCACACCTACCTGGCAGACGCTTAGGAGAAGTATGTCAAACCTAGCCGGCGGCCATCACCTCTATCTCCACCAGAAATTCCGGCTTCGTGAAACCGCTGACGATGATCAGCGTTGAAGCAGGAAGCACTGGTACATCGGCCAGAAAAGCGTCGCGCGCCTTCATGTAACTGGCCATGTGCTCACGGGCCGTCACAAAAGCCGAAATGTGACAGATATGCTCTCGCCTCAGCCCACCTTCGGCCAGTATGGCGTCAATGCTCTCAAAGATGAGCGCCGCCTGTGCTTCGGCTCCATCGGGAATTGTCCCATCCTTCGCCATGGCAAGCTGACCGGACGTGCGCACCAGCCGCTGGCCGGCTTCAACAGCAACGCCATGGGCGTAACGCGCAAAAGGCGGCGCGAGGCTGGAGGGTGTAAGGGATCGAAAACTCAAACGGTATGTCCTCTTTTGGTATGAAGTTGGATGCTGGGATGTCTGCAAATGCCCAGCTATGCAGCACAATGGATAGGCAGCGTGCACACAGCACGTGCAACGTCCTCTCGCGGCTAGAATTTAGGCAGTTTAGCGTTGACATCGCAAGGCGCAGCCGACCTAATCATCGTGATCGGGGTGGTCCCTGCTCGCGGACGCGGACTGATCCAGCCCCCAACAGGCGCCCGGCTCAATGGGCGTAGCCTGGTGCAGACAAGCGCCACGAAACAGCGGAGTTTCTCATGACCCTTTCCTCCCGCCTTTCCATGTCCAAACGCCGAGTTGCACTTCTGGCTGCAACAGCCATGTCTGTCAGCGCCGTTTCACCGGCCCTGGCCTTGGAAGAGGTCGTCTTTGGCACGAACTGGCTCGCTCAGGCCGAACATGGCGGCTTCTACCAGTCAGTTGCCGACGGGACCTATGAAGCCTGTGGCCTTGATGTCAGCATCGTGACCGGCGGTCCTCAGGTGAACAACAAGGCCCTGCTTTTGGCCGGACGCATCGATTTTCACATGGGTGGCGATCTCGTCTCCACGTTCCTGGCTGCGGAGCAGGACATTCCGGTGGTTGCCGTCATGGCAGCCTTCCAGAAACACCCTCAGGTGATTATTTCGCATCCCGGCGAAGCGGACACATGGGAAGAGCTGAAAGATCTCACCCTTTTGATCGGCGACAATGGCTTTGCCGGTTATTATCGCTGGATGGTGGCCGCACACGGTTTCACCGATGAGCAAAGGGTTCCTTACACATTCAATCCGGCACCGTTCCTCGCCGACACCCGCACCGGCATGCAGGGCTATCTCTCATCGGAGCCCTATGTCATCGAAACGGAAGGCGGCTTTGAACCCAACGTGTTCCTCATCGCCGACGCCGGCTTTGCGACCTATGCGACCACGGTCGAAACCATGGCCGCTACCATCGAAGAGCGACCTGAGGTGGTTGAGTGTTTTGTCGATGGCTCGATTCTGGGCTGGTACAATTATCTCTACGGCGACAATGAAGCTGCCAATGCCCTCATCATGGCCGACAATCCGGAAATGACGCAGGACAAGATCGATTATGCGATCGAAAAAATGCTCGAATTCGGCATTGTGGATTCCGGCGATGCTCTGGAGCTTGGCATCGGCGCCATGACGGAAGAAACGGTCGATGCGTTTTATCAGCAGATGGTGGACGCCGGCGTGATCAGCGCAGGGCTTGATTATACAGCCGCCTACACGACCGACTTCGTCAACGAAGGGCTCGGTATGGATCTTCGCCCGTAATAGGCCTTCCCAAAACCCTCGTCTTGAGGGCAAACTTGCCCAGCCAAACGATTGTACGGCGCGCCGGACAGGTGCGCCGTTCCCCTCCAAACCCTACGTCGCCCCCCGGAGTTCAGTCTTGCCGAATATCCCTTCCGCAGTTGGGCCCATCCTTTCGCTCCGCAACGTCGGCAAGGTGTTTGGTGGGACAGTAACGGCGTTGGACGACATGTCGCTTGATGTCCACGATGGAGACTTCGTCAGCCTTCTGGGGCCATCAGGCTGCGGCAAATCCACCGCGTTGAGACTGATCGCCGGACTGATGCGCCCGACCGCAGGCCGGATTGTTTGGTCCGACACAGGGCGAACGTCGACCGGAGGGCAGGACCTCGGCGTGGTTTTCCAGGAACCGACGCTGATGCCCTGGGCAACGGTCGAGGACAATATCTGGCTGCCCATGCGGCTCGCCAAAATCAGCAAGTCAGCTGTCCGCAAGGAAATCGATGAAATACTCGATGTGGTCGGATTGTCGGGGTTTGAAAATGCCTATCCGCGCGAGCTTTCAGGCGGCATGAAAATGCGCGTTTCGATCGCCCGTGCGATGGTCACGCACCCTAAGCTCATCCTGATGGACGAGCCTTTTGCCGCGCTCGATGAGATTACGCGCTTCAAACTCAACAACGACCTCCTGGAGATGAAGGCGCGCATCGGCTGCACTGTCATCTTCGTCACACACTCGGTTTTTGAGAGCGTTTTCCTATCCAATCGCGTGGTGGTCATGGCCGCGCGTCCCGGCCGGGTGGTGCAGGAACTGCACATCGATGAGCCCTATCCGCGTCGGGAGGAATTCCGCACTTCTCCGGAATATGCAGCCCATTGCCGCGCGGCATCCGATGCTCTTCACGCAGCCATCATGAACACCAGCGCGGAGGCGGCGTAGATCGATGGCTGTGATCTCATCCGACGAGCGCACACGGCATCTTTCTCCGTCCGATGACGCTCATGTTGTCGACCTGGAGGAGCGTGCTCTCGCGCGCCGTCAGCGGCTCGACAAGCTTGGAACCTGGCTCCTGCCCCTGATTATGATCGCGCTTGGCCTGATCATTTGGGACGTCATCGTCAAGGTCAATGAAATCCCGCACTATATCCTTCCTGGCCCTGGCCGCGTCTGGGCAACGCTGACTGCCGATTGGCGATTGATGCTCGATGCCCTGAGCATCACCCTGGCGATCACCGGCATGGCTCTTCTGGCGGCCGTGATCGGTGGCGCAGGGCTGGCGATCCTTTTCAAGCTGTTGCGCGTCATTGAAATGTCGCTCTACCCCTACGCCGTCATCCTGCAGGTTACGCCCATCGTTGCCATCGCACCGCTTATTTTCATCTATGTCGAAGAACGCCTGATCGGGCTTCTGATCTGCGCTTGGCTGGTTGCTTTTTTCCCGGTTCTCTCCAACACGACGCTGGGCCTCAATTCGGTGGACCACAATCTTCGTGACCTATTCAAAATCTACCGGGCCTCGCGCTGGCAGCGCCTCATACATCTGGAGCTTCCGTCGGCTTTGCCCTACTTCCTGGGCGGCTTACGCATCGCAGGCGGCCTGGCATTGATCGGTGCCGTGGTGGCGGAATATGTTGCTGGAACCGGTGGCATCGGTTCGGGCCTGGCCTTCACTATCCTGGAGGCGGGCTATCGCTTGAACATCCCCCGCATGTTCGCAGCGTTGATCCTGATCGCTGCTACTGGAATCGTGATTTATGCACTTTCAAGCTTCGTAAGTTGGCTTCTGCTGCACAAATGGCATGAGAGTGCCGTGAAACGGGAGCAATGAGTGCAACCTCCGTTTTCCCTGCCCGCAGGCCATTTCACACTCGACAACATCGTCCTACCCGGTCCCCTAGCCGACTCACCCGATGATCTGGTGACCACCTCTTTGACCGTCAAAGAAGGTCGCTTCTCACACCAGCCGGCAGATACCCGCATAGACATGAAAGGGCGCATGGCCCTTCCCGCCTTTGTCGACATGCACACCCATCTCGACAAGGGACATATCTGGCCCCGCAAGCCAAACCCGGATGGAACCTTCGATGGTGCGCTTTCCTCGGTCGCTGTAGATCGGGAAGCCAACTGGTCCGCAGAGGATGTCCGCACACGCATGACATTCGCGCTGGAAGCGGCTCACGCCCATGGCTCCAGGGCGATCCGCACACATTTGGATTCCATCCCGCCGCAGGACGAAATCTCGTGGGCTGTCTTTGAAGAGGTCCGCGACGACTGGAAGGACAGGATCGATCTGCAGGCCGTCTGTCTGGTCGGTGCCGATGGCATTGAGGCTAACGGGGAAGGCCGCTACCGCAAGACGGCGGACATCGTCGCCCGTGCCGGTGGTGTTCTTGGGTTGGTCACCTACCCGCTGCCTGATCTTGAGCAGCGCCTGGAAGCGTTTTTCCACCTTGCAACCGAGCGTGAACTCGACGCCGATTTTCATGTCGATGAAACCGGCGATCCCTCGGTGGCCACCTTGCGGACGATCGCTGAAACCGTGCTTAAGACAGGCTATAGCGGCAAGGTCGTTTGCGGTCATTGCTGCTCGCTCGCCGTGCAGGAGGAGACCGACGCCGACCGGACGATGGACCTGGTTGCCGAAGCCGGACTGACCATCGTCTCCCTGCCTCTGTGCAATCTCTATCTCCAGGACCGCCAGCAGGGACACCGCACACCGCGCTGGCGCGGCGTGACGCTTGTCCATGAAATGAACGCACGTGGCATCCCCGTCGCTTTCGCATCCGACAACACGCGCGACCCGTTTTACGCTTACGGGGATCTCGACATGGTCGAAGTGATGCGCGAAGCGACGCGCATCGCGCATCTTGACCACTCATCCAACGACTGGGTGAAGGCCTTCACCACAACACCTGCTATGATGTGCAACTTCGACTACACACCGTTTGTGCCGGGCACCCCGGCCGACCTGATCCTGTTCAATGCGCGTTCCTGGAACGAGTTTTTTGCACGCCCCCAATCCGACCGCACCGTCATACGTGACGGTAAGGTCCTTGATGCCGCACCGCCCGACTACGCGGTGCTGGATGCACTGATGGAGTAGATGATGACCGGTAACATAGCAGCTGTACGCCAGGCCCTGTCCCATATGGACATCGACGACAACCCGGCAACGCTGAAACAGAAAAGCCGCGACTTCTTCTGGTACTCGCCCGTGCTGAAAGAAAAGATGGATCATCTGGTCGGGGATTTCGTTGTGTCACCGCGTTCCGAAGACGAGGTGATCGAGGTCCTGAAGACGTGCTTCGCTCACGACATACCTGTCACCACACGTGGCGCCGGGACAGGAAACTATGGACAGGCAATGCCGCTTGCCGGCGGTGTAATCATGCACATGAAAAACATGACCAAGGTGAAAGAGATCCACCATGGCCGCGTGATCGTCGAGCCGGGATGTGTGGTCAAGGATCTCGATGCGCAAACCAAAGAGCATTCCGGCCAGGAGGTGCGCATGATGCCCTCCACCTATGGTACGGCGACCATCGGCGGTTTCGTTGCCGGTGGATCCGGCGGCATCGGATCGGTCCGCTGGGGTGCTTTGCGTGACCTTGGCAACATTCTGCGCCTCCGGGTGGTCACTATGGAGGCTGAGCCGCGTATCCTGGAATTCACCGGGGAAGACACCGCCCGGGTATCTCATGCTTACGGAACCAACGGCATCATCACGGAAGTCGAGATGCCGCTGACGGCCGCCTATGACTGGGTTGAATTTGCCATCGGCTTTGAAGACTTCATGCAAAGCGCCACCTTCGCCTATGATCTGGCGCGGCAGGACGGCATTCTAACCAAGCTGATAACGCCCATCGAGGCGCCGATCCCGTTCAAGTTCTTCAAGCGGTTCCAAGGTCATGTTACCGAGGGACAAAACATCGTCATCGTACTCGTTGCACCCCAGTCCCTAGACGGATTTGAAGCTTTCATGGCGCGCAACGGCAACCCGGACGTGATCTACCGCTCCGATGCGTCCACCTTTGAGCGCACACCGGGACATTTGGCGGAATACACCTGGAATCATACGACATTGCGGGCTCTGCAGGTCGACCCGACAATCACGTACCTTCAGGTGCGGTATGGAGGACCAGACCCGCTGGCGAAAGTTGCCAAAGTGCGCGAAACCTTCGGCGCCGAAGTGCTTCAGCATCTCGAAGCAATGCGGGAGGGTGGCGAAGTCATCTTTGCCGGGTTGCCCATCGTCGATTACTCCGACGAAGACCGGCTGAACGAGATTATCCGCATCCACGAAGATTTGGGCTGCATGATCTTCAATCCCCACCGCTACACGCTGGAAGAAGGCGGCCGCCAAAAAACAGATGATCGCCAGTTGAAGTTCAAACAGGAGGCCGACCCAAAAGGTCTCCTGAACCCCGGCAAAATGATTTCGTGGGACGATCCCAACTGGTCGTATGAGACCATGTACGCCTATCCGCATATGAAGAAAGCTGGCTGATTCCCGGCGAACAAAACGACATTTAATCGATTTTGAGTTAAAAAGAGAAATACGAGTACGGTGTGAGCCAAAAGCGAGCGATGGTGATTTTTGCCCATCCCGTGCCGGAGAGTTTCTCCGCCGCGCTCCACACGAGTGTGACAACGGCGCTAAAAAATCAAGATTGGCAAATAGATAACTGCGATCTTTACGCCGAAGAATTTCCGGCCGTTATGACGACGGAGGAGCGCCGAACATACCATGACGAGTCAATTAATAGGAATCCGGTTAAAATATACGTTGACCGCCTTCAAGCTGCTGATTCTCTTGTGTTTATATTTCCAGTTTGGAACTTCGGGTATCCGGCCATTCTGAAAGGCTTTTTCGACCGTGTTTTCCTTCCCGGCGTCTCTTTCAAGCTGGTCGACGGCGAGGTTCGTCCGGCGCTGACAAACATCAGGAAATGCGCCGCCGTCACCACCTATGGCGGCACAAGACTGAGGGCTTTCCTGTGCGGCGACCCACCGCGCAAGCTTATGACCCGGCCAGTGCGCTACGTCACTGGCTATGCGCCTATGCAATACCTCGCACTTTACGACATGAACCGGGCGAGCGATGAGAAACGCACCGCATTCCTGAAACACGTCACCACCAAGATGGAGAGGTTCTGACCCGGCATGAAGGCACTGATCGTTTACGCACACCCCAAACAGGACAGTTTCAACCACGCTGTTCTGGAAGCGATCACGCAGCAGCTTGATCAGGCGGGCGTCGAGCATAGGGTGATCGATCTTTACGCCGAAGGGTTTCAGCCATGTCTGACAAGTGAGGACTGGGACGAATACGAGGACACGAGCTGCAACACCGCACGTATCGCGCCGCACGTGGAAAGCGTGCAATGGTGCGACACGTTGCTGTTCGTTTACCCCACATGGTGGTTTGGCCATCCGGCGATCCTGAAAGGCTGGCTCGACCGCGTTCTCGTGCCCGGCGTCGCGTTCGATATGCCGAGCGATGATAATCCGCGGATCAGCCACACGCTGAAACACATCACCCGTCTGGGCGTGTTCACCACATGCGGCGCATCTTTCTGGCTGACCAAAGCTATTGGTTCTCCGGGCAAACGCATCTTGATGCGAGGCCTGCGTGCACTGTGCCACGAGCGTGCCAGGACCACATTTGCCGCTCATTATCGGATGGATTTTTCGACACCGCAGACCCGCGCCCGGCACCTTGATCGTGTGCGAGCAAAGATGGGCAGGCTTATCGGGGTGCCCGCAGGCAAGCCTGTGGATCAGGCCTATCCTGGCAAAATAGGGCAAACCGCATGACCACCATCCCCATCCTCGATTATGCAACGTTTGCAGGCGACACAAAGCAGGCCTTCGTCGCGGCTTGGGGTGAAGCGGCACGTGGCCCGGGCTTCCTGGTTGTCAAGAACCATGGGGTCGACAGCGCACTGATCGCAGATGTGTTTGCCAAGGCCGACGCGTTTTTTGCCCTGCCCACCAAGGTCAAAGCCGACGTGTCCATCGACAAATCACCCAACAATCGCGGCTATGCGGGCACAGGGTCGGAAGCCCTTGATGAAAAAAGCGGTCAGATGGACCAGAAGGAAGCCTACAATATAGGACTGGACTTCACCGCAGATGATCCGCGCGTCCTGCGCGGCGACCCTTATCGAGGGCCGAACATGTGGCCCGCCGACGTGCCGGGCTTCAAAGAAACCTTCACGACCTATTTCAACGCTGTGCTTGATTTCGGTGTGAATCTTCATCGAGCCATCGCGCTCGACTTGGGTCTCAAAGAGGACTATTTCGCGCAACACTTCACCGAGTCGATGTCGACCTTGCGCGTCCTGCGCTACCCGCAGGCTCAAAACCCCAAGCCTGGCGAGATCGGCGCAGGAGCCCATACCGATTATGGCTCCATCACGCTGCTGATGACCGACGGTACGGCAGGCCTCCAGGTCAAACCGCGTGACTCGGACGATTGGATCGACGTGCCTCATGTCGATGGCGCCTATGTCGTCAACATTGGCGACCTTCTGATGCGCTGGACGAACGATATCTACGTATCGAGCCCGCATCGTGTGCAGCGGCCGGTCAAAGAACGCCGTTCGATAGCCTTCTTTATGGACCCCAACCCGAACTCCCTCGTAACAGCGCTGCCGTCGGTGCAGGGCGATCGCCACTATGATCCAATCCTGGCCCACGAGTATCTGACCGAGCGGCTGACCGCCACATACAGCCGAAAGGCAGCGAGCTAGGGTCAGGACCCATTCATGTGATTGAAATGGCGTTCGATATGGCAAGCCATACAAGGAAAAGTGCGAAGAGCGGGGTTCATCCCCCGGTCAAGGACTTTGACACCGTAGGGCGCCGGCAGATCGAGCGTCCTTCG
>JANQJE010000145.1 GCA_028281795.1 Cohaesibacteraceae bacterium | reverse complement strand
TGCGCTCCAGATACTCCGTCAGACCGAGGATCGACGCGACTTCCTGAACAGAGGACTCAATCCGCTCTTTCGGCTCACGCCGAATACGCAGACCAAAGGCAATGTTCTCCGCCACATTCAAATGCGGGTAGAGCGCATAGTTCTGAAACACCATCGCGACATCGCGGTCTTTCGGCGCGACCCGGTTCACTTCCCGCCCATCTATGTCGATTTTGCCGTCGGTTATCTCTTCAAGCCCGGCAATCATGCGCAGCGTGGTCGACTTTCCGCAGCCCGATGGCCCCACGAGCACGACAAACTCTTGCTCTGCGACCTCCAGATCGATCCCGTGGACGACCTGAACGTCTCCAAACCTCTTGACGATATCCGTCAGCAGGACTCCTGGCATGCATTCCCCCCTTCGTTTCGTGCCGATGACTTCGCACGTTTCCATGCGGCTGAGTCTCTTATGGACCCTTGGGCACAAACGGGTGCTGTCTTTCTGATCTAAACTGGTATACTAGTATTTAAGATTGAGCAAACGAAAATATGCCGTTGCGGTCATTTGACCGATGGGAAGGAAAATTCACAATGAAAATCAACACCATAAAGATCACTCCCATCGCTATCCCCGACGTTCCCCTGGCCAACACCAAGGGTGTGCATGGCTCCGTTTTTCTGCGTGCGATCATCGAGTTGAAGACTGACACCGGCCTTGTGGGCCTCGGAGAGACCTATGGTGCAAAACGCACACTGACGGGTCTGCAGAAGGTTGGACCGACCTTGAAAGGGCTCGATCCCCACAATTTGCGGGACCTGCGCATGCGCGTGGAGAAAGCCTTGCCGGACGGCGGCGGCGTCAACGCGCCAACGGCGCTTGCCGACCACAAAGCGGTCGATGTGGTGTACAGCGCTTTTGAGATTGCCTGCCTCGACTTGCGTGGCAAGGAAGCCGGCCGGCCACTTTACGATCTTCTCGGCGGGGCGGTCCGCAAGACGATCCCTTTTGGCGGGTATCTCTTTTACAAGTTCGCCAAGCAGGACTGCCGCTTCGGTCCTGACATCCTCGGTGAAGTCATGTCACCGGATACGCTGGTGGCCGAAGCGAAGCAGTTCGTTGCCGCTTATGGATTCAAATCCCTGAAACTGAAAGGCGGCGTGCTGGAGCCCGATCTTGAGATCGAAACCATGCTGAAACTGCACGAGGCCTTTCCCGGTCACGGGCTGAGGATTGACCCGATGGGCGCCTGGACCGTTCCCACCGCCATGCGGGTGATCGACGCTCTCAAGGACAAATTGGAATATCTTGAAGACCCGGTGCGCGGCATGGACGCCATGGCTGAGTTATCGGCGCAAACGGCCATGCCGCTGGCCACCAATCTGGTGGTTGTCGAATTCGAACAGATCATCGAGGCCGTCAAAAAAGACGCAGTGCAAATCATCCTGTCCGATCATCACTATTGGCGTGGCGCCACCGGTGCGATCCATCTGGGCGAGATGTGCCGCGCTGCCGGGCTCGGCGTCTCGATGCACTCCAACTCGCATCTGGGCATCAGCCTGGCCGCGATGTGCCATGTCGCCGCTGCAACACCGAACCTGACATATGACTGCGACACGCACTATCCCTGGTACGACAAAGAAATCATCAAGGGTGGCCGGTTCAGCTTCCAGAACGGAACCTTGCAGGTACCAGAAAGCCCGGGGCTGGGCGTCGAACTCGATCACGAGGCGGTGGCCGAGCTCCACGATCTCTACAACGCCGCACTGGTAAAGGACCGCGACGACACCGACGAGATGCTGAAATACGTGCCCGATTATGTGCGCCAGGTCCCACGATGGTAGACACTGCACAGCCCGGTCAGCCGGAATCGAACAAGCATACCCAGTCTCTTCTTGTCCGCGGCACAATCAACGGATCGCTCGCCAAGGACATGGTTCTCGGCCCTCTGGTCGTCGCTTTTGCCGTCCAGGTTCTGGGTTACTCGAACGGCCAGATCAGCTGGTTCCTGTCCCTGATCCCGCTCATTGTGCTTGTTCGATACCCATTCCTCGACACGATCCGTACCTATCCGCGGATCGATGTGGTGAAACTCTCACGCTATTTCCAGGCATCCTGCCTGATAGCGTTGCTCGTTTTGCCGCTCGACTGGATCACGGTGCCGGTGCTTTTCGCACTCGCAGTCTGGTTCATCTTCGGCAATGAATTTCTGCAAAATGCGGTTTGGATGAACCTGGTTGCCGAGGTCACCAGCCACCAGGATCGTGGCCGCTTTCTGGGCCGCCTGCGCACCTGGAAACAGGCAACAAACATGGCGTTCTCCGTGGTCGCTTTCTTCATCGTCGGCGATCATCTCAGCCGGGGCGAACATCGAGTCCTGCTCCTGATCGTCATTGCACTGCTGATCAACTCGCTGATCTGGTATCGGTCCGTGCCTGCTACACCGCCGCCTGCCGACATCGGCACCTATTCCGGGCGCAAGCAATTCTGGCCGATCCTGCGGCGCCATCCGATGATGCGCCGTCCGCTTGTTCTGACCTTTGCAATCGCGGTTCTGCAGTGGCCGATCCTGATTGTCTATGTCGTGGGTTCGCTCAACCTGCCCGCCAATTTGCTGATGCTGACGGTGTCCTGCTCCATGCTGGGCTCGATCGTCAGCGAATATGTGTGGGGCATCAGCGCTGATCGGCTGGGGATTCGCCGCCTGTTCCAAGTCTATTTCTTCGGCTCGCTGCTGATAAGCCCGCTGATCTTCCTTTGGTCCGACTACGGCATGATCCAAACCGGCAGCCAAAGCTGGTTCATCAGCACCATCGCATTGCTCATTTTCTACTTCGCCACCGGAGTGCTGAACGCCGGTCATCAGATGGCCATGTCGATGTACCGGGCCCAGTTTCTCGACCAGCAGTCCGGCTTTCACGCACTGAACGTGCTGACGGCCGTCAATCAGCTGTTCGTGGCGGCTCTGACCGGGATCGGCGGAATCATCCTGGTCGTACTGGCCGAACCTACACAGGTCACCGATGTTTTTCGTGTTGTTACCGTTGTCATCATGACCGCTACCATCGTTTTCGGGCTGTGGGTGACCCACGGAATCCGACCGCATCACGCGGCCGATAAGAAACGCCTGTCTGGAAACGACGGCCTGATTGGGCTAACCAGCCCCAAACGTGGAGAGCAATAATGCAGCAGATCGGACAATTGGTTGAACGGCGAACCGGCGCCGACGTGGTGTTCGATTATCTTTACGATGAGATCGTTTCACTGCGCCTGTTGCCGGGGGCCAAGATTTCAGAAGCCGAAATTGCAAGCCGTTTCGATGTCTCGCGCCAACCGGTCCGCGATGCATTCAGCCGTCTGGGCAATCTGGATCTCCTGCAAATTCGCCCGCAACGCGCGACAGAAGTGAAGCGCTTCTCTTCCCAGTCTATCCGCACGGCCCGCTTTGTTCGCGCGGCGGTCGAGTTGGAGGTGCTGCACCACGCCGTTCGTGCCTGGGACGGCTCCATGGAAGAGGAGTTGCAGGCCAACCTGGATGCCCAATCCGATGCCATTGAGGCCATCGACATCGATGCATTTCACACGCTGGATTATCAGTTCCACCGGTTGCTTTGCAAAGCGGGCGACGTTGAGTTTGCCTTTGAGGAAATCGCGCAAAAGAAGGCGATGGTCGACCGGCTGTGCGTTCTCAGCCTGATGCATCACGATCGCATGGTTCCGCTTCTTGAAGACCACAACAAAGTCGTGAACTGCATCAAGGCGGGTGATGAAGCCGGCGCAGTCGAAGCGTGCCGAATCCATCTGTCGCGGCTTGATGCAACAATCGACGCCATTCGCAACACCCACCAGGGGTACTTTGAAGACTGAGAGCTTCAAAGTCACGCGGGTTGATCAGCGAGCGCGGCGAACGGTTCCAAAGACGGTCCGGTTCTATCTCCACTGCATCCTTTGATGTCCGTCATGTTGCTGACGGAGCATCCGTTGAGAATACCCGCATGGCACAGCCCGGTATCAAGCAGTCTGACGTGATCGAATGGCTCCTCCAAGGAGATGTCGCGATCCAGCATCAGACTTGCAGAGACCTGCTTGGGGAAGACAGGCCCGACCTGCGTAAACGCATTGCAACAGAAGGCTGGGGCAAAGCGTATCTCGACCACCGCAATGCCGACGGCGGATGGGGGATCGACTTCTATCAACCGCAATGGACGTCTGCGCACTACACGCTTCTCAGTCTCAAGCAGCTCGGGATCATGCCGGACTGTGGGGGGATCGGCGCTTATGTCCGCGCGCTCATCGAGCGATTCACCGCGCAGGATGGCGGGATCGGAACGTCTATCGGACTCAAACACAGTGACGTTTGCGTCAACGGTATGTTCCTGAACTATGCAAGCTACTTCGGTGTGCCGGACACCGATCTGCACCGCATCATCGATTTCCTGCTCGATGAGCACATGGCCGATGGCGGTTTCAATTGCCGAAGCAACCGCTCAGGCGCACACCATAGCTCGCTGCATTCGACACTGTCGGTCATCGAAGGCATCCAGGAATATGCGACGAGCGGCGGGCGATACAGGATCGAGGAGTTGCAAAGCGCGGCAAGCCGGTCTCGGGACTTCATTCTCCAACACCGGTTTTACAGGTCCGACCGCACCGGAACGATCATCGACAAGCGTTTTCTGCAATTCACCTACCCGTCCCGATGGCGCTACAACATCCTCAGGGCGCTGGATCATTTCCGGGCCGCCGATCAGCTGTTCGATTCAAGGATGACAGACGCGCTGGATGTGCTGCAATCCAAGCGCCGAAAAGACGGCCTATGGCCACGTGAAGCAGCCCATCCGGGAAACGAGTTTTTCACGATGGAGCCACCCCGGGGACCAGGCCGATGGAACACGTTGCAGGCGCTCCGGGTCCTGCAACGGTATCGGCCGGTGTCTGCATAATGATAGCGCCTGCCAACCCGGCCACCATGATTATCCGGCACGCTTCTCCAGCACACCACCGACGGCATCGCGAATATCGTCCAGCGAAAAAGGCTTCATGATCACGTCTTCGACCAGCGTTTCCAGCCCGTGGGCACGCTCGCGCTGGTTGGCATACCCGGTCATCAGCAGAATCGGCAGATCGGGATAGTCGCGCACGGTGGAAAGCGCCAGCGCGATACCGTCCATCACAGGCATCTGAATATCAGTCAGCAGGAGATCAAAGGCACCGGCTTCGTCAGCAAGAACTTCGAGCGCCATCGCACCATCGCTGGCGGTTAGCACTTCATGGCCATCCAGTTCGAACGCCTTTTCTAGGAACGCCCGGACAGCTTCATCATCCTCAGCAACCAACAGTCGCGCCATATCACCGCATCCTGTGTCTCAACGGGAAGCTCAAACCGTGATTCTGTAGAGCTTAACACACCGTGAACACCAGGCCAGATACAGCTTTGGTTCACAAACAACGAAGACTTTCGCATGCCCCTACGGCGCTAGAGCATGTCTTGTTGAGATTGGAGCGATTTGATGGATAAGCTTTTGTGTGTCCCACAAGGAAAAGACCGCAGCACGATGTCGCGCATCGTGCGAGGATTTTGACGACGTGGGTGCGCAAAAGATCGCCAAGCCGCAGGTCATACCACATTGGAACACAGCAGTTTCTCGCAATCATCTGAGCTTGGTCTTTTCCGCC
>JANQJE010000130.1 GCA_028281795.1 Cohaesibacteraceae bacterium | reverse complement strand
TTGCGTGTCGATGGTGAGATTGGGGAAGGGGTTGCGCGCTTGCGCCTGCCGCTCAAGGTTGCTGCCGAACGCTACGAGCGCAGCGAACGTTCCTTCCTCCCAGCACAGCCGCGCCGCGAGTTCTACGATTTTGGCCTGTTGCACCGTCCGCATGCACGTGAGTTGGATCAGCAGCCTTTAAGAGCCCTGACATGCGTTGTCTTCGATACGGAGACCACAGGTCTTGAGCCCTCCAACGGCGATGAGATCATTTCCATTGGAGCCGTCCGTATCGTGAACGGGCGATTATTGCGTGGTGAGATCTTCAACGAGTTCGTCAACCCGCAACGATCTATCCCGGCGGCGTCGACAAAGGTTCACGGCATCACCGATGCGATGGTTGCCGATGCCCCGGTGATTTCCGAAACCCTGCCGCGTTTCCATGGCTATGTCGGACCGGGGGCTCTGATCGCCCACAACGCCGCGTTCGATATGAAGTTCCTGTCGCTGAAGGAGGAGGCGGTTGGCGTACGCTTCAACCAGCCGGTGCTCGACACGCTTTTGTTGGCGGCTCATGCGTTGGGACGGGATGAGAGCCTGTCCCTGGACGGGTTGTCGGAGCGGTTCGGGATCACTCTCGCGCCGGAGGACCGTCATACAGCGCTTGGCGATGCCATTGCGACCGGTGAGGTCTTTGTTAAATTACTGCCTTTGTTGGAGGCCAGAAATGTCCACACGCTTGGCGATGCGCTCGCCGCGTCTGATCGCCAGATCGGTTTGCGGCGTATGCAGGAGCAATTCTAGGCGTTGCCCGAAGAAAGCGGAAAAAAGGGGGCGGCGCCTTTTGGCACCGCCCCCTTTTTCATATGCAACTGTCAAGATGACTAGATGGTCAGCTCCTCGACTTCCTCGCCGGGTTGCGGCTTGGCAAGCTCCGGGTTTGCGCCATTCAGGCCGACCAGGAAGAGCACGATCAAGAACACCGGTGTCGCAATAACCGCAAAGACGCTGGCCGCCATCGGTCCGAAAATCAGAACCGCGATGATAAGTGCAACCACCGCGTTGATCAGGAAGAGCGACAGGGTCGTCGCATCTGTCCACCGTCCGTAGAAGAAGCTGCGTGCTTTGCCCGTTTCATCAACATCCGGCTCGACCGGTTCGATTCCGAGCCGTTTGTCGCGCTGAGCTTTCAGGCGACGGAAAAGGCCGACGATAACTGCCGGGATGAACAAGACAATGCTGGCGATCAGGGCGAACGGTGCTGAGATCACCTTGATAAGGCCTGTCTGCTCGGCACCTGATGTGAGGCTTGGCCAGGCAAACAGCAAACCGAACAGAACAAGGCCGATCAGCGTGACCCAGATCGCGCCGGTGACACCGCCCACGGCGTAGCCGATACCGCCAAAGCCGATGATGTTGATCAGGAGGACGATGAGACCGCCTAGGGTTTTTCCTGCGGTGGATTTGCCCGCTTGTGAAGTGCTCATTGCTTTTCATCCAGTGTGTTAGGTGGCTCGGAATGCTCAGGATGGTCGTCTGTGTAGAGGATCCGTTCGGCGGCGCCTTGAAGATCATCAAACTGACCGGATTTTAATGCCCAAAAAAACGCAAGAAGTCCCACGGTCGACAGAACCAGCGCCATCGGCACCAGAAAGAGAAGAACATCCATCAGACGGCCCCTTCTGCTGCTGTTGTGGCCACAGGCTGGCCTGCGGGGTTTGTACCGGTCCGTGTTGCCAGACGTTTGAAGGGTTTCAGGCCGTCCAGGCGCAAGGCGTTCAGGGTTACCAGAATCGAGCTTGCGGCCATGGCGATGGCGGCGATCCACGGGGTCACAAGGCCGAGGATGGCGACGGGCACCCAGAAAAGATTGTAGCCGACCGAAAACGTGATGTTTTGCAGAACGATGCGGCGTGTGCCGCTTGAAGTGGCCAGCAATTCCGGAAGGGCCTGCAGGGATCCGCCCTGGAAGACAGCATCGGCAGCACGGCGCGATATGTCGGCGGCGCTCGTCGGCGCAAGCGAAGCATGGGCTGCTGCCAGAGCAGGGGTGTCGTTGAGGCCATCACCGACCATCAAGACATGTTTGCCGCCGGCTTTCATCGTTTCGATAGCCTCGATCTTGTCCGCCGGTGTCATGTCGCCTTGCCAGTCGGTGATCCCAAGCTGCTCGGCAAGCGGCCCGACAAAACGGGCGCGGTCCCCCGACATGATGGCCACGTCAAAGCCGCGTGCTTTCAACGTGTCGATGACCTGCTTGGTCTGAGGGCGCAACAAGGGGGAGAACGCAAAACGGGCGGGTGCATGGCCCGGGCGTGTCAGCCAGACTTCGGTTTCAAGTCCGCCGATGGTCTTTCCGTGCTGAGCCGTTTCCGTGTCTGAAAGACCGCACCAGCGGGCTGAGCCGAGACGTACTTCGCCGTCTTCGCTCATCCAGGAAAGTCCCATGCCTGGTGTGTCCTCCACATCTTTGATGCGCGGAGCATCAGATGCCGCGGCGCGGATCGACTGGGCGAGGGGATGCTTTGAGGATGCTGCGATGGAGGAGGCCAAGGTCAGCGCGCTTTCATCATCCGGCAGGCCAACCAGTCTTGGTTCGAGCGTGGTCAGAGTACCTGTCTTGTCGAACACGATGGTATCGATCGCCGCGAAGCGTTCCAGCGCTGTTTCCGACTTCACAAGGATTCCCTTGCGGCTTAGGCGACCGGCCGCAACGACCTGTGTGATCGGTACGGCAAGACCAAGAGCGCAGGGGCATGTAATGATGAGCACGCAGACAGCGATCATCAGAGCTTCGGGGACATCCATGCCGCCGAAGAGCCACCAACCGAGGAAGGCGCCTAGCGACAAGGCGTGAACGGTCGGTGAGTACCAGCGCACCACCTTATCGGCGATGGCCATATAGCGGCCTTTCTTCTGTTCGGCAGCTTCCAGAAGGCGCACGATCTCAGCCAGTACAGTGGCTTCACCAACGCTCTTTGCTTCGACAATCAGGGGGCCGGTAAGGTTCATCGTGCCAGCAAGAACCTTTGCGCCAACGGTCACATCCTTCGGTGTTGTCTCGCCGTCTATCAGTGCGGTGTCGATGGACGAGCCACCTTCGCGAACGATGCCATCGACTCCGATGCGCTCACCAGCGGCCACCTGAATGCGGTCGCCACTGGCAAGGCTGTCGGAAGCGACAGGTTGAAGGCGGCCATCTGAGAGAAGTTTCTGAACCGGCTGTCCGGCCAGCATGGCCAAGTCATGGACAGCGGAGCGGGCGGTTCCGCGCACCTTATGATCGAGATAGCGCCCGATCAGCAAGATGAAGAGCAGCGACAGTGCTCCATCGAAGTAAACATGCGGTCCGCCGGTCCAGGTCTCGTAGAGGCTCATCAGCGTGGTCAGGATCACGCCAACGGAGATCGGCACATCCATGTTGGACCGGCCTTTGCGAAGGGCTGCTATGGCTGACCGGAAGAAGGGCTGACCGGCATAGTAGACTGACGGCACCGCAATGAGTGCTGCGATCCAATGAAAGAAATCGCGTGTGGCCTGGCCCATCGTTGCGAAGTGGCCGGCCCAGACAGCCCAGGCGAGCATCATCAGATTGGCAGCTGCAAAAAAGGAAACGGCCAGCGCCATCAAAAGATCGCGCTCAGTGTTCTTGTCGCGCTCGACCACCGCTTCCATACGGTAGAGCGCAACCGGGTAACCGAGGTCTTCAACCGCCTTGGCGAAATCGTTCGCGTGATATGTATCGCCTTGCCATGTGACGGTCAGACGGCGGGTCGAGAGATTGACACGGGCCGTTTCAATGCCCGGCTCTTTTGTCAAACGATCTTCGATTTTCCGTACGCAACCGCCGCAATGCACATTGCCGACCAGCAGGTTGATCGTGTGATGCCCTTGCTTGTCGGTCTCGACAGCCGTGGAGAGATCGAGCTTCAGCCGACCGTCCTGGTCGTGCGGCGTGGTATCGAAGGATGCGTCGAGCGCTGCCATGCTCTAGTTCACACCGGGCGCATCGAGGAAGAACTCCTCGCTGGCGAAATGCCGCGTGCCATCGAAGTCGGCCAGGACGCTGACAAACCAGCGCCCGGAGATCGGAAAGGCGACGGGCGCTTCATAGTGACCGTCACCGATATCCGTCAGTTGAATCCGAACCTGCTGGGCATAGCGGGTCATGCGTTCTGCCATCATGATGACCGTGCCACCGGTCAGCGCTTCGCCGTTCCGGTCGGTCAGCACAACGCGCGCCGTCTGCCCATCGCCGGACAGTTCCGGCATGGCGATCGTCATCTGCCAACCGCGCTCCATCTGGGCCTGCTCGGCCGCCAGGACATCGTCATAAGCCAGACCGCGTTCATAGGCGTTGGTGGTGACGAGGCCCGGGAATGTTGTGAGTGCGAGCTTGACGAATGTTCCGGTCACGGCAAACAGG
>JANQJE010000085.1 GCA_028281795.1 Cohaesibacteraceae bacterium | reverse complement strand
GTGTTGGCCGACCAGACCTTCACGCGGGTCGGCGGCTCGACACGGGTACAGGTGGATGTGCGCGTGTTGTCGTCGTCGTCGCAACCCCTGGAGCCTTTGATCGAGCAGGAAAAATTCCGTTCGGATCTTTATCACCGGCTGGCCGTTGTTCCCTTGCCTGTGCCATCGCTTGCCGAGCGCCGTTCGGATATTCCCGAGCTGGTTCATTATTTCATGCAGCAGCTTTCCACGGCCAGCGGTCTGCCGATGCGGCAGATAGCCGATGATGCGATGACCATTCTCCAGACCCACGACTGGCCGGGGAACGTGCGTCAGTTGCGCAACAATGTGGAGCGTCTGATGATCCTGGCGCGGGGTGAGAACGGCTCCCACGTGACGGCCGACCTTCTACCGCCCGATGTCTCTTCCCTGTTGCCAAAGACAGCCAGCGCCGGCAGTGAAAGCCTTATGACGATGCCGCTGCGCGATGCCCGCGAAACCTTTGAGCGTGACTACCTGACCTCGCAGATCAATCGTTTCAACGGTAACATCTCCAAAACGGCTGAGTTCATCGGCATGGAACGCTCTGCACTGCATCGCAAGCTCAAGTCTTTGGGCCTCAACGGGTAGTTGGCCTTGCCGCTCAAAATGTGCGACCAGTGACGCGCAGTCGATTGGGCTGTGCCTGATGTGGCCGACAGCCATGATAAAGAACACAAGGACGCCATAGCCGATGCGGGTCGTTATCTGTGGGGCAGGGCAGGTTGGCTTCGGTATCGCCGAGCGCCTCTCGCGCGAGAACAATGACGTATCGGTGATCGATACCTCGGCACGGCTTGTGCAAGCGATCCGCGATTCACTCGATGTGCGTGGTGTTGTCGGACACGGCTCGCATCCTGATGTCCTGGTGCAGGCCGGTATCGAACAGGCCGACATGATCATCGCCGTTACCTTGTATGACGAGGTGAACATGATCGCATGTCAGGTTGCGCATTCGCTGTTCAATGTGCCGACCAAGGTCGCCCGCATTCGTGCCCAAAGTTACCTTGAGAAACAGTATGCCTCGCTGTTCTCGCGCGACAACTTGCCGATCGACGTCATCATTTCTCCGGAGATCGAGGTCGGCGAGATGG
Source organism: Cohaesibacteraceae bacterium (assembly GCA_028281795.1). Taxonomy (GTDB): domain Bacteria; phylum Pseudomonadota; class Alphaproteobacteria; order Rhizobiales; family MH13; genus MH13. The sequence continues at coordinate 7,182 of JANQJE010000085.1, read as the reverse complement.
TTCTGCGCCGTCTTGCGCTTCCCGGGGCGCTGGACTCCGCCCGCTTTGCCGATGAACGTATCTCCGTTGTCGGGGTGTACTTGCGTGAGGATTGTCCGGTGATCGATACGCCGCTGCGGCAGCTCTCCGGATTGTTCCCCGAGCTCAAGGCAACCGTTGTGGGCGTGTTGCGCAACGATCACATGTTTGTTCCGCGCTCCGACGACGCCATGCTCGCCGGGGATATCGCCTATTTTGCTGCTGACCGTGAGCAGGTGCGCCGTACTCTCGGTATCTTCGGGCGGGAAGAGGCCGAGGCAAGCCGTGTTGTGATCGCCGGTGGCGGCAACATCGGCCTTTATGTGGCCCAGGCGCTGGAGACGCGGCAGACCCGCACCAAAGTCAAAGTCATCGAACAGGATCGCGAACGCGCTGTCGAGATTGCCGATGATCTGTCGCGTACGGTGATCCTGCACGGCAGCGCGCTGAGTCAGGATATTCTGAATGAAAGCGATATTGCGCAGACCGATACGCTGGTTGCACTCACCAACGACGATCAGGTCAACATCCTGTCCTGCGTGATGGCCAAGCGCCTGGGCGTGCAGCAAAATCTGGCGCTGATCAACAACAACTCCTATCCGCCTTTGGCGCAGTCGCTGGGCATCGACGCCTATGTGAATCCGCGTCAGGTGACGATCTCCCGCGTGCTGCAGCATGTACGCAAGGGGCGAATCCGTCAGGTCCACTCGGTGCATGATGGCGCGGCGGAAGTGATAGAGGCGGAGGCATTGGACACATCGCCGCTTGTCGGGTCGCACCTAAGAGATCTCGATCTGCCCGATGGTCTGCGTATTGGCGCCATTCTGCGGGGCTCCGAGGTCATCATGCCGGATGGCGAAACCATGGTGAAGGCCGGGGATCGCGTTGTTCTCTTTGCACTTTCCGGTCAGGTGAAGCGTGTGGAGCAGTTGTTCCGCGTTTCCCTTGAGTTCTTCTAGGACCATGTGACCGCATCATGCTGGTTGGGCTCAGGGCTTTAGCGGCGATCAGTTTCACCATGGCGTGGGCGATGGTGCTATGTGCGGTCATCGGTCTGGGGCAGGGAGATGATGCTGCCGTTTCTCTTTTCACCGGACAGGCAGCTATCCTGATTTTTTTTGCTGCTGCTGTGCGGTTGGCTTTTTCAGGGCGCCGAGCTCCCCTGACACGGCTTTTGAGCTTTCGTGTCCTTATCGCTGCCTGGATTTTGGCGCCTCTGCTGGCGACGCCGCCTTTCCTGTTCCTTACGGATCTGCCTCCGCATTTGGCCCTGTTCGAGGCGACATCTGCGATCACGACAACCGGTGCGACGGTTTTTGCCAATCTCGACACCCTACCACTTGCCATCATTGGATGGCGGGCTTGGTTGCAATGGCTTGGCGGACTGGCGACGCTGATGTCGATCATCGTGGTTCTTGCTCCCGCCGGAGCAGGGGGCACACCCCTTTTGCGGCTTGGTGGAGACACGCAGCAGATACTGGAAACACGGGTGCGCGGTGTATTGGGTGCCTACATTGCCGTAACGCTGGCGTGCTTTGCTCTGCTTCTTGTGGCCGACATCGATGCCTTTGATGCATTCGCCCTGGCGCTTTCCACTGTGTCCACAGGCGGCATGATGCCGAGGGCCGGCACACTGACCGACTATGGTGCCCCTCTTGCCGAGTGGGTGATTGGATTTTTCATGTTGATCGGTGCGTCGAGCATCATGTGGCACCGTCTGGTGGCTACCGGTCGGCTTGGCCGGTCCGTCACCGTTATGGAGAGTGGTGCGCTTCTCTGTCTCGCTGTGGTGTTGGGTTTCGCCTATGCTATCGCCTTCGCCGTGGCTGCCGGGTCCGGTGCCGTGCTTGGACCTGCGACCGCTTTGCGCGAGGGCTTTGTCACCGCCGCGTCGCTTGTTTCAACGACCGGCTTTGAAGCCCGCAATGCCGGAGCGACCGTTCTTCCGCTCTCGCTTGCGCTTGTGGTCTTGTTGATCGGTGGCGGTATGTTCTCCACAGCGGGAGGTATCAAGCTTTATCGGATTGCGCTGATGGTGCGGCACAGCCTGAAAGAGCTGGAGCACATCATCTATCCGCATGCCGTGCATACCGATCATCTTGGAAGGTTCGCCTACGATACCGATGGCATGCGAGCGATCTGGACGGCGTTTGTTCTCTTTTTCGGCGTTTGGGCTCTATGCGGTGTCATTCTGGCGAGCAGCGGTTTTTCGCCCGAGGCGGCCCTGGTTGCGTCTCTCAGCGTGCTTGTGAACGCAGGCCCTGTGTATAGCTTTGGCTGGGCGGGACCTCAGACCTGGCCTGGTTTTGCCGAAGTCAGCGCGTGGCCAAGCTTGGCCTTGAGCTTCACAATGGTTGCAGGCCGGCTTGAGGTAATCGGCCTGGTGGCTGGCTTTAGTGTATTGTTTTTTCGACGTTAGTTCGCCTATGACAACGTTTTCCACTGGGGCAAAAACCGGTTTCCACCCCCTTTGGCTCTCCAAGAAGGCATGCTAGCCTGACATCGGGGCGCATGAGGGTGCGGTCCGATAAAGCGGCCAAGAACAACAGACCAGGGGGTAACCATGGCAAACGAGCGAACTCAGAATCTGCAAGACGCCTTTCTCAATCATGTGCGTAAGCAGAAAGCATCCTTGACCATCTTTCTGGTCAACGGTGTGAAGCTCCAAGGCATTGTGACTTGGTTCGACAATTTTTGCATTTTGCTGCGCCGCGATGGCCACTCGCAGCTTGTTTACAAGCATGCCATCTCGACCATCATGCCGGCACAGCCCGTGCAACTGTTTGATCCGTCCGACGATGAGCGTGCTGACGGATAAAAGGACGTTCCTTGACCGTTGAAACTGGCGATAAAGATCGCAAACCTGCTGGCAAGCCGCGCTTCCAGATCGAAGATACGCGCGCCAGGCAAACCCGTACCGCCGTCATTGTGCCCGTCATATCTGGCCGTGCAGCCAGGCGGGTAGGGGAGGCCGGTGGCCGTGCCGTTGGCGAGCAACGCTCGCTTGAAGCACGCCGGGAAGAGGCTGTCGGGCTCGCGGCTGCTATCAGTCTGGATGTTGTTTTCGTTGACCTTTTGACGTTGCAGTCTCCCAGACCAGCGACTCTTCTGGGCGTTGGCAAGGTTGAGGAACTGGCCGGCCGTGTTGCGAGCGATGACGTCGAACTGGTGATTGTAGACCATGAGCTGACGCCCATTCAGCAGCGTAATCTTGAGCGGGCCCTCAAGGCCAAGGTGCTGGATCGTACCGGACTTATCCTGGAAATCTTCGGGCGCAGGGCACAGACCCGTGAAGGTACGTTGCAGGTCGATCTGGCCCATTTAAGTTATCAGAAGAGCCGTTTGGTACGTTCCTGGACACACTTGGAGCGGCAAAGAGGTGGCAAAGGCTTTCTTGGCGGTCCCGGCGAGACACAGATCGAGGCGGACCGCCGCGTCATTCAGGACAAGATCACACGCCTGAAGAGACAGTTGGACGAGGTTCGCCGAACCCGTACGCTGCATCGTTCACGACGTCAGGCGGTTCCGGCGCCGACAGTCGCGCTTGTCGGCTATACCAATGCTGGAAAATCTACCCTTTTCAACAAGATAGCGGGTGGAGATGTGATGGCCGAAGATCTGCTTTTTGCGACGCTTGACCCGACCTTGCGCAAAGTCGCTTTACCGAAAGGGACGGAGGTCATCCTGTCCGACACGGTGGGGTTTATCTCCAATCTTCCTACCTCCCTTATCGCGGCTTTTCGCGCCACTTTGGAAGAAGTGCTGGAGGCGGATCTGATCGTCCACGTTCGTAACGTCACCAACCCGGAGACCGATGCGCAGCGTGTGGATGTTCTCGATGTGCTCGATCAGTTGGGTGTTGTTGACCGGGACGGGCAAAGCGACAGGCCGATGGTCGAAGCGTGGAACAAGATCGATTTGATGGATGCAGAAACTCTGGCGTTCACCAAGCGGCAGGCGCGCGTTCAAGGTGTCCGCGTTCTGCCTGTTTCTGCGGTAACGGGTGAGGGGCTCGATGCCCTGCTGGAACAGATTGAGACTGAAATCGCTGCAACACGGCAGGAAGAGACATTCCACGTGCCGGTTGAGGACGGTGAGGGCAGGGCCTGGGTCTTCAACAATGCCACGGTACTCGATGAGACCGTGCTTGAGGATGGATCGACGCGTCTGCGGGTGGCCATGACGCCGCGCAGGATGGCGCATGCACGGGCGCGGTTCGAGATAGCGGCGGCCGGCTAAGCTTCGGTCTTGGCTCTTTGCCAGGCCGCTTCCATTGTGTCGAGGGACGCTGTTCCGACGGGCTCCTGTGTTTCGCGCAGACTTTCTTCAACCCACTGGAACCGCTTGATAAATTTCGCGTTCGTGCGTTCAAGAGCGACGTTGGGATCGATGTCGAGCTTGCGCGCCAGATTGGTCACCACGAACAGGATGTCGCCCAACTCGTCCTCGATACGGGCTTTGTTCACCGGGCTGGCCTTGATCTCGGTCTCTATCTCGCCTGTCTCTTCACGCAGCTTGGCCAAAACGGCGTGCGGCGTCGGCCAGTCGAACCCGACGCGGGCGGCTTTGGCTTGCAATTTGAAGGCACGCTGAACGGCGGGCAGGGTGCCTGGCACACCATCGAGCGCACTCGCAGGTTTTTCGCTGCCCTCACCTTTGGCCATTTGTCTGGCGCGCTTCTCCGCTTTTTCGTCCGCTTTGATTTGTTCCCATCGTGCTTTGACGGCCACGGGATCGTCGCGGTCGATGTCACCGAAAACATGCGGATGACGGCGGATCATCTTGGTGGTCACAGCAGCAACAACGTCGGCAAAGGTGAAACTGCCTTCTTCGCTGGCCATCTGTGCGTGGAAGACGACTTGAAGCAGAAGGTCGCCAAGCTCATCGCAGAGATCTTCCTTGTCATCGCGCTGGATGGCATCGGCAACCTCATAAGCCTCTTCGATCGTGTACGGGGCTATGGATGCGAAGTCCTGTTCAACGTCCCACGGACAGCCGGTGTCCGGGTCGCGCAGCTTGGCCATGATGGCGAGCAGTGTCGAGAGATCGCCTGGAGGCCCATCTGTTCGTCCATCTGCTGCGGGTTGGTCCTGGCTCATCGATCATTCTCCTGATGCCTTTGAGCCATCCTAGTTCAGCCAACGACATCGGCTGCAACAGCCTTTTGCCTGATCGGGGAGAACCCACAGGAAATCAATACATTTGTCCGATAAGATATATTATGGAACCAAAATGGGGCGCCAAATACAGAGTCTATCGGGATATGGTCACCTGTAGCCCGTCATAGGCAGGCTCAACCGTATCCGGGGTTTCGTGCAGAAGCGTTTCATAGTCCAGGTCGATATGCAGGTTGGTGAGTATGGTGCGCTTGGGCTTCACATCGGCCTGCAGCGCCAACGCCTGGTCGAGATTGAAATGACTGACATGAGATTTGCGGCGCAGTGCGTCGACGATCAGGCAGTCCAGGTCTTCAAAGTGAGAAAGACTGGAAGCCGGAATGGCATTTACGTCCGGCAAGTAGAGCGTGTCGGCGATGCGGAATCCGAGCGCCGTGATGTCGCCATGCGTGACAGGCACCGGTGTCAAAGTGATGGCTCCGCCCGGGCCAGTCACTGTGACAGGCTCGCTATGATCGATGGTATGGCGCGTCAGAATGGGCGGATAGCCCGATCCGGGCGGAGCTTCGAAGACATATCCAAAGGCACTGTCGGCGCGCTTGAATGTCCGGTCATCCATGAACACCGGTATGCGTGACCGCTGAACAAGCGCAAACGGGCGCATATCGTCGATTCCATGCAGATGATCGGCATGCTCGTGTGTGTAGACGACTGCATCGAGATGCGACACACCGGCCGACAGCATCTGCGCCCGGAAATCAGGGCCACTGTCGATCACGCAATAGGTGGTCCCATTGTCTCCGGAACGGGTGAGGAGGGCCGAGCAGCGTCTTCGATGGTTTTTTGGATTGTCCGGATCGCACGCACCCCAGCGCTCAGCGTGGGTCGCCCCCCCTACCCTCGGTACACCGGCTGACGACGCGCACCCCAGAATGGTCAAGGTGAGCGTCATCCAAGCTCCACCTTCTTGAAGAGGCGCTGAAAGTTGGTTGTCGTCACATCGGCAAGCCTGCCAGATTCCATCTCGCGCACGTCTGCCAGAATGCGGGCTGTGTTCGTCACGAAAGCCGGTTCGTTGCGTTTTCCTCTATGAGGTACGGGCGCCAGATAAGGTGCGTCCGTTTCGACCAGCAACCGATCCTCCGGTACTTCGGCGGCGATGTCACGTAACGCAACGGCCGTCTTGAACGTCAATATCCCAGAAAACGATACGTAGGCCCCGAGCGCGACACCGCGCTTGGCCAGGTCTTCGCCCGAGGAGAAACAGTGCAGCACCATCGGAAACGGGCCGTCGGCTTGATGGGCTTCTTCGAGGATCGTTGCCATATCCTCATCGGCCGATCGTGCATGGATCACCAGCGGTAACCCGGTGATCCGAGCGGCCTTGATGTGACGCTTCAGACCTTCCGCTTGGGCATCTCGAGGCGCGTTGTCGTAGTGATAGTCGAGTCCGGCCTCGCCGATGGCCACAACCTTGGGATGCTCGGCCAGCGCGACAAGCTCATCCACTTCAACATCGGTTTCTTCGCCTGCATTGTGTGGATGCGTTCCAACCGAGCACGTGACCGTGTCATAGGCTTCGGCGACGGCCTTGATCTGATCGAACTTGTGCACCCGGGTGCAAATCGTGACCATGTGGCCGACGCCGGCCTCTGCCGCACGGGACAGCACGGCATCGCGTTCGGATTCAAAGTCCGCGAAGTCCAGATGGCAGTGGCTGTCGACCAGCATCCTGGCTAGGCCCCCTCCCCGTCCGGTTCAACATAACGCGGGAAGACCGGTGTCGGCTTGGGCAGTTCGGTTCCGGCTGTCAGCGCGTTGTCTTCGCCAAGATGTGCGAACATCCGCGCCTCTTCCCGCACACCGAGAAGATCCAGAAGCCTACTGGCGCTTTCGGGCATCACGGGCTGCACAAGGATGGCCACCTTGCGGATCGTTTCAGCCGTCGCCCAAAGCACAGTGTTCATCCGGTCGGGATCTGTCTTCTTCAGCGACCAGGGTTCCTGGCTAGCAAAATAGCGGTTTGCATCGGCAATCACAGCCCAGA
>JANQJE010000056.1 GCA_028281795.1 Cohaesibacteraceae bacterium | reverse complement strand
CTCGATCACCTTGAAGAACTGGTGGTCAAAGAAGTGGCGGGCTCGGGCGGCTACGGGATGCTCGTCGGTCCGAAATCGACCAAGGACGAGATCGAAATCTTCCGCGCGAAGCTGAAGGCCAATCCCGATGACTTCATCGCTCAGCCGACGCTGGCCCTGTCCACCTGTCCGACTTTTGTCGGCGAAGGCGTGGCCCCGCGCCATGTCGATCTGCGGCCCTTTGTTCTGTCAGGCATGAACGGGGTGACCATCGTGCCGGGCGGACTGACCCGCGTGGCGTTGAAGGAAGGCTCGTTGGTGGTGAACTCGTCGCAAGGCGGCGGCACCAAAGACACATGGGTCCTGGCGACGTAGAAAGGGAGGCAGCATGCTACTCAGCCGCACCGCCGACAGCCTATTCTGGACTGCCCGTTACATCGAACGGGCCGAGAACACTGCGCGTCTGCTTGAAGCCGCCACCCGGCTGTCCAATGTCAGGGGCAACGGCGAACAGGTATCCAACGAATGGGAGTCCGCCGTCCTTGCGACAGGCATGGAGACCCTTTTTCACGAACGCTACAATGAAACGAGCGCGCGGACCGTGGTGGACTTTCTTGCTTTTTCAGAAGCAAACCCATCATCCATCCGCTCCTGTCTGGAAGCCGCACGCGCCAATGCGCGCTCTGTGCGTACCGCAATCACCATCGAGATGTGGGAGACCATCAACGCAGCCTGGCTGGAACTGAAGCGCTATCGTACGTTTGGCCAATCGCGCGGCGAGCTTCTGGAGTTTCTGCGCTTCGTCAAACAAGTCGCTCAGAACGTTGATGGCATCGCGCATCGCACCATGCTGCGTTCCGACGGTTTTTCCTTTTTCCAGCTTGGCGGTGCCATCGAACGCGCCGACACCACCGCCCGCATTCTGGACGTGAAGTACCACGTGCTGCTTCCGGCCGGCGAGCATGTCGGCGGCGGATTGGACTATTTCCAGTGGACCTCGATCCTGCGGTCCGTTTCAGCGCTGACCGCCTATCACTGGGTCTACCGTCAAAGCCTCAAACCCTGGCTGATCGCCGACCTGTTGATTCTGAACGAAAAAATGCCACGCTCACTTTCAAGCTCTTACGGCAACGTGACCCGCCATCTGGACAGCCTGTCGAAGACATATGGCCGACAGGGCAAAGCGCAGCGCATGGCGCGCGCGATCCACAGTGAATTCCGCAATCGCGAAATCGACTCCATTTTCCAGGCCGGCCTGCATGAGTTCGTGGAAGACTTCATCAGCCGGAACAACAAACTCGGTGCGACCATAGCCGAGCAATATCTGTTTTAGGGTCAGGACCCTACGGCTTCATCCAAGCTCTTGGCGAGGCAGCCATGCAGTGCTGTCCGCCTGCACACTCACAGGTCTGTCATGCGTATATCTGTTCAACACACCGAGACTTTCACCTACGCAACACCCAGCCAAGGCACGATCCAGGTGCTCCGCCTGACGCCGCGGGACTTTACCGGCCACTATGTCTGTGACTGGTCCATCGATGTCGACGCCGACTGCAAGATGGAGACGACCAAGGACGCCTTTGGCAACATCCTGACGAGTTTCTCTCTTCCAGGCCCGCTCGAATCTCTGACGATCAGCGCATCCGGCGAAGTGGAAACGGAAGAAACCCACGGCATCGTCCGCGGCACGGCCGAGAAAGTGCCGGAAGGGGTGTTCATGCGCCCGAGCCACAGCGAACATCAGGCGGCGTTGGTACGCACGCTGCTGCACGCCGGTGGTGAAGCGTCCGGCCCGCCGCTGGACCATATGCACACACTGATGGGCGCGATGCATGCCGCCATGGCCTCCAACGAGGGCGGCAAGGCGGCGCAGCAAGGCGGACAACAGCAAACACAGGAGGCCGGTGGATCAAATCAGTTGCAGCAGGATGCCGGCGCATCCAAAGACGCTGGCTCCGCCAATCCAGGCATCATGCGCCTGCGCACCCTCATTGCCGAGCGGCCGGACCTCACCGAAGCCGATTTGGTGGCGGTCTTTTGCGACGCCTCCCGCCGTCTTGGCATGCCAGCGCGTCTGGTTTCCGGATACCGCCTGCTGGATGGCGCCTCGGCGACCAAAGATGACCGCGATGTCTGGGCGGAGATTCGCATCGACGAACTGGGGTGGGTCGGCTTTGACCCTCTCCACAAGAGTTGCCCGTGTGAAGAAAGCGTTCGTGTCGCTATCGGCGTCGATCTGGACAGCATAAAAACGGCACGCATCGCACATTATGGTGGAGCAACGGAGGTCGACCGCCAAACCAGCATTGCCGTGCGCCGCATTGACGGTTAACTCTTTGAACATTGAATACCTAAAAGTCCGCCATTTATTCCGCGGCCAGCCCTAAAACCATGCACAACTATCTCCGGGCACTAAGCACGCTAAGGAAGCATTCTTTTTGACCTATTGTGTTGGACTGCTGGTGAACGATGGGCTGGTGATGATCGCGGATACGCGGACCAACGCCGGTATCGACAACATCGCAACCTTCCAAAAACTGCATGCCTTCGACCAGCCCGGCGAACGCACCATCGTCGTCGCCACATCCGGCAATCTGGCCGTCAGTCAGGCCGTGATCTCCCTTATGACCGATGGGTTCGAGAACCCCGCAAACGGCATGCTGGAAACGATCTATGATCATCCGACCATGTTCAAGACCGCCGCCTATGTCGGGCGTGCCATAGCAGAAGTCATGCGCATGAACGGCGGCAGCACGTATGGGATGGGCGCAAACTTTGACGTGACGATGTTGGTTGGTGGTCAGGTCAAAGGCGGCCGGCTCCGCCTGTTCATGGTCTACTCAGCCGGCAACTTCATCGAGGCGACCGAGGATACGCCTTACCTGCAGATCGGCGAACACAAATACGGCAAACCGATCCTCGACCGCGCCATCACCTACAACACCAACCTGTCGGACTGTGTGAAGATCGGGTTGATATCGATGGACTCCACCATGCGATCCAACCTTGGCGTTGGAATGCCTATCGACCTCTGGGTGGCAAAGCGTGATGCCCTCAAAAGCGAACTCAAGACCCGCATCGAGCAGGGCGAACCTTATTTCCATGATTTGCGCGAGCGGTGGTCGGCAGCCTTGCGATCGGCCCACCAGGATATTCCGTCACCACCCTACTTCTAAGCGGAATCATTTTGCGAAGATAAGCGCGCAACATCCTGGCCAGCATCGAGCTTTTCAAAAAATGACTTCGTGTCACTTTTGATCTGAGCACGGCGCTCTTCGGCCATTTTCGCCAATGATCGATAAATCATGCCCATGCGCGGATTGCCCTTCAAGCGGCCCTCGTTACGCATCACGAAATCCCAATAAAGGTAGTTGAACGGGCAAGCGTCCGGCCCGGCCTTTTCCTTCACTTTGTAGCGACAACCGGCGCAGTGATCGCTCATCCGGTCGATGTACGCGCCCGAGGCCGCGTAAGGCTTGGAAGCCATGACCCCACCATCGGCGAAAATCGCCATACCGTGGGTGTTCGGCAGTTCGACCCACTCATAGGCATCCGCATAGACGACCATGTACCAGTCATTGATGGCATCAGGCGCAACGCCGGCAAGAAGCGCGAAATTGCCGGTGATCATCAGACGCTGAATATGATGGGCATAGGCATGGGTCTTCGTCGTGCTGATCGCATCGGCCAGACACGCCATATCCGTCTGGCCCGTCCAATAGAAGTCGGGCAATGCCCGGTCGGCCTCAAGGGCATTGAGATCCTTGTAGTCAGGCATTTTCAGCCAGTAGAGCCCGCGTACATACTCCCGCCAGCCCAGAATCTGACGGATAAAACCTTCCACTGCATTGAGCGGCGCATGCCCGGCCTCATAGGCAGTCTGGGCAGCATCACAGACCTCGCACGGCTCCAGCAGACCACAGTTCAAGGCGGCAGAAACAGTGGAGTGAAACAGGAAGGCTTCACCTTCCGCCATCGCATCCTGATAGTCACCGAATTGCGGCAAACAGACATCGACAAAGTGCTCCAGCACCTGCAGCGCATCGTTCCGCGTGACCGGCATGCCAAATGGCTCCAGATCGCCGAAATGATCCTTAAACCGCGCCTCCACCAGTGCCATCACATCCCGGGTCGTGGCGTCCGGCACGAATGACAGACGCTGTGGCAACACCAGGTCCTTGGGCAACTTACGGCGATTGTCCTTGTCGAAGTTCCACTGGCCCCCTTCGGGCTGATCGCCATCCATGAGATAGCCTGTTTCACGGCGCATCTCGCGGTAGAAATACTCCATGCGCAGTTGCTTCTTGCCATCGGCCCACCGTTCAAAACGGCCAAGAGACGCCAGAAACCGCGTGTCCTCACGGACCAGAACCGGCAGGTCCAAGCAGTCCTGCCAACTATGAATCATCTCCATAACCCGCCATTCACCCGGCTCCGTGATCACGACCTGGTCAAAGGTCCCGCTTGCCAGGGCACGGCGAAGCTCACCGGTGAAGTTTCCCGTGTTGTCGGGCTCGTCCAGCCGAACGTAGCGCACAGCCTTGCCATCGCGTTCCAGACCCTCGGCAAAATGGCGCATCGCAGAAAAAACAAAGGCAAGCTTCTTCTTGTGGTGACGCACATAACGCGCCTCTTCCAACACCTCGCACATGAGGATCATATCGCCCTCCTGCCAATCGGCGAGCGATGAAAGGCTGGAGGAAAGCTGATCGCCGAGAACAAGGCGGAGCGTGGGCATGGGACACCTGCAACTTGGAAAGCGACGCCATAAGCAAAGCGGGCTGGAGATCGGCTTTTGGCGCGATAGATAGGGTGCCTACGCTCAGTAAGAGGAAGCAGTTCAGCACAGATGATCGAGCTGGTTTGGTTCAAACGGGATTTGCGTATGGCAGACCATGCGCCTCTGGCCTTGGCGGCGCAAAAAGGCGCCGTTTTGCCGCTGGCCCTAGTTGAATCAGATTATTGGAAACTACCCGAAACCTCTCCTCGCCATTATCTTTTCTGGCGCGAAAGCCTCGAAGCCCTGCGGACGGACGGTCTGCCGGTCTGTGTGCGGGAGGGCGATGCCATTGCGGTCCTGGACACTCTGCACAAAGCGCACGGCATTCGCCACCTCTGGTCTCACGAGGAAACGGGAAATGCCTGGACCTACGACCGCGATAAACACATCGCCAGATGGTGCCGTCAGCATGGCATCGGCTGGACCCAAATACCGCAGTTCGGGGTGTTCCGTGGTCCGGTTGACCGCGACGGCTGGGCCAGAAGGTGGGAGCATTTCATGGCAGAGCCTCTGACACCATCGCCTGCAAACCTCCAGACTGTGCCCGCACCAAGCGATCCGCTGCCAACGCCCACGGGTCTCGGTCTTGACGACGACCCTTGCCCGCAGCGCCAGCGTGGTGGGCGGGCAAAGGGTCTGGCCTTGCTGGACAGCTTTCTGACCTCAGGCCGCGCGCGCAACTACCAGCGTGCCATGTCAAGCCCGCTGACGGCAGACGAAGCCTGCTCGCGTCTGTCACCTCATCTGGCATATGGGACGCTCTCCATGCGTGAAACAGTGCAGCGCGCCTATGCCGAACTTCAAGCGGTCAAGACACGTCCCCCCGAGCACCAGCCCCTTCCAGTCCGAGGTCTGAACGCTTTCATCGCGCGCTTGCACTGGCACTGTCATTTCATCCAGAAGCTAGAAAGTGAGCCGGAACTGGAAGGGCGCGACCTGCACCCTGCTTTTCGAGGTGAGCGCACCAAAGGTGTTGAGCACCCTCATTTCCAGGCCTGGGCGCACGGTCGAACGGGTTTTCCTTTCATTGACGCTTGCATGCGCTCTCTCATGGCGACCGGTTGGATCAATTTCCGGATGCGGGCCATGCTGATCGCGTTTGCAAGCTATCAATTGTGGCTCGACTGGCGCGTTACCGGCACACGACTTGCCCAGCTTTTCACCGATTACGAACCGGGTATCCATTGGCCTCAAGTCCAGATGCAGTCCGGCTCGACGGCGATCAACACACCGCGCCTCTACAACCCCGTGAAACAGAGCCACGATCAGGACCCCGACGGTGTTTTCATCAAGCAATGGGTTCCCGAACTCAGCTGTCTTCCCGGCCGCGCTGTTCATGAACCATGGACGCTGTCGCCTGTGGAAGCACGCAGCTTAGGTTTTACGCTCGGTGAAACCTATCCCGAACGCATCATCGACCACGAGGCAGCAGCTCGCGCTGCCCGCGAAAACCTGACCCGTATACGAGCAAGCGATGGATTCTATCAGGAACAGAAAGCGATCTATCAGAAGCACGGCTCACGCAAGAATTCGCGCCATACGCCGGCCCAGGGACGTCCCTGGAAAACCCAAGCTCGTGCAAACGACGCTCAGTTCGAACTCGACCTCTAAGACCAGACCCCGGCATCCGCATTCACCATGGCCAAGATGCGCAAGAAATCCGAGCTACCGACCAAAGTGTGTCCCACCTGCCAAAGACCATTTAGCTGGCGTAAGAAGTGGGAACGCAATTGGGATAGCGTTGTTTACTGCTCCAAACGTTGCAGGTCGGCAGGATCGACAGCTTTGGACAAAGGCAAGAAAGATCAACCGGAGGCCTAGTAAATGTCGCGAGCGTCGGCCCGATCACGCAGAGCGCATGCGTCATCACATCGCCACACCAGCACGTGAGGCACTCTTCCAACACGCTGATGTCTCTGCCATATCAAAGACCACCGTCGATGGCGGACGAATGACACCGTTTTGGAGGCCCTATGTTGGGCGAACTGACACTCGCTGCTGTTTTTCTTGCCGGGGTGATCTCGTTCCTCTCGCCGTGCGTGCTCCCGCTGGTGCCTGCCTACCTGACATATATGACCGGTGCTTCGCTGGAAGAGCTTTCGGACGAACAGCGCAGCGCCAGGCTTTCCCGCTTCCTGCTGATCCAGTCCATCGCATTCGTGGTCGGGATTGCGCTGATTTTTGTGCTGCTCGGCGCAGCAGCCACGCAGATTACCAAGTTGTTGCGCGAATATGTGCCGATCATGTCGATTGTCGCAGGCATCGCCATCATCGCGATGGGGCTTCATTTTCTGGGGGTCTGGCGCTGGTCCCTGCTGTACCGGCAAGCCCGGATAGAAGGTCCGAAAGCAACGACCGGCCCGGGCGGCGCATTGGCCATGGGCCTGGCGTTTGGTTTTGCCTGGACGCCCTGCATCGGCCCGATCCTCGGCACCGTACTCGCCGTTGCAGCACGTCACGAGACCGCTGGGCAAGGGGCTGGCATGCTGTTGGTGTACGCGCTCGGCATGGGCGTACCTTTCATCCTCTCGGCCCTGGCTGTTGGCCCGTTCACACGCTTCTTGGCAAAGTTCCGCCAACACATGGCCACTATGGAGCGCGCAACAGGTGCCCTTCTGGTGGCAACCGGAGCAGCCTCCCTGCTCGGCTGGCACACCATTCTGGCCAATTGGATGCTGGAACGCTTCCCGGGCCTGGTGGCTCTGACGTGATGACCGCGGTGTCTTAGCCGGCTTCGCCAACGGTCGGTTCAAAAGGCCAGATCAGTCCCTCGCGCCACTGCCAGAGCTCGAAAGCCGGCAAGTCGGCATCACCATTGGCATCGAAACGGAGAAGCCCAAGCACCGTTTCATAGGGCCCCTCATCGTCTTCAAGAAGTTGCAAGGCCACTTGAGTTGCTGCCATGGACGGCAACACCAGACCGGCCATGGACCCGAGCGCGTCGCCCTCAAGGTCGGTTATGATGTCGGCATCGACAAGGCTGCGCCAGGGCGTAGGTCTTGCAAAAACCACCCCGTCGGCACCATCGGCCGCCAACAGGCGAAACTCGGTGGTCATAACGCTGTCACCGGCGACCACCGGTACATCGGGCAAGCGCCGTGCCAGGGAATCCGCCATCAGGGCGCTGTCCGCCTGACCTGCGAAAACCATTACCAGCCCTGCGCCTTCTGCTTCAGCGCGGGCGGCAAAACGGTCAAGATTGTGATCCGGCTCGAAGGCTTCATAAAGCTCAAGAGAAAGCCCCTCGCTTTCCAACCCTTCCTGAACCGCTTCGGCCAGCGTTCGACCGTAATTGCCATCGGTGTAGAAAAGCACCAAAGGACGATTGACAGCCGGGCCACCGATCAACCCATCGAACATGCCAGTGATCAGCGCATCGACGAAAAGTTGCGCTTGCAGATCATCCCGCCCGCTCAGGCGATAGACCGGCCCATCGGCTTCATCGGTAAAAGCGTGATAGCGGACACCGCTTGCCACGAAAGGAATCTCTTCACTGCTCAGCACATCACGTGCCGAAACTGCCGGACGCCAGCAAACACCACCAACCACTAGGTCCACTGCAGCGCCCACAAGCTGGTTGGCGGCATCCCGCCCCCGCTCTTCATCACAGGCGTCATCGACTGCCGTGACCGTGATACCGGTGCCATCTTCGCCAAGCGTCTCCAAGGCCAGCGCCACACCGCGCTCGACCTGTCGGCCCAACGGTTCAAAAGGTCCGGACAATGGCGCGAGTACACCGATGTGGATGCCTGGCTCATCCTGGGCGCGCGTAACGGAAACGCCAAGCCCGACAACCAGGCTTAAACTCAACGCGGCGCTCACACCCTGTAAAAACTTCGCTCTACGCATCACATCTCATATGTTGCCAGCGGCGCTGCAGAAGGCATGCTGACTTTGCGGCAAGTTCTTTGTAGACCAATAAGCCGGACATGCCGCAAGGCCCGTCGCAAAGGGCTTCCTATCGTTCATCCGCCCGCATGGCAAAGCGCGCGCAGGAGAAACCCCCCATGTGGCGAAAAGGTGCAACCAATGGTTTGGCCGATATAGGCCATCTGCAAATCGGCAACGCGCACGATTCCAAAGCACGTACCGGCACCACCGTTCTGGTTTTCGATCAACCGGCAACGGCGAGCGTTTCCATTCTCGGTCAAGCACCCGGTACACGTGACATAGCCCTGCTCGATACCTCGCGAACGGTGGACAGGATAGATGGGTTGGTCTTATCCGGTGGTTCGGCGTTCGGTCTGTCAGCAGCGGAGATCGTGATGCAGCGGTTGGCGGATGCAGGGCGCGGTTTTGCCGTCGGCGATGTCCGCGTTCCCATCGTACCAGCAGCCATCCTCTTCGATCTCAACAATGGCGGCGACAAACCGAAAGACCTGACGTCGCTTTACAGATCGCTCGGCAAACAGGCTCTCGCCAACCTTTCCGAAGGGACAGCGCTGGGCGCGGTCGGGGCAGGCACAGGGGCAGCGACAGGCGGTGGACCGGGTGGATTGGGTACCGCGTCCTGCACATTTGACGACAGCGCGCCCGAACCGCTGCAAGGGATTTGCCCCGCAGCGGCTCAGGCGCGTTGTCATCAAAGGTGCAGGACGCTGTACCCAGTCCACCCGGTCCGCCGCCTGTCGTTGCCCCTGTGCCTGCCCCGACCGCGCCCAGC
>JANQJE010000023.1 GCA_028281795.1 Cohaesibacteraceae bacterium | reverse complement strand
GTGCCTGTTCCGGCCGGCGCCCTTGGCCTGGTACATCGCCACATCGGCGCATTTGAGCAACTGCTCACGTGTCACGCCATGGTCCGGATAAAGAGCTATGCCGACGCTGGTGGAGGTCTGAATAGATCGGCCTTCGAGGGAGAATGCTTCCCCCATGCGCGCGATGATGCTTCGTGCCAGTTCGTCGGTTCTGTGCGTCGGCGCCACGATCGTGAACTCATCGCCGCCCAACCGCGCCAGCATTGCCTCGTCGTTTCCAAGCTTGGCGGCTGCAAGTTCTTCGCCACTGACCGTCAGCACGGTCAGGTCCAGCGATTGCATGGTGTCTTCCAGGCGCTTGGCAAAAGCCTTGAGCAGCAAGTCACCGATATGGTGGCCATGGCTGTCATTGATGTTCTTGAACTTGTCGAGATCGAGGAACATGACCGCAAAGCTGTCGCCATCGAGGGCGTGGGTCAGCGTCAGTCTCTCCAACTGATGGTTCAGCCAGGTCCGGTTCGGTATGCCGGTGAGCTTGTCCTCGTAGGCGACCTTGTGCACCTGGCGCAGGGAATCCTGCAAGTTCTCGACCATGGTGTTGAAGGACTCGGCCAGTGACTGGATTTCATCGTTGCTGCGCAGGTCGATCTTGTGCGTCAGATCGCCGGAGGCGACTTTGCGTGTCGCGACCGTGAGCTGATCGAGCGGTTGGGTCAGACGGCTGGCCAGAAGTCCACTGAACAAAGCCCCAAGGCCGACGAGTACCGCACCGATGATGAGATTGCGCTCCGCCAAATGCCGGAACTTGGTTGCAAGCTCATCATAGTTCATGTCGATCTGAACAACGCCGTAGAGCTCATCGCCGATCACGATCGGTGTTGCCATATGCAGGTCGTGCAGATGCCGGGTTGTCTGTGTTTGCCTCGTCTCGAGCGCCCGTTGAACTATCGGGTCGGTGATGGTGGCCAGAAATGGGTCGTCCGGGCTGCCAGATGCCAAAAGCCATCCCTGGCTGTCGATCAGGCGAACGGTATCGACATCCGGCTGGGCGAGAAGCTCTTCATAGATCACTTCCAGATCTGCCGTCCGGCTGCTCAGCAGCATCGGGATGGACAGCTCGCTGGCAAGTGTTGAGAGGTGGCCGGCTCTCAGGTCCTGTTGCTCGGAGAGCAGTTGATGCTGCACATGGACATTGACCAGAATCATGATGGCGACAAGCATCGTGATCATCAGTCCGAAGACGACGGTCAGTCGGCGCCCCAATCCGAAGGTCGACGCCTTGATCCAGCCAGCAAAGTTGCGAACGAGCCCCACCGTGACGACCTAAATCAGTCCCATCGCATCCAGTTGATCGAGCAACTGATAAATCGGGTCGAACGTCGCCTCGACGCCATCCGGAAAATCGTCAAACCTGGTCGTGTCATGGAATCTTGCCATGGTGTCGCGGCCCTCCGGTGTCTCAACCATGCCGCGCAGAACGGTCGCGATACGTTGCGACAGATCGGGGTCCAGATCGTTACGCCCGATGACGACTTGCCGCGGTACGTCGATGCTTCGTTCAAGTATGCGGTATCGGCCCGGTTGCGCTTCTTCCAACCAGGCAAATCCTTGAGGATCAGTTGCGCCCGCGTCAATCTGTCCGCGCACCAACCACAAAACGGTGTTGCGGTCGTCGTCGGTGAAGACAAAACCGGCGGTTGTGTCCGGCGCTTGCTGATCCACACCGGTCAGCTCGGTCAGTTCTATACCGTTCTGGCGGATCATGGCGGCTGGCAACATGAACCCTGATGTCGAATCAGGTTCCTGAAATCCAATGATCCTGCCGCGGAGATCCTCAAACGTCTCGATGGTGCTCTCGGTGGGAACGATGATGACGGAGTGATATGTACCAACGCCACCTTTCCAGCGACGCAAGAAAGGTTGTGCGTCGGCGAGGCGTGCTACGTGTCCGGCGACCAACGGGCTGTCGAAATACAGGTCCACTTCGCCGTCTCGAAGCGCTTGGCTCATGGCCTCGGAATCTGGCAACACGGAAATCCTAACGTCGGAAATGCCGTGATCGGCAAGCGCGTCTTCAAGGTACAGGGCAAGCGGCGTGAACCGTTCTATGTGTTTGCGAACATCATCATTGACCGAACCGAGAACGAGCGTTTCCGCCTTTGCAGAGAAGGCCGTTACGGCAATTGATAAACTGAAGAACACCAGAGCGAATAAACGCATGGACCCCACACCCTTTGGTTGTTTGGCGGAGGACGCTACGCGTTGAAATGCAACGCTAGGTTAAAGATCAGGCGTTCTGCACGTTAACAGCCGTTAGCCTTAACTCTTGGTTGCCGGGAAGCTGGTCAGAGCGTGTCAGGAGTGGTCCTGCAACGCACCATTCCAGGCGTCTTTTCTCGCCATGCGGGTGGACTCATGGAAACGACTGCTTATGGTGTGACTATGGAAGCGCGTGGAGGTGTCTGGCCAATGAGGGTCGATCACTTCCCACCCACGCGCACTGCCACTTAGGTGCCAATGGGCACGGGAGACCTCTCATGAAAATCCTCACTGCCGCAGGCTTCGGCCTTGCAACCCTTACGGCTGTCTCAGCATTCGCTACCGCGCCTGCGTCTGCGCAGGAGTGTCCGATTGACCGACCGGTCAACATGGCAGGCCTTGGATATGAGTCGCATGCGTTCCACACCGAAGTGGCGGCGACGATTATGCGCGAAGGGTATGGTTGCGAGGTGGAGATCATACCGGTCGAAACGCTGGCCGGGTTCACCGGTCTTGCGCGCGGTGATCTTGATGCGAACATGGAAATCTGGACCGCCAATCCGCCGCCGGCCTGGCAGGAAGGCCTGGATGCGGGCACGCTGGTCGACCTTGGCCCGAACTTCCCGGCCGCTGTCGAAGGCTGGTTCGTGCCGCGCTATCTGGTCGAGGGCCCGGATGCGCCAGCCCCTGATTTGCGCACGCCACAGGATCTGGCACGTTATGTAGACCTATTTGAAGATCCCGAAGATCCGGGCAAGGGCCGTTTCTACAACTGTGTTGCCGGGTGGGTTTGCGAGGATATCAACACCCGCAAGCTCATCGCCTACGGGCTTGAAGATCTCTACACGAATTTCCGCCCGGGTTCGGGTGGTGCGATGGCTGCCGATATCGTCTCGCGGGTCCGCCGTGAACGGCCGGTGGTGTTTTACTATTGGGCGCCCACGGGCCTGTTCGGCCAGGTTGGTGATGAGTTGATCCAACTGGAAGAAGAACCATTCGACCAGGCTGTCTGGGATGAAATGCGCGAGGCTGAAACACCAACCCGTGCAACCGCTTATCCTTCGTCCCCGGTTCATGTCGGTGCCAATGCCGAGTTTGCCGAGGCTGCTCCGGAACTCGTCGAGTTGCTGACCAATTATGAGACGACCACGCTGTCGACCTCGCAAGCGGTTGCCTACATGCAGGACAATGATGCCGATGCCGATGAAGCCGCGGCCAACTTCCTGGAAACAACGACGGACTGGGAAAGCTGGGTTCCGGCGGAGGTCGCTGCCCGCGTTCGCGCGGCGCTCTAGTTCTGGAAATCCGCCTCTTTTTCCACCGCATAAGGACGCCCGGACATGTTTTCTGACCTGGAATGGAATGGCATCTTCATCGATGTCGGCAGAGTGGTTCGCCGTGCGACGAACACTTTCGTCGAGTTTCTCGTGGTCGCCTATGGCGATCAGTTCGAAGCTTTCTCCAACTCCATTCTGGGCGTCCTTGTCTGGATCGAGCGGCTGCTGCTTGGCCGCTCGGAGCCCGAAGTCGTCCTGTTGATTGTTTTCGGCGGACTGATCAGCCTGTTTGCCTACATCCTATCAAAAAACACTCTGGTCGCAGGCGCCGTGTTTGCCGTTGAGGCGGTGCTTTATTTCCTCTCGCGCTACACGGTAACCGTGGACGAGGAGATCACACGTCCGATGGAATGGCTGTGGGTGCAGGAACTGCAGATCATCGTCCTCATCATGCTGATCGCCTATGCCGCCAGCCGGAAGATGGGGCTGGTGATCGCTATGGGTGTGGCGATGTATGTCATCGGAGCGTTCGATTTGTGGGATCAGGCGATGCAGACCATCGCGATCATGCTGGTTTCCATTCTTATCTCGGTCGTTATCGGTGTCCCTGTCGGCGTTCTCGTCGCCCGCTCCAACAGCACCCGCTCGGTGGTGAACCCCGTGTTGGATTTGATGCAGACGATTCCAAGCTTCGTCTATCTCATCCCGGCAGTGATGTTGTTTGGGCTCGGCAAGGTGCCGGCGATCATCGCTACCGTGATTTATGCCGTTCCGCCGCTCATCCGCCTCACCGATCTGGGTATCCGTCAGGTTGATGGCGAGGTGGTGGAAGCCGGGCGTGCGTTTGGGGCGACCCGTTTCCAGGTGCTCAAAGACGTTCAACTGCCTCTGGCCATGCCTTCCATCATGCAAGGCATCAACCAGACCACGATGATGGCGCTGGCCATGGTTGTGATTGCGTCGATGATCGGTGCACGCGGTGTCGGCGAAACGGTGCTTCTCGGGCTTCAGCGCAACGATCCGGGACGGGGTTTGCTGGGCGGTCTGGCCATCGTGGTCCTGGCGATCGTGTTCGACCGCATCACGCAGGCCTATGGTGCGCGCATGCAGTCCTATCGTTCCGCTGGACATTGACCCACTTGCCCGATCCCTTTTCCTTTTCATCATTCCGTTAGGTACGCCCCGTGGCACTCATCGACGTTCAAAACGTAACCAAGATTTTCGGTCCCAGCCCAAAGACTGCACTGCGCAAGGTCAAGGATGGCATGGGAAAAACCGAACTGTTGGCTGAAACCGGCCACACGCTTGGCATTCATGATGTGTCTCTCTCGATCGAACAGGGCGAGATCTTTGTTATCATGGGGCTTTCCGGTTCGGGCAAGTCGACGCTGATCCGCCACTTCAATCGGCTGATCGATCCAACGGATGGTCAGATTCTGGTTGATGGTGAGGATGTTCTAAGTCTGGGCAACAAGGCGCTGGAACAGTTCCGCCGTAAACGCATGTCGATGGTGTTTCAGCGGTTTGGCCTGTTTCCCCATCGCACGGTACTTGAGAACGTTGCCTATGGCCTTGAGGTTCAGGGTGTGGGTCCGGATGAACGTGCAGTAGCTGCGCGCGAGTGGATCGTTCAGGTCGGTCTTGAAGGCTATGAAGACCAGTATCCGAGCCAGCTTTCCGGCGGCATGCAACAGCGGGTCGGGCTGGCACGGGCCTTGGCGACAGACGCTGACATTCTGTTGATGGATGAGGCGTTTTCCGCGCTTGATCCCCTGATCCGCTCACAGATGCAGGATCAGTTGGTGGAACTGCAGGACAAGTTCCACAAGACCATCGTCTTCATCACCCATGACCTCGACGAGGCTCTGAAGATCGGCGACAAGATCGCGATCCTCAAGGATGGCGTGCTCAGCCAAGTTGGCACGCCGGCGGACATCCTGATGCATCCGGCCGATGATTATGTGGCGCAATTCGTGCGTGATGTGAATCGTGCGCGTGTGCTTACCGTCGATGTGGTCGCCAAACCTCCAAAACTCCGGTTCACGGACGAGACGCTCGACAAAGCCCTCAATGCGCTGCGTTCATCGGACGCCGATGTCGGTTACGTGGTTGAGGACAAGGGTAGTTACGTTGGCTATGTGACTGAAAACAGTCTGGAAGAAGCCATCGCGGCACCTGGCTCGCCTTCGTTGAGCGATGTTGCCGATGGCGGGCAACAGCTTGAAGCATCCAGTTCCATCGAAGAGGCTTTACCTACTGTCCTGGATACCGAGCACCCGCTCCCGGTTATCGCAGAGGATGGCGGTCTGACCGGTGTCGTCTATCCTGAGCAGGTGGGCGAGGTGCTGTCGCCATCAGCGGTGCAGCCCGTGAACGATGATGAACCGCAAAATGGCCGGCGCCCGGGAGCAAGATCGGATGTTGCCGCTGACGATGACGACATGACCGTTCTGGAGGAGAAGAAGGCAAGCGCCTGATCTCAGGGCTTCGTCTGTTGCCTCACGGCATGATCATCCGTATGACACCGGCATGAGCCAAGACCCGCATTTTCACATGATTCACGGTGCGGCGCAGCCTGTCGCTCCCTTCTCTCATGCCGTGGAAGCCGATGGCTGGGTGATCCTGACAGGCCAGATGCCGACCGATCCCGATGACGCCGATGCACCTCTCCCCGAGGGGATCGTGGCCCAGACGCATGCGGTGATGCGCAACCTGGAAATCGTCCTTGCCGGACTCACGCTCAATCTGAGCCATGTGATGCAATGCCGCTGTTTTCTGACGCAGTTTGAGCGGGACTATGCGGCGTTCAACGAAACATATGCCAGCTACTTTCCGGCCGATCGGAGACCTGCCCGCACAACGGTTGGCGTGACGGCGCTCGCTGTCGGTGCTTTGGTCGAAATCGATATGGTCGCGCGTCGACCGCAGGTGCCTGCTTCTGGTGGAGTGCTGCCGAAAGTGGGTTACTGGTCCGAGCCAGGAGCATGACGATGGCACGTCTGAACGCCCCTGTGCTTGTTGCGCTCGCTCTGCTTTTTGCTGCCATGCATTCTTCCTTTGGCGCCGGTTCGGCGGGGGCACAAACCCCGAGCCACGCTCAAATAGAGGCGCCCAGCAATCCTGAAACCTTTGCCGATGTCGCGCAGGGCGCGGATGGTGGCGATGGGTCGGGCGAGAGCTTGCCTGAAGGGCCGGTTCAGCAGCTTGCGGACTGGTCAGCCCAACTGGATGAGTTGAGCGAAGAGGCCGCGCGGGAAAGCCTGACGATCGATGCGCTCGGTTCGCTGCGCGACGAGGTCGTTGCTATCCGCAATGACATTCAAGTTCTCGTCGACGAACTGGCACCGCGTCTTGCGGAGCAGCGCGCCCTGCTGGAGGGGCTCACTCCGGCCGAAGGCGAATTGGCCGAGACACCGGAGGTTCTTGCACAGCAGGAACGCATCGCAACGCTTGAAACGGAACTGCAGCCTGCTGAGTTGTTGCTTGGACGTGCGAATGCGCTGCGTGAAGAAATTGTTGCCCGTCGTGCTGCAGAGTTCACCGACCGGTTGTTTGGCCATTCCTCGTCGATTTTGGCGCCACAGCTTTGGATCGATGGGCTGAGCGATGTGCCGCGCTTGGTTCAGCGTCTGCGTGATCTTACCGCCAACTCTTGGACGGCATTACAAGCCCGCGCGACGCCGGCTTCGCTTGCTGGCTTGGGCGTGTTGCTGCTTGTCGTCGTTTTGCTTGCGATGCCGCTGCGCCGGTTTGCGCTGCGCAAGGCCGGGCGGGAAAGCGGCAAAGAACCGAGCAGCTTTGAAAAGACGCTGGGTGCGCTGCGTATTACGCTGGTCAGCACGTTGATACCCGCCGTCGCAATTCTCATGCTGATGGTCGGATTGGAGACGGTTGGCGGGCTGTCGCTTCGTGCTACTGCAATCCTCGAAAGTCTGGCCCTGGCAACGATCGCTTTCTTCTTCGTCAGCGGCCTGATTCAGGCGTTTTTGGCGCCGGGCCTTGCCGCGTGGCGGCTGGTGCCGGTGAAAGACGGCTATGCTGGGCGCGCTGCCGGTTTGCTGCGGTTGGCGGCGCTCGTTTACCTCCTGGGAGAGGTGCTGCGTACCATTGCCGCCGTCTTCGTCTCGCCACTGGTGGTTTTGCAACTGCTCGAAGCCGGTCCGGCGCTGGTTGCTGCACTGGTGATCCTTGTTGGCGCCCGAGCGTTGTTGCGCGGCCTTGACCGTTCTGAAAGCGAAGATGCTCCGGCAGTTGTCGGTCTTTTGTGGCGCTGGACAGTGCCTGTCGCTGTGCTGGCTGCGCTCGCAGCACTGGTCGCCCAACTGTTCGGCTATCTGGCGCTTGCTGCCTTCATCGTCGACCAACTGGTCTGGACGGCGGTTGTGCTTGCCGCTCTGCATCTTTCTGCTGCGCTGGTCGAAGGTTTGAGCGCAGCCACTTTCCAGGACGACACGCCTGCGTCGATCTGGTTGCATGAAAATGTCGGCCTGTCGCGTGCGGGCCTCGGTCAGTTCGGCGTGATCCTGTCCGGGATCACCAAGCTCGTTCTCATCATCGCGGCCGCGTCCTTCATCATTGCACCCTTTGGTGTTGAGACGGGCCAGTTCACTGAAATCTTCGGCCGTGTGTTTACCGGCATCGAGATCGGCGGATTCTCATTTTCGCTCACATCAGTTCTGGTGGCGCTAGCTCTGGTGTTCGTTGGCGTGGTTATCACGCGCGCCATTCAGGGTTGGCTGGAAAACCGCTACCTGCCACGCACATCGCTCGACACAGGCCTTAAAGCGTCGATCCGCACAGGCATCGGCTACATCGGCATCATCGCCGCGGCGGCTATCGGGCTGTCTTCTCTTGGCCTGAATCTGGAGAACGTAGCGCTTGTTGCCGGTGCGCTTTCGGTGGGTATTGGTTTCGGCCTGCAATCCATCGTATCGAACTTCGTATCCGGATTGATCCTGCTGGCTGAGCGGCCTTTCAAACAGGGCGATTGGATTGTGGTCGGTGAAGAACAGGGCATTGTAAAACGCATCAATGTGCGTGCCACGGAACTCCAGACGTTCGATCGTGCGACCGTTCTGATTCCAAACTCCGACTTTATCTCCGGCACGGTCAAGAATCGCGTGCACCGCGATACGTTGGGCCGGATCGATGTGCCGGTTGGTGTTGCGTATGACAGCGATCCGGAGAAAGTGCGGGAGATACTGCTCGAGGTGGCCAACGCGCACCCGATGACGCTGAGCTATCCCGAGCCTGTGGCTTTCTTCATCGAGTTTGGAGCGAGCTCGCTGGACTTCATGCTGTTTGCCTTCCTTGCCGATGTCGGCAACGGCTACGGCGTGCGCTCGGACCTGCGCTTTGAGATCTTTCGAAGGTTTAAGGAGGAAGGCATCGAGATCCCGTTTGCCCAGTCCGATGTCAGCATCCGCAATCTCGACGAGGTGTTGGATGCGTTGGCAAAGGCCGGCTTGCCATTGCCGGAAGGCCTGAGTGCCGGCGGGCTGTCGCCTGAAGACGGTGTGAAGCAGGCCGGTGTACAGACCGTGCCTGCACCGGATCGAAAGCAAACAGGCCTTACGGCATCAACCGTAGAAACGGAACCTGAGCCCAGCCCGGATGATGGGCCGGCCGCCAAGGGGTGATGATGCGGGCTCCATCGATTCCCTACAGTGAGGCGCGCGCGTCCTTTTCCTGGCAAGTGCCGGACCGTTTGAACCTCGGTGTTCAAGTGCTGGATGCACCAGCCGCTGAAAGGCCCGACGCTCCGGCGATCATAGATGGCCGTTCCGGCGCTGTTTCGACGTTCGGTGCGCTGGCCGATGAAGCTTCCCGGCTTGCCGGAGCGCTCGCCAAGCTGGGTGCCCGGACCGGCGACCGCGTTGCCGTGATCGCACCGCAAGGCCCGCGCACGCTGGTGATTCAGGCGGCCATTCTGCGTGCTGGTCTTGTCTCGGTTCCATTGTCCGAACGCTATGGACGCGATGCGCTTGCGCATCGCATGCGTGATAGCGGTGCCCGTTTTGCCTTTGTCTCTGAAACCGGGCGAACGGGCCTTGCGGGTATACATGGTAGGCTGCCGCACCTTGAACACACCATCGTGCTGGACGGCGAAGTGGCGGGGGCACTGGGGTACGAAGCCTTGCTGGCGGACAAAGGCACAGATGTGCCGCCTGCCGACACCGGTCCCGATGACCCCTGTCTGATGATCTACACATCGGGCACCACCGGTGCGGCCAAGGGCGCTTTGCATGGTCACCGTGTTCTGGCCGGGCATATGCCAGGCTTCCTGTTCGCCCATGGCGGGCAGGTTGCAACGAATGACGTGTTCTACACACCAGCCGACTGGGCCTGGGCCGGCGGGCTCTTGAATTTGCTTTTTCCGGCACTCGCCAGCGGATGTCCGGTGGTGGCGTTTGCCGATGCCAAAGGGTTCGATCCGCAGCGTGTTGTGGCGATGATGGCCGAGCGCGGGGTCACCCATGCCTTCCTGCCCCCCACGGCGCTGAAACTGATGCGCGCAGGGGCGAAGGAGTCCGATCTGCGGCGGATAGGTTTGCGGTCGATCATGTCGGCCGGTGAGGCGCTGGGTCGTGAGACTTATCAGTGGGCAGAGACCGCATTCGGGTTTCCCATCAGCGAAGCCTACGGTCAAACCGAGTGCAATCTCATCATCGGGTCCTCCCACGCGTTTGGAACAACGCGCGCAGGCGCCACGGGAAAACCAGTGCCCGGGCACGATGTGTTCGTGGTGCGTGAAGACGGCACCGAAACCGAGCCTGGAGAGATGGGCGAGATCGCGGTGCGCTCACCCGACCCGGTGATGTTTCTCGGGTACTGGAAGGCCGACCCGGCCACCGAGCGCAAGTTTCTCACCGTACCGGAACGCGGAACCCTGCTGATGACCGGCGATATGGCGATGCGCGATGTCGACGGCTTCATCTGGTTCATGGGCAGAGATGATGATGTCATCACTTCGTCCGGCCATCGGATCGGGCCTGGTGAAATCGAAGACAGTCTGACCGGTCACCCCGCGGTTTCCATGGCAGCGGTGATCGGCGTACCGGATCCGCTTCGCACACAGATCGTGCGCGCCTTTGTTGTGCTGCGCGACGGGTTCGAGCCTTCCGACACCCTTGCAACCGAACTTCGCGCGCATGTGCGGGCCAATCTGGCCGCGCATGAGTATCCGCGGGACATTCGTTTCGTGGACAAGCTGCCGATGACGACGACCGGCAAGATCATTCGCCGGATGCTCAAGGACGTTGATTAGGGTCAGGACTCATTCATCTGGTTGAAATGGTCGTGGCGGGTTTGTGCGGATGCGAGGAGCAAGCCCGCAGGACGTCTTCCGACTTTCAAGGGGTTGCGACACAGCAGCCCGTGCAAACGCGCCCGATCCGAAGGACGTTCGATCTGCCGGCGCTCTACGGCGTCAAAGCCCTCGACCGGGGATGAACCCCGCTCTTCGGACTTTTCCTTGTATGGCTTGCCATATCGAACGCCATTCCAATCACATGAATGGGGTTCGATATGGCAAGCCATACAAGGAAAAGGCCGAAGAGCGGGGTTCATCCCCGGTCGAGGGCTTTGACGCCGTAGGGCGCCGGCAGATCGAACGTCCT
>JANQJE010000271.1 GCA_028281795.1 Cohaesibacteraceae bacterium | reverse complement strand
AGGAACGTAAGAAGTGCTTCCTCGTGGGCATACTCGACGACTTGCTCGTAGATCGCCTGGCGCCTGTCGAGATCGATCTCAGTGCGTGCAGACGTGATCCATTCCTCCATCTGTTCGATACTGTTGGAGGCACCGAAACCGGAGGACGCGAGATAGGCCGAGAAGGAACGGTCGGCATCGAGCAACTCATTGCCCGACACCACAAAGATCGCATCGGAACGTTGTCCTTCTTCCGATCTGAAGAGGCGCTGCAGATACTCATCGAACTCGTAAATCTGCACATCGACATTGAGACCCACGGCCGACCAGTAACCCGCGATCACCTCGGTCAGTTCGCGGTCCTTGAGCCAGCGGCCAGCCGTGCTGACCAGCGTGATGTCGCCGCCGTCGGCTCCGGCCTCGGCCAGCAGTGCACGGGCACGGTCGGGATCATAAGGATAGGCCGAGATATCCTCGTTGAACCCGAAGTAGGTCGGTCCCAAAAGCTGGCCGGCCTCGACCTGGGCCTGTCCTTCGAACAGAGCGGAGGCCAGCGCTTCCTTGTCGATGGCATAGTTAAGCGCCTGGCGTACCCGCGTATCGGCGGTGATGCCGCCATCGGCATTCAACAGCACCATGGGATGCTCCAGTCCGCGCATGGACGCTGCCTGAGGCACCCGATCCATGAACTCCGGCAGCAGGTTGGTGACCAGATCGACCTCTCCGGCAAGCAGGGTGGAAAGACGCGTGCCGGGTTCTTCGATGAAGCGGTACGTCACTCCTGAAACGTCAGGGGCTCCACCGCGATAGTCAGGATCGGCTTCCAGAATGATCTGATTACCGCGATCCCAGCTGACGAACTTGTACGGACCACTGCCGACCGGTGACTGTGCAAAGTCTTCGCTCTGGCTCGCCTCGGGCGGAACGATCATGAAGTAGTACATACGTGCAGGAAGGATCGGATCGGGACCGGACGTCTTGATATGCACGGTCAGGTCATCGATGACTTCGGCACCGGCCATGGTCGAGAAATAAGAGAGCTGCTCGGAATTCAGTTCCGGATCGATCATCCGGTCCACCGAAAACGCGACAGCGGCTGCGTCCAGCGGCTCGCCGTTATGAAAGGTAACACCAGGCTGGATTTTGAATTCCCAAGTCGTCGGGTCGACCTGTGTCGGCCATTCCGCTGCCAAACCCAGGCCCAGATTGCCTTCGGTGTCACGCACCATCAGCGTTTCAAAGATGTTGTCATTGACCGCCTTCTCGCCGCCATCATCGGCTGCGTGCGGGTCAAGTGTGGTTGGCTCACTGCCGATCACAATCGTGATGTCATCGGCGAAAGCTGCCGTCGGCGCGATTGCCATAATAGCGGCAAGGCACCAGCGGATCAGTTGGCTACGCATGTTTACAGTCCCCTTATTCTGTCTCTGGACCGGACAGTCGAACGAAGATGACGCGCGCGTCGCCTCTGCGTCAACCGGCAAGCCTCAATTAGGCTCGTAAGGCGCTGGATTGATTGATGGACTCCGGCCCGTCATGAGGTCAGCCACCAGCTGGCCGGCACCTGCTGCCTGTGTCCAGCCGTTGGAACCATGACCGAGATTGAGCCATACACCGTCCAGACCCGGCGCGGCCCCGATGCGTGCGCGTCCATCCGGTGTCATCGGGCGAAAACCACACCATGGCGTCGGTTCGGCCAAACCGCGAAGGGACGGAAACAGAGCCTCCGTTTCGGCCCGAATTGCACCAATCTGTGCTGCCCGCAGGGTGCTGTCAAAGCCTGAAAGCTCTGCCACACCACCCACCCGCAGCCGATTGCCGAGGCGCGTGAACATCAACTTGGAGTCCTCGTCCATCACCGATGAACGCGGTACGGCAATATCCTCGTCCAGTTCATAGGTCAGTGAGTAGCCTTTCACCGGATAGAGCGGCTGCGCAGACCCGAGTGGTTTCAGCAGGCGATTGGCGAAAGGACCAGCGGCCAGAACAACCCGTTGGCCTTCGATAACGCCTTGCGCAGTTTCAAGAGCCTCAAAGCGCGCGCCCTTGATGCGAATGGATTGAACGTCAACACCATAGGAAAAACGTCCTCCCCGTTCGGTCAGCCAGTCGGCAAGCGCCTGGCAAAAGGCCGCGCAATCGCCTGTCTGATCATTCGGCAGATGAAGCGCACCGGTAAACTGCGCCGATGATCCAGCCAGAGCCGGTTCGATCTGAGCGATTTCGTGCGGTGGGACGAGGCGATGAGGGATGGAAAGGTTCTCAAGAACAGAGGCCGCGCGCTCACCGGCATCCAACGCCTCCTCGGACCGGAACGTCTGCAAGACGCCGCCATGGCCATGGTCGAAGGTGATCCCGGTGTCCTCGACAAGTGCCGCCAGCTGTGCCTGGCTGTAGTGCGCAATCGCCTGCATGGCGCGCTTGTTGGCGGCGCTACGATCTGCATTGCACTCACGCGCAAACTGCAGCAGCCAGGCCCATTGTCGGGTATCCAGACGTGGCCTGATCTTCAGCGGGGCCGACGGCGCAACCATCCATTTGAGCGCCTTCGCCACCATACCCGGGGCCGCCCATGGCCCGGCAAAGCCCGGGCAAAGCCCACCGGCATTGCCAAAGCTTGTCGCAAGGCCCGGACCATCCAGCCGTTCCACGACATGAACATCGTCACCTGCCTTGTGAAGCGCATAGGCTGTCGCAAGACCGATCACGCCCGCGCCAAGAACCAGAGTCGTCATCGCATTGTTGGCTTCAGAATAGCCGAAGCGTCATTCAGCAGCCGCCATTGCCGTCGGTCCGGTGTTGAAACCATAGCGCTGATCAAGACCAAGCCGTTGCACCATTTCCAGTGCCTGCTTCAGTGCCGGTTCGGGTAAAGCCTGCAAAGGTTCGCGCAGCGGCCCGGCCGGCAAGCCGATGGCGCGCATCAGCGTCTTCACAGCCACAGGATTGATCGCCGAGTACGCGAAATGCAGCACAGGCAGGTTGTCGAGCCAGGCCTGTCTGCAGGCAAAGGCATCCTCGCCGCTTTCCCAGGGTTTGGAGATCACAGCCATTTCTCGCGGGATCAGATTACCGGTCATATTGGCCGTCCCATGCCCGCCAAGCGCCATGGTCGGGATCACGAGCCCCAGATTGGGTGAGCAGCAGCACATGATCGACATGTCCGGTTTGGCTGCACACATTTGCGCAACCTGCCCGACGCGTGTCGTCGACTCCTTCAAGACCACCATGTTGGGGTGGTCGGCAAGGCGCAACAAATCCGACCAGTGCAGGTCGGTCTTGACGCGTGGGGGATTGTTGTAAAAACCCATCGCCAGATCGGCACTGTCGAGCACCGCCAGCGCATAATCGGTGATCGCGGCATTGTCGGCACAGATGTAGGAAGGTGCGGCTATGATGGCGCCATCGGCGCCTTCCTCTGCGGCAAAGCGTGTGTACTCGATGGTGGTTACCGTGTTGTTGCCCGTGCAACCGTACCACATCGTCATGCCCGGCTTGCGCATCTTCAGCGTGTTGCGAACGATGTCGCGCCGTTCGTCCGCTGACAGCATCGACACTTCGCCGGTCGACCCCATAATGAGCAGCGCCGACGTGCCATTCTCAGCGTGCCAATCGATGAGCGTACGAAAACCTTCGTAATCGATCGAACCGTCTTCATTCATCGGCGTGATGAGCGCAACGAAAGAGCCTTCCGGCTTGGCATGGGTCATGTCAGGTCTCCTATGGCGGGATTGCCTTACCTTAGTGTTTGTTGGCTGTCCGTCAAAGCGTGCCGGGATAATCGCCGCCATCCATCAAGATCGATTGCCCGGTCATGAGTCCGGCATGGGCTGATGCGAGAAAGGCAAACAACGCGCCGATCTCCTCGGGCCGTCCAAAGCGCTTGGCCGGGCTCTTGGCGGCGCGCGTAGCCCAGATATCTTCGAAACTGGTTCCACCAGCCTTGGCGAGCGTCTCGACGTGCTGACGCTGACCATCACTGTCGACGATACCGGGCAGGATGTTGTTGATCGTCACATCGTGCGCCACACCCAGCCGGGCGATACCCGCGCAGAAGCCAACCAGGCCCGTCCGCGCGCCGTTCGACAACGATAGCTCGGCATGAGGTATCTTCACGCCGCGCGAGGTGATGTTGACGATGCGGCCGAAGCCGCGCGCGACCATTCCGTCAAAGGTCGCCCGGATCATCTCGATCGGCGCAAGCATCATCAGATCGAGCGCTTCGATCCAGGTATCACGGTCATGATCGCGAAAATCGCCCGGCTTCATACCACCGGCATTGTTGAGCAGGATGTCAGGTTCCGGGCAGGCGGAAAGTGCAGCTGCCCGGCCGCCCGGTGTCGTTACATCGGCGGAAACAATTGCGACCTCCGCGCCCGTTTCGGTGCGGATATCGGCAGCTGTATGTTCGAGCGCATCAAGACCGCGAGCCACGATAGTCAGGGAAACGCCTTCTTGCGCCAGCGCGAACGCGCAGGCCCGTCCCATACCTTTGCTCGCGCCGGTCAACAAAGCCTTGCGCCCGGCAATACCCATATCCATAAGCTACCCCTTTTTTCGGCAGGGAGTGTCATCGCACCCCTTCGACTGTCAATCATTTTGCAAGCCATTGCGACCGCAGCGGCAATTGGGCATGGTCGCGCCGACTTTGAAAAGGAGTGTCCAATGACATCGCAAAAGATCGCGCTGATTACGGCGGGTGGCAGTGGCATGGGAGCGGCGGCAGCGCGGCATCTGGCAGAAAAAGGCTACGGCGTGGGTATTCTGTCCATTTCCGGCAAGGGCGAGGCCCTGGCCAGGGAATTGGGTGGTGTGGGCGTCACCGGGTCGAACCTTGAAACGGCGGATCTGCAGAAGCTTGTCGACAGCGCCATGGACCGCTGGGGCCGCATCGACGTGCTGATCAACTCCGCC
>JANQJE010000248.1 GCA_028281795.1 Cohaesibacteraceae bacterium | reverse complement strand
GCGGACATTGTACCGCAACAGAGGCACCGACAGCACCAGGCGGTCGCACCATAGCGGTTTGCGTACCAGCATGTGCAGCGCGATCAGGCCACCCATCGAATGCGCAAGCCCTACCAGCGGTAAGGGACAATCAGGCAGCACGCCCTTCTCGATGACGATCTGAAGATCGCGGACATAGGCATCGAAATCGTGAATATGGCCCTTGCGCGGTTCGTTCCGCAGAATGCGGCTGGAAAGCCCCTGCCCGCGCCAGTCGAACGTCACGACGACGAATCCAAGCTTTACATAATGCGCGATTATATCGGCATACTTCTCGATGAACTCGCTGCGCCCATGCATCAGGATGACCGTGCCGATGGCCGTGCCGAGCGGCCGAAAGTGTGCCACCCGAACCCGCGCGCTGCGCCGCAATCCAACTGAGAGGTAGAAGACGCGATGCAGGCGCTGCATCGGCATCCCTTTGACCCAGTAGAGAAACGCGCCGCCTTCACCCACAAGGGATTCAGGTCGCGAGTCATCCTCGACCATTTTGGGTTTTACGACCGCCATCGCTGCTGTCTTGCCCGACTTGCCAAAACCTTGCAACCAGGCATTGCGTGCGTACGAAAAAGGCTGGCGCCTCCCGAAAGAGACGCCAGCCCGGAGCCCGGTTAACCGCCTGGAGGGCGGAGTTGGCAGCTATCCAAGCTCATTTGGTGAAGAGATCAGAAGGCGATCAGCGACGACCCCAGCGCCAGATAATGTTGCCGTTGAACTTGTTGACGGCGATGCGGCGGTAGCCACGTTGGCCGCGCGCTTCGAAAACGTAGACGTTGCGGCGCTCGCGCAGGAACGAGATGTCACGGAAACCGGCGTGGCGAAGAATGCGACGCGCCTGACGCGGACGCAGCTGATGACGAATGGGTGTCACATGGCGCCGATGGTAGTGGCGTGGTTGATAATGCGAACCGTTGGGGCCCAGATAGAAGGTGCCTTGCGGGGTCGACCAGCTGAAGTGGAAATCCGTTGCGCTGGCGACACCGGCAGTACCGGCCAGCGTACCGAAGGCCAGCGCACCGGCAATGGCCGTTTTGATGAGAGCTTTACGGTTCGTCATGATCATCTCCTTGACTGTCGATTGCTGAGCCAAAGGTGGTTGGGGTGAAGGGAGCAGGTGGCTTGCCTCAGCGATGATCAGAACGTAGCGGCCGCCCCCTGAACTCATCTGGAAGCGCCTGTTCATTTTCGGTTCAGACAAGAACGACCGGATCGGGCCGCGGCGCGGCCTGCAATCAACCCTGTCCACCCCTTGAAATCAGGCATCTCAATACGCAGCTATAGGGTCGAAGGCGCCGAAACGGGCCTTCACGCAGCTTGACCGTTAGATGATGGCCGACCGGCATCATCGCCCGGACATGTGGCCGGACGGGCAGGTAGCACCTGACGTTAAACCCTGTTGCTTCTTATGGAGGACACGACAATGCGTGTTGATTATTCGCCCCTTTATCGTTCGACCGTTGGTTTTGATCGCTTGTTTTCACTGCTCGACCAGACCGTCTCGAACGAGACTAATTCTTACCCGCCCTACAACATCGAGCGCACCGGCGAGAACGCCTACCGCATTTCCATGGCGGTAGCCGGTTTCGGCCCTGATGAATTGCATGTGGAAACCAAGAACCACACGCTTCATGTGCGCGGTGAAAAGAGCGCGGACGTTGCCAGCGATACCCGAGAAATCCTCTATCGCGGCATTGCGGCCCGGAACTTCGAACGCCGTTTCCAGCTTGCCGACTATGTTGAGGTCGATGGAGCTTCGATCGAAAACGGCTTGCTTCATATCGAGCTGAAGCGTGAGCTTCCCGAAGCCATGAAACCGCGCAAAATCGCGATCACCAATGGCACCACCAACGGGTCGAGCGACACGGCAGCCATCGAAGTGGACGCCAAGAGGTCGTAAGCCTGTTCGAATTTCAGTCTGGAAAGCCCGGCAGCATTGCCGGGCTTTTTTCGTTAAGCGGCTTCAGCCTGGCCCGCAACATCCAGAAAAGCATCCACCTGATCATCGGTGGTTGCGAAACTTGTCACCAACCGCACCATAACCTCCTGATCGCCCGGTGCCACATCGGCTTCAGCCGTATCGGATGACCAGTTGGCGAACACTGCTCCGGCTTGGCGCAAACGCTCAGCGAGCGCCGTGGGTATGATGGCAAAGACCTCATTGATCTCGGTTGGCGCAGCAAGGCGGCATCCGGCAAGGCTTGCGACACCATCTGACAACCGCATCGCCATATGGTTGGCGTGGCTCGCCAGAACTTTCCAGTGATCATCTTTGAGCATGGCAAGAGCTTGCGCCGCAGCAAACCGGTTCTTGGAGAAGACCTGGCCCATCTGCTTGTGGCGATAGGTGAGATCATCCTTAAGGTCGGGCCGGAACGAAACGACCATTTCCGAGGCCCACGCACCATTCTTGGTAAAGCCAAGGGACATCAGATCGACGCCTGATTCATGGGTGATGGCCGCCGGCGTCACATTCTGACTGACCAAGGCGTTGGAAAAGCGCGCGCCATCCACGTGCAAAATGAGCCCGTTGCGACGGGCGATCGATCCAATGGCCGCAACATCCATCACGCAGTACGTGGTGCCAAGCTCGGTCGCCTGCGTCATGGAGATAGCCAGACCACGCCCTCGGTGGACGGCATCAGCAGGGTATGTTGCCATAGCCTCCAGCAACTCGTTGGCGCTGATGCGCCCCTGACGGCCTTGAAGGCCGTGCAGCTTCATACCGACAATGGACTCCGGCCCGGCCGCCTCATCGACGCAGATATGCGCGTCCTTGTGGGTGAACACCACGCCCCCCGGACGGGCCACTGCACTTAAGGCAAGCATATTGGCCGCTGAGCCGGTCGCAGTGAAGAAGACGTCGACATCACGATCAAAGAAAGCACCCAGCGCGTCGCGTGCTTTGGCGCTCACATCATCGGAGCCATAGGCACTGGCGAAGCCATCGGCGCTAGCAGAAAGAGCTTCGGCGACCTGCGGAGAGACCCCGGCCCAGTTGTCACTGGCAAATTGCATGCTGGCTCCATCGTTTCGGTGCGATGCCTCTAGCACCACACCTGACGAGAACCAAGCCGGTTGCTTAGAGCGTTCTGTTCTTAGGTGGAAGCGTTTGAGCGCCGTGGGTTTTGGTTCGGTGCAAGGCGCGGGACGGGCCGCGGTGTTATCACCGCAACCGGCCTGCAACGCAGC